>NZ_BOQD01000172.1 GCF_018332515.1 Bacillus hominis | reverse complement strand
CTCCTCTCGGGCGCGTTTTTTCTTAACGGGAAGTGGCTCAGCTTGGTAGAGCACCTGGTTTGGGACCAGGGGGTCGCAGGTTCAAATCCTGTCTTCCCGATATTTCAACATATGGGGCCTTAGCTCAGCTGGGAGAGCGCCTGCCTTGCACGCAGGAGGTCAGCGGTTCGATCCCGCTAGGCTCCACTTATTTGAATATCACTTATGGCGGTGTAGCTCAGCTGGCTAGAGCGTACGGTTCATACCCGTGAGGTCGGGGGTTCGATCCCCTCCGCCGCTACCATAAAGGACCTTTAGCTCAGCTGGTTAGAGCAGACGGCTCATAACCGTCCGGTCGTAGGTTCGAGTCCTACAAGGTCCACCACTCAAAGTTCATATCTCGGAGGTATACCCAAGTTCGGCTGAAGGGATCGGTCTTGAAAACCGACAGGCGGCGAGAGTCGCGCGGGGGTTCGAATCCCTCTACCTCCTCCATTTTTTCTAAATTAAATATTATATCATCGCGGGGTGGAGCAGTACGGTAGCTCGTCGGGCTCATAACCCGAAGGTCGCAGGTTCAAATCCTGTCCCCGCAACCAAATGGTCCCGTGGTGTAGTGGTTAACATGCCTGCCTGTCACGCAGGAGATCGCCGGTTCGACCCCGGTCGGGACCGCCATTTTTTTTACATAAAGGCTCGGTAGCTCAGTCGGTAGAGCAGAGGACTGAAAATCCTCGTGTCGGCGGTTCGATTCCGTCCCGAGCCACCATTTTGAAGTCGCAAGCCGGCTTAGCTCAATTGGTAGAGCAACTGACTTGTAATCAGTAGGTTGGGGGTTCAAGTCCTCTAGCCGGCACCACTTTCAAAATGAGCCATTAGCTCAGTTGGTAGAGCATCTGACTTTTAATCAGAGGGTCGAAGGTTCGAATCCTTCATGGCTCACCATTTTTAATTTAATGCGGGTGTAGTTTAGTGGTAAAACAAGAGCCTTCCAAGCTCTGGTCGAGAGTTCGATTCTCTTCACCCGCTTATCTATTATGGGCCTATAGCTCAGCTGGTTAGAGCGCACGCCTGATAAGCGTGAGGTCGATGGTTCGAGTCCATTTAGGCCCACCATAATTATTCCGCAGTAGCTCAGTGGTAGAGCTATCGGCTGTTAACCGATCGGTCGTAGGTTCGAGTCCTACCTGCGGAGCCATATTATAGAGAAGTACCCAAGTGGCTCAAGGGGCTCCCCTGCTAAGGGAGTAGATCGCGAACGCGGTGCGAGGGTTCGAATCCCTTCTTCTCTGCCAGATTTTGGCCCGTTGGTCAAGTGGTTAAGACACCGCCCTTTCACGGCGGTAACACGGGTTCGAATCCCGTACGGGTCATACTAAAAGAGATAGCAGATTATGCTATCTCTTTTTTGTTGTGTAAAAGCGGACTTTGGATAGTCCGCTTTTTTTATGAAATGTTGTATACTTTTTTCTATTTCAATCGTCTAACTAATAGAAAGGAGAGAGCGATGGAGTATGAAAAGATTATTATAGAAACATCTAAAAGTATTTATAGATACTTGCTTAAAATTGGGATAGCGCCAGCAGAAGCAGAGGATATCGTTCAAAATACGATACATAAAGCGCTATTATCTATACCTAATATGAAAATTACTTATATAAAAACATGGTTATTTCAAGTAGCGATTAATAGGCATCGTGATTTAGCAAGGAGGCAAAAATGTATTGAAGAAATTTCGATTGAAGCTGTTAAATTAATTGGATCGAAAGGGAAAGTATTATGAAGAATATAAACGTATATATGATTACCTGAGAGGGAAGAAAACAAAACCAAGTGAGCAAGATGTAAAAGTTATTGGAGTTGTTGTAACAGGAACGGCTGCGGATTTACAAAAATTAAACGGTGAGAAGTAGGTAAAAGCTGCTGTATTAGAGGCTACTGCGGAAAATAAATAATATAGATAGAAGAAGTTGTCTCTAAATGGGTAATCTATTGGAGACAGCTTCTTTATATTACTATCATTTTTGGATTTTGTCGGTAAGTCGATATAATTAGGGTTTCGGTCGCCGATATAATTTCACTTACTAAGAAAACGTTAAGAAAAAGCTTTCACAAACTGGGTAAAACGTGTGGATTGGGATGGATTTCACACTCACGCCAATAACTTTACACTCTATGTGAAAAAGTTCACAAATAGGTCATAATTTGTGAAGTAATTCACAATAATCCGTGCTACAATATGTATGTAAAGAAGTTAAACAACATTAAATTAGTATTTTAATTAATTACTTAAACAATAATAAATAATATATGTGAACAATAGAGAGGGGAAATTAACATGAAAAAAGGTATCAATCGTGTAGTATTAGTAGGAACAGGAGCTGTAGGTTGTAGTTACGCTTACTCAATGATCAACCAAGGTGTAGCAGAAGAATTCGTACTTGTAGATGTAAATGAAGCAAAAGCAGAAGGGGAAGCAATGGACTTAAGCCATGCGGTACCATTCTCTCCATCACCAACAAAAGTTTGGAGCGGTAGCTATGCAGATTGTAAAGATGCAGATTTAGTAGTTATCACTGCTGGATTACCACAAAAGCCAGGTGAAACTCGTTTAGACTTAGTTGAGAAAAATACAAAGATCTTTAAACAAATCGTTCGCGGTATTATGGATAGCGGATTCGATGGAATCTTCTTAATCGCAACAAACCCAGTTGATATTTTAACTTACGTAACTTGGAAAGAATCTGGCTTACCAAAAGAGCGCGTAATTGGTTCTGGTACAACTCTAGACTCTGCTCGTTTCCGTTACATGTTAGGGGACTACTTAGATGTAGATCCACGTAACGTTCATGCTTACATCGTTGGTGAGCACGGTGATACTGAACTTCCAGTATGGAGCCACGCTACTGTAGGTGTACAAAAACTAGAAACAATCTTAGCGAACAACGAACAGTATAACCAAGAAGATTTAGATAAGATCTTTGAAAATGTACGCGATGCAGCTTACCACATTATCGAACGTAAAGGCGCAACTTACTACGGAATCGGTATGTCACTACTTCGTGTAACTAAAGCGATCTTAAGCAACGAGAACAGCGTATTAACTGTATCTGCATACCTTGAAGGGCAATATGGTGAAAAAGATGCTTACGTAGGCGTTCCAGCTGTTATTAATCGCGAAGGTGTGCGTGAAATCGTAGAACTTGAATTAAACGAAGAAGAGAAAGCGAAATTCGCTCATTCTGTAAAAGTATTAAAAGAAACAATGGCACCAGTACTATAATAATTGCTAAATAATTCAGAGGCGGGAAACTGCTTCCTACCTCTGAATTTTTATATAATTTAATATAAATTCCTTTTCCGGTTTCCCTTGTATATCCCCAATATACCCCTTTTGCTGGATAAGGGTCGTTTATAGAAAAAAGCACTCTATTTTTGAATAGAGTGCTTTTATATGTTATTTTTTCGGTGTTAGTCCTAATTTCTTTAAAATATCTGTCAGTGTCCCGCTTTTTGATTTTTCTACAGGTGTTTGTGATTTTGTTGCATCTGGTTCTTATCTTATGAATTGTAATTGCAAAGTTTATTGTTCTTTATTGAGAATAAGTATATGCTTATGAATTTTACATTTCAATAAATTTTGTCACAAAAAATGTTGAGAAACATTTTTTTATGACAGATTATTTGTTTGAATTTTACGAGGAAAATAGTGTGAAAAACAGGGAGAAATCAATAAAGTAAATATTGAGCAACAATGAAAGGTGAAAATAGTAAGGAGAAATGAAGCGTTTGCAATGAATATTCGTCAAAATTCGATATTTTACACAGTAAATTTGAATATTTTAAGCCAAATTAAAGAAAAAAACGTATATTTTTAAAAAAATAACAAGGATATTTCAGTTTTTCGCAGAAATAATAAAGAGTAAAAAATTTCTGTCATCTTAGTGAGGTGAACATATTGGATGTAATAAATTGCGAAGAAGTGAAACGAGATGAGTTTCATACAGAAAAGTACTATGACAGTTATAACATCTTTGGGGCACATATTGTGACGGAAGATGGGATACGAGGTGTACGATTCACAGTATGGGCTCCTCATGCGAAAGCAATGAGTGTTGTTGGGGATTTTAATGAATGGGATTATGAGCAACATAAGATGCTACAAGTGACAGAAGAGGGGATTTGGTCCTTGTTTGTACCGCATATTGAAGAGAATGAGATATACAAGTATGCGATTGAAACGATGGACGGTGGCGTTATTTTAAAAGCAGATCCTTACGCAGTATATGCAGAAGTAAGACCAAATACGGCATCTGTAGTTTTTGATATAGAGGGATATGAATGGGATGATAAAAACTGGATTCGTAAGAGAAAGAAAAAATCGATTTATAAAGAAGCGATGACAGTTTATGAATTACATTTCGGTTCTTGGAAAAAGAAAGAAGATGGTGCTCTGTACTCTTACAGAGAAATGGCCGAGGAGCTCATTCCGTATGTGGTGGAACATCAATTTACACATATTGAAATTATGCCGCTTGTTGAGCATCCATATGATCGTTCTTGGGGATATCAAGGAACGGGATATTATGCAGCTACAAGTAGATTCGGCACGCCACATGATTTGATGTATTTTGTCGATGAATGTCATAAATATGGAATCGGTGTCATTTTAGATTGGGTGCCGGGGCATTTTTGTAAAGATGCTCACGGTTTATATTTGTTTGATGGGACACCGACTTATGAATATAAAGATATAGATGTACAAGAAAACCAAGTATGGGGAACTGTTAATTTTGATTTAGGGAAAAGAGAAGTACGTAATTTCTTAATTTCAAATGCGTTATTTTGGATGAGGTATTTCCATATTGATGGTTTCAGGGTAGATGCAGTTGCGAATATGCTGTACTGGAATAAAGAAGGAAAAGAGCAAAGTAATGAACACGCTGTTTCTTTCTTACGAGAGTTAAATGAAGCTGTGTTTGCAGAAGATGAAGAGTTTCTTATGACAGCAGAAGATTCAACAGCTTGGCCACTTGTAACAGCTCCAACATACGAGGGTGGACTTGGGTTCAATTATAAATGGAATATGGGTTGGATGAATGACGTGCTGAAATATATGGAATGTGCACCAGAGTACCGGAAATACATTCATGAGAAAATGACATTCTCTTTACTATATACTCACTCTGAAAACTTTATATTGCCGCTTTCTCATGATGAAGTCGTTCATGGGAAAAAGTCGTTATTAAATAAAATGCCGGGAGATTACTGGGATAAGTTCGCCCAACTTCGTTTATTATATGGATATTTCTTTACTCATCCAGGTAAGAAATTACTCTTTATGGGTGGAGAATTCGGGCAATTTGATGAGTGGAAAGACCTTGAAGATTTAGATTGGAATTTACATGACTTTGAAATGCATCGTTATATGCATGATTACTTTAAAGAGCTCATAGCATTGTATAAGCGCTCAAAACCACTTTGGCAGTTAGATCACTCGCCTGAAGGATTTCAGTGGATTGATGCTAATAATAATGAGCAAAGTATTTTCTCGTTTATCCGCCAAGGGGATAAGCAGGAAGATGCGTTAGTTGTCGTATGTAATTTTACGAAAGCTACATATGAAAACTATAAAATAGGTGTACCAGATTTCGAGTATTATAACGAAATTTTAAACAGTGACTCGGCGCAATATGGCGGATCGGGGCAAGTTAATAAGAAACGTCTCAAGACGGTTCTAGAGCCATATCATAATCAAGCGGCACATGTAGAAATTACAATTCCACCATTTGGCGTATCCATATTACGACCAGTGAAGACGAGAAAGGGGAGTAAAAAACAAGATGGCTCAAAAACAAAAGTGCGTAGCAATGTTACTAGCAGGGGGAAAAGGTAGTCGTTTAAGTGCATTAACAAAAAATTTAGCCAAGCCAGCTGTTCCATTTGGTGGTAAATATCGCATTATTGATTTTACGTTAAGTAACTGTGCAAACTCCGGTATTGAAACGGTGGGGATTTTAACACAATATCAACCGTTAGAACTTCATAATTATATTGGAATCGGAAATGCTTGGGATCTTGATCGTGTAAACGGTGGAGTTACTGTGTTACCCCCTTATGCGGAGTCTTCAGGTGTGAAGTGGTATACGGGTACGGCAAGTGCTATTTATCAAAATCTAAACTATTTAAGTCAGTATGAACCAGAATATGTCCTTATTTTATCAGGCGATCATATTTATAAAATGGATTACAGTAAAATGCTAGATTACCATGTTGAGAAAGAAGCAGATGTTTCAATTTCTGTTATTGAAGTGCCTTGGGATGAAGCGAGTCGCTTTGGCATCATGAATACAAATGAAGAGATGGAAGTTGTTGAATTTGAGGAGAAACCGCAATTTCCAAGAAGTAATCTTGCATCAATGGGAATTTATATTTTTAACTGGGCTATTTTAAAAGAATATTTAGAGATGGATGCAAGAAACCCTGAATCTAGTAATGACTTCGGAAAAGATGTACTTCCGCTTTTATTAGATGAAGGGAAGAAGTTGATGGCGTATCCGTTTGAAGGATATTGGAAAGATGTTGGAACGGTGAAAAGCTTATGGGAAGCGAATATGGATTTACTTCGCGATGAAACATCGTTGAATTTAAATGATCGTAATTGGCGCATTTATTCTGTGAACCCAAATGAGCCACCTCAATATATTGCAGAACAGGCAAAAGTAGAAGAGTCACTTATTAATGAAGGGTGCGTCATTGAAGGGGACGTGAAGCATTCTGTTTTATTCCAAGGAGTGACGGTGGAAGAAGGTAGTATGGTGATCGATTCTGTCGTTATGCCTGGGGCAAAGATTGGTAAAAACGTTGTGATTGAACGAGCGATTGTTGGATCGGAAATGGTTATTGAAGATGGGACAATAATTCGCCCAGAAAAAAATGTTGATGACGTAGTACTAATTGCTGAAGGGAAATAGAAAAGGGGGATGAAATGAATGGGAGAAAAAATGTTAGGAATTATTAATGCAACGGGAAGTTTTCCTTCCTTAAAGAAAGTAACAGGGCATCGTTCATTAGCGGCGTTACCGTTTGGAGGCCGTTACCGACTCATTGATTTCATGCTTTCAAATATGGTGAATTCTAACATTCATAGCGTGGCGGTTTTTACAAGTCATAAAAATCGTTCTTTAATGGATCATGTCGGTTCAGGACAACAGTGGGATTTAGATAGAAAGCGTGATGGACTGTTTTTATTCCCACCGAACTGCCAATGTGATCAAGATGAATTTGGATCTTTTGCACATTTTAGAAGACATATTGATTATTTTCTAAGAGCTAGAGAAGAATACGTTGTTATTACGAATAGCCATCTCGTAACAGCATTAAATTTTCAAGCGGTGTTAGAGCGACATATACATACGGAAGCTGATATTACTGAAGTTTGTCATGAAGGGGTTTCGCTTCAAACATACGTGTTAAAGAAACAATTATTGTTAGATTTATTTGAGACATATAAAGATGTGGAGCAATACAGTTTATTTGATGTAGTGAGAGAAAAGCGCGGAAAATCACTGCATATTGCTACGTACGAACATACAGGATATGTAGCTATTATTGATTCGATTGAAAGCTACTATAAACATACTCTAGAAATTTTGCAGCCTTCTATTTGGAAGCAATTATTTAAGAAAGAAGTACCAATCTTTACGAAAGTAAAAGATGAGCCACCAACTCGTTATATGAAGGGTGCAGTAGTGAAAAATACGATGATTGCAAACGGCAGTATTATTGAAGGTAAAGTGGAAAATAGTGTTGTCTCCCGTTCTGTTAAAATTGGAAAAGGTTCAATTGTTCGTAATAGTATTATTATGCAAAAGAGCCAAATTGGAGATAATTGCATAATAGACGGTGTTATTATTGATAAAGATGTGAAACTTGGCGACGGCGTAGTGTTAAAAGGAAGTGCTGATGAGCCATATGTTGTAGAAAAAGGTAGTGTACAAAATAGTACAATCAACAGTTATTCGTAAATAGCAGGTGCATAATTAGTGGGGGATTTAGAAAACCCCCACTAATTAAGGTTTTACTCTATATGAAAACTTGAAGGGAGGAAGCTGTAAGAAGAGCGATTTATGATGTATACGCTTTTCGTGCAGTGGGACAACAGGTGAATATTTTATTTGCAGTATCAGAATGTGTACCGTTTATTAAATCCGGAGGTTTAGCCGATGTAGCAGGAGCGCTCCCAAAGGAATTAAAAAAATTAGGAGTGAATGTTCGCATTATACTTCCAAACTACAGTCTTATCCCGAAAGAGTTAAGAGAAGGATGTACGCTTCACAAAGTAATTAACGTTCCTCTTGGATGGAGAAACCAATATTGCGGGATTTTAAAAGGTGAGCAGGATGGGATTACGTATTACTTAATAGATAATGAATATTATTTTAAGAGAGATTCTCTATATGGCCATTATGATGATGGGGAGCGTTTTTCTTATTTTTCAAAAGCAGTTTTAGAGTGTATTCCGCATCTCGATTTCGAAGTAGATGTTCTTCATAGCCATGATTGGCATACAGCTATGGTGAATTTCTTACTTCGTGAAAAGTATCAAGATAACCCGTTATATGAGCATATTAAAACGGTATATACGATTCATAACTTGCAGTTCCAAGGTGTATTTCCTCCTGAAGTGATGTATGACTTACTGGATCTTGGTCATGAATATTTTCATAGTGAACAGCTTGAGTTTTATGGAAACGTGAACTTTATGAAAGGCGGTATTATCGCATCTGACCAAATTACAGCGGTTAGCCCGACATATAAAGAAGAGATTCAATATGAGTTTTTCGGTGAGAAGTTAGATGGATTGCTACGAAAGTATAATGATAAGCTTAGTGGCATTGTAAATGGAATTGATACGAGCGTATATAATCCAGAAACAGATCCATATATTACGGCTCAGTATAGTGCAGAGTCGCTAGATGAAAAGAATGAAAATAAACGCGCATTGCAGCGTTATTTTGGTTTACCAGAAAAAGAAGATACACCAGTTATTTCGATGGTAACACGATTAACAAAGCAAAAGGGGCTTGATCTAGTACGTACTGTATTCCGTGAAATAATGGAAGAAGATGTGCAATGTATTATTTTGGGGTCAGGCGATTCTGAATACGAGCAGTTCTTTGAATGGATGGCATACGAGTATCCAGAAAAGGTAAAAGTATATATTGGATTTAATGAAGCGTTAGCGCACCAAGTGTACGCGGGAAGCGATTTATTTTTAATGCCATCGTTGTTTGAACCGTGTGGACTTGGACAACTTATTGCGCTCGCATATGGCACGATTCCAATTGTAAGAGAAACAGGCGGATTAAATGACACTGTACATTCTTACGATGAGGAAACTGGAATTGGGAATGGCTTTAGCTTTACGAATTTTAATGCGCATGACATGTTACATACGATTCTTCGTGCAATTGAGTTTTATCAAGATAAACCAGTATGGGATAGGCTTGTAAAGCAAGCGATGACTGAAGATTATAGCTGGGGAAAATCGGCTCTTGCATACAAGAAATTGTATAAAAGTCTCATGGAATAACATTCAGGTGGTGAAAAAATGTTTACTCATGTTGAAAGCTTCAAATCCGCTTTTCTAGAAAAATTAGAAACGATGTATGGGAAAAGTTTCAAAGATTCTACAACTCGTGATCAGTATAATACGCTCGGTCATATGGTACGTGAGTATATGAATAGTCAATGGATTGCAACGAATGAAAGTTATCGTTCTGGAGATCAAAAGCAAATGTATTATTTATCCATTGAGTTTTTACTTGGACGTTTGCTTGGCAGTAACATATTAAATTTAGGCATTCGAGATGTATGCGAAAAAGGACTTTTTGAACTTGGAATTTCTTTGCAAGAGTTAGAAGAGATTGAAGCAGATGCTGGCCTTGGTAATGGTGGGCTTGGACGTTTAGCAGCCTGTTTCCTCGATTCACTCGCTTCTTTAAACTTACCAGGACATGGCTGTGGTATTCGTTATAAGCATGGTCTGTTTGATCAAAAAATTGTTGATGGCTATCAAGTAGAATTTCCAGAACAGTGGCTTCTTCATGAAAACGTTTGGGAAGTAAGAAGGTATGACCAAGCCGTAGAAGTAAGTTATTTTGGCAACGTTGAACCACTAGAAATTGATGGACGTTTAGAGTTCAGGCATACAAATGCAGAAGTTATTATGGCAGTACCATACGACGTTCCAGTTGTAGGGTATGAAACAAGTACTGTGAATACGCTTCGGCTTTGGAATGCGGAGCCAGTTCCCTTTCCGCAAAATTGTAAAGATATTTTGAAATATAAGCGTGAAACAGAGGCCGTATCGGAGTTTTTATATCCAGATGATACGCATGATGAGGGGAAAATACTTCGTTTAAAACAACAGTATTTCCTCGTATCAGCAAGTTTGCAAAATATCGTTCGTATGCATAGGGAGAGACACGGTAGTCTTCGTCAGTTACATGAAAAAATCGCGATTCATATAAACGATACACATCCGGTTCTAGCAATTCCAGAACTTATGCGTATTTTATTAGACGAAGAAAAATTGACATGGGAAGAAGCTTGGCGCATAACAACGCAGACGATTTCCTATACGAATCATACGACGTTATCAGAAGCGCTTGAGAAATGGCCAATTCACATTTTTAAACCGTTATTACCGAGAATTTATATGATTATTGAAGAAATTAATGAACGTTTCTGTCATGAGCTTTGGAACCGTTATTCGTACGATTGGAAGCGTATTGAGGATATGGCCATTATTGCGCATGACCTTGTGAAAATGGCTCATTTAGCGATTGTTGGTAGCCATAGCGTTAACGGTGTGGCGAAAATTCATACAGAAATTTTAAAGCAGCGTGAAATGCGATTGTTCTATGAATTTTATCCAGATAAGTTTAATAATAAAACGAATGGAATTGCTCATAGGCGCTGGCTAATGAAGGCGAATCCGCAGCTGACGAATCTTATTTCGGAAGCGATTGGAGAAGAATGGAAGAAAGAGCCGATTAAATTGCAAGCTTTACAAGCATTTTATCAAAATGGTAGTTTTCAAGAAAAGCTTGCAGGGGTAAAACAAGAGCGTAAGATTATTTTAGCGGAGCGCATTCATAATAAAATGGGGATCACGATTGATCCAAATTCTATTTTTGATGTGCAAGTGAAAAGGCTACATGCCTATAAACGACAGTTATTAAATGTTCTTCATATTTTGTACTTGTATAACCGTTTAAAAGAGGATACTAGTTTTTCATTTTACCCGCGTACTTTTATTTTTGGAGCGAAAGCATCACCTGGCTATTATTATGCGAAGAAAATTATTAAATTAATAAATGAGCTTGCAAGAAAAGTAAATACCGATCCGTACGTAAGTCAATTTATGAAAGTTATCTTTCTAGAAAACTACCGAGTTTCTTTAGCGGAAGATGTATTCCCAGCGGCAGATGTAAGTGAACAAATTTCAACTGCGAGTAAAGAAGCGTCAGGAACAGGTAACATGAAATTCATGATGAATGGTGCAATTACACTCGGAACGTTAGACGGAGCTAATATTGAAATAAAAGATCGGGTCGGTGATGATGCCTGCTTCATTTTCGGCTTAACGGCGGATGAGGTTCTTCATTATTACCAAAATGGCGGATATCGTGCAAGTGACTATTATCATCACAATATGCACATTAAAAAAGTAGTCGATCAGTTAACGAATGGTTTCTTTGCACAGTCGGGAGCTGAATTTGAAGCGATTTATGATTCCCTCGTTATTCAAAATGATGAATACTTCGTTCTTCGAGATTTTAGCCCATATGCTGAAAGACAAGAAGCTGTTGGAAGGGCCTATGAAAATAGGAAGAAATGGCTGGAAATGTCGATTTTGAACATTGCACAATCTGGGCATTTTGCGAGTGATCGAACAATTTTGCAGTACAGTAATGAAATTTGGGGTATTGGTAATACTGTTAAACTTTTTTAGATGAAAGCCCCTTTTGAAGGGGCTTTTATTTATTCACTTTTAAAACAGGGATGCGCTTGCTTAGAAAAATAAAACGAGCTTAATGAGATTAAGCTCGTTTTATTTATTTTGCTTAAGAAAGGTAAGGCATGAATGTATATATTATACCTGTTCCGCCATATTCCCCTGTCGCAAAGTATGAAAATGTAAAGAAACCTGTAACCGAAAAAATTACAATGAGAAAAAGTGCAAAGATAAATTTTAACATGTAAGGTCCCCTCATCCAAAAGTAATTTCATAGATTATTATAGTATACAAATATTTAATTTCCAATTGTTTACTGGTTAAAAATGAGAGGTCAGACATGTTTTGTATGTTGTAATGGCATGATTATTTGTAATGGATTTTGTATTTTTTGTAAATGTCATGTTGTGATGGACGTGTGCATATTCCCAGTTTTGATCATTAAAATTAACATTGCGCGGAGGGAGAAGAGGAACGACATCAAATAAATTGACAAAACGAAAGCTACTAGCTACTTGCAGCTTATAATAATTTCGAAAGGCGATATCTCCAACTTTTGGAGAGGCAAATGTATAAAGACCGTACTGTGCGAAGGCAGTATTTATACGTGCATCTAGTATGTGTAGTGTAGCGAGTGCACCTCCTAAGCTATGGCCTGTTGCAAGAAGTTTCTTATGGGCTGGTAATGACACGAGCATATCCATAATAGGATCCCGGCAAGATTCATAAATTGAAAGAAAGCCGTTATGAACATTTCCGCTATTTAAAGCGTATGGGTATGGCCTTTGGTTGACGAGTGAATCGATAATCCAATCTGTATCTGTTTGTGTGCCCCTAAAAGCTACAATAATTGTATCTTCAGATTCTAATATGAACCCAAACCATTCCATCGTTTGAATCGCTTTTCCTTGAAAGCCTTGTACATATTGAAATCCATCAGGTATTTCAAAAATCCCATTTTGTTTATATTGTTCATACGTTAGATCGCAGCAAGAAGCTAATAATATGGCAGTATCTTTATCAAAGGATAAAGGAGTACGCATCGAGAAAGCCCTCCTTAAGAAAAGGTATAGTTCAATATATGCAGTGAGGGACTTGATTCATTCTTTTTGAAAAAAGGCTTGAACCTACAGTTACGTGAGGGAGTATGATTTTTGTAGACATATTGTTAGGAGGAGTGTAGGGTGAGCAAAAAAGAAGTTTATTCAATTGGTGAGTTTTCAAAGAGAACGGGCACATCGATACGTACACTGCAATATTACGATGAGATTGGATTACTTAATCCAGAAAAAAATATTAGCTCTGGCCACCGCGCATATAGAGGGAAGGATATTTTAACATTACAAAAGATAGTGAGTTTGAAGATTTTGGGATATAGTCTAGATGAAATACGTTGTATGTTTAGTATGCCGAGTTTAAATATGAGCTTAAAGGAAACGTTGCAAAATCAGAAAAGAGCTTTCGAAGAGAAAAAGAGACAGCTTGAGGTTTCCATGAAGGCAATTGAACGAACAATTTTATTGCTTGAGGAAGATGAACAGGTAGATAGTGACATATTAATAAGTTTAATTAGTAGCATCCAAAAAGAAAACGAACAACGATTATGGCTCGAGGAATCCATACCGAGGGAAATGATTGAGGAATTATATAATAAACCTGAGGAAGGGATGATGGAACTAGATAAAGAGTTTGTCCGCTTATCAAAAGAAGTAAAAAGGTTATTTGGAAAACCAATCGATGACCCAGAAGTACAAAATCTTGTGGACCAACATATGAAAGCAACCTTTAAGTATGTTGGTGAAGAGGCAATGTACTCTTTAAGTAAATTAGAGAGTGTAGAAGAACAATATAATAATATGATGCCGTCCCCTTATACGGAGGAAGAAGAGGCATGGCTCAATAAAGCGATGGAATACTACATGATCCAAAATGGTTTGTATAGTCCACCTAAATAAAAAGCGCCCCATAAGGGCACTTTTTACTCTTTTCCATCTAAAAGACGACCAAGTCCACCTAAAACGCTGCCTTCACCGCTGCTTTGAGCTGCTGGGCTTGTAAGACGAGCTGCTAAGCGACTAAGTGTTAAGGACTGAATCCAAACCGTTCCAGGACCTTCTAGCGTAGCGAAGAATAAACCTTCTCCGCCAAATAGAGCTGTTTTTACTTTTCCAACGAATTGAACATCATAATTAACGTCTTTTGTCATTGCAACGAGACAACCTGTATCAATGCGAAGTTTTTCACCAGGTTTCAATTCACGCTTATATACTGTTCCGCCTGCGTGCATGAAAGCGAGTCCGTCACCTTCAAGTTTCTGCATGATGAAACCTTCACCACCGAAGAAACCAGTTCCAATTTTCTTTGTAAATTCGATTCCGATAGAAACACCTTTTGCAGCACAAAGAAATGCATCTTTTTGGCAGACTACTTTTCCTTGATATTCTGTTAAATCAACAGGAATAATTTTTCCAGGATAAGGAGCGGCGAATGATACGTGACGTTTGCCATGGCCCGTATTTGTAAAGACAGTCATAAACAT
Source organism: Bacillus hominis (assembly GCF_018332515.1). Lineage (GTDB taxonomy): Bacteria > Bacillota > Bacilli > Bacillales > Bacillaceae_G > Bacillus_A > Bacillus_A hominis. Next base: position 31,668 of record NZ_BOQD01000172.1, on the reverse strand, counting down.
GCTTTCACCTGTAACGAGACGTTTACCTGCGCCCATTAATTTACCGAATAGACCACCAGATGGTCCAGAACCATCACCGAAAATCGTTTCCATTTCGATATGATCTTCCATCATCATCATTGCGCCAGCTTCTGCGATAACGCTTTCTTCTGGATCTAATTCAATTTCAACAAACTGCATATCATCGCCATATAATTTATATTCGATTTCATGTGCTTGCATTTTTTTCACCTCATCATATGTAGTAATTATATTGTACAGAAATCAAAGGAATTAGAATACTGTATTTTTGTTAATTTTTTGAATAAAAATAGAATGAAAATTTAAGGTTATACTAGGATTATAAAAAACGATAGGGTGAAAGTGTTCTCATTTGACGTTTTCGATATAGCATGATATAGTGAAAACACTATTGAGCTACATAATGTGGTACGGAAATAAAGCACGTTGTATTAAAGGCTGTAAGCTTGTTATACATTCATGTCCTTTATATCCACCTTTTCATGTGGATTCATAGTTTCATTTTTATTTAGGAGGTACATGACATGCAAACAGGTAAAGTTAAATGGTTTAACGGCGAAAAAGGTTTTGGCTTCATCGAAGTTGAAGGCGGAGAAGACGTATTCGTACATTTCTCAGCTATTCAAGGCGACGGCTTCAAAACTTTAGAAGAAGGTCAAGAAGTTTCTTTCGAAATCGTTGATGGAAACCGCGGACCACAAGCAGCTAACGTTACAAAAAACTAATTAGCTAGCGAAAAAAAGCATTCCGAATTTCGGAATGCTTTTTTTATGCTTTAGAACCAGACTCATCTGAAGATAATTCACCCTTAAAGGTGCGTTCTTCAAAGTCATCGAGCATTTGTTCATATTCTTCATGTTCTTCTGTAGCGAAAACTTGCGGATTTTTCCCATACATATCCGTACCGATAAAGTTTTCAAAATCCTCTACGTAGCCTACGTTTTCCTCACTATTTACGTACATGCCATTATAGTTTTTTGAATCTTGTCTTTCTAAATCAGACGGTGTTTCGGACGTTCCGTAATTTGCGACATCTTGCCAAGCATCTTCCGCATCGTACTCAACAGAATGATCTTCATCGTGCTTGTGGAAAGAAGGAGATAACACTTCTTCTTCAACTGGTCGCGTTTCCATATTTAATTTATTTGTCGCGTGCTGAATGCATGTTGTAGCAGTTGGCATTGCTTCTAATCTTTCAAATGGAATTTCCTCACCAGACACTTCACAAATACCGTACGTACCAGCTTCAATTTTTTGCAGGGCATGTTTCGTATCTTCTAGCTGTTTATGCCAAAGTTCGATGAGTCCGAAATCTTTTTCACGTTCATATAATTCTGTTGCCATATCGGCCGGATGGTTATCGTAGCTAGATAATTCTCCAACGGAATCGCGTTCAGATGCACGGTCTTCATTTTCATGTGTTTGAATCGTTTGCTCTAGTTCTTGTTTTTGTTTTTCTAAAACGGATTTAAATTGATTTATTTGTTGTGGAGTTAACATAGGTCGTCCACCTTCCTACAATTCAGTTTCTTTACATAGTATGAGCGTTGGGGGTGGGAATTATGAGGTGAATTTCGGCTGAGAAGTTAGTACATGAAAAAAGAGCTGCATAAGCAGCTCTTTCTTATAGGAAATATCCAAGTAATAATCCGATTCCCATTAGGAGACCGAAAATTGTATTTGTTTTTGCTGTTGAAATCATCGCAGGTACCATTTCCATTGGAATGCTTTTGCCGATAAAGCCCTTCGTTGCTTTAAATGCTTTCGGAGCACTTAAAAATACGATAAGCATCCATGGTGATACGATGTTAACGATAATTAAAGCGATTGTCCAAATGTAGGCAACGATAAACATAGAAGCGAGAACACCAACGGCTCTTTCGCGTCCAACGAGAATTGCTAGCGTTTTACGACCATTTTCTTTATCGCCATCTAAGTCACGAATATTGTTAGATAGTAAAATCGCACCAATTAAAATGGAGCTTGGAATAGATAATAAAATTACTTCCGATGTTACTGTTCCTGTTTGAATAAAGAATGAAATACCAATAATAATGACACCCATAAATAATCCTGCTGTAAGTTCTCCAAATGGTGTATACGCAATTGGAATTGGGCCACCTGTGTAAAGGTAGGCAACGGCCATACAAACAAGACCGATTGCAGCAAGCCACCAGCTAGAGTTCATACAAATATAAACACCTAATAGCGTTGCGATGCCTAAAAATCCGAATGCTAAGTTAAGCACTGTTTTTGGCTGAATGCCATCGCGGACGATAGCGCCGCCAATTCCAACTGAACCTTCATGATCGAGTCCTCTTTTATAATCAAAGTATTCGTTAAACATGTTCGTTGCTGCTTGAATGAGAAGGCAAGCAAGAAGCATCATAAAGAAAAGAGGAAGATGTATTTGATTTATACCCCCGACCTGCATTGCATAAGCTGTTCCGATGAAAACAGGAACGAAAGCTGCTGTTAATGTATGGGGACGTAATAAACTCCACCAAATGCGCCAGCCTGTTTGTTTACTTGGCTTTTGCGCTGTAGGAGAGGAATTCGTTTCGACGTTCATTTCCATGTTGAATCCTCCTTAGGTCACATATTGTACACAATTAAGTGTAGAAAAAGCATCATTTAGTGTCAACGTTTATTTTCTAGGAAGAGAAGGTGAATTTCTCAGAAATGCTAAACGTTGACAGGCCTTTCCTTTGAGGTGTATCTTAAAATCAAGCGTAATTATGACTATTTTTCGCCCATAGGGGGGAGACAATTGTGATTCAAACTAAACAAAAAGGCTTACAAGAAGTTCTTGTTACAGCTATTAAGCGTGCGACTGATGAAAAAACATTAGTTAGTTTTGTAAAACAAATAGATTGGGTGGATCCACTTCTGTTTTATGCAGCAGGAAAAAGGATCGCATTCGAAAATAGATGTTATTTTGCAGACCCAGCTCAGCATGTAATATTTGCTGGAATTGGCTCTGTTTTCACTATAGCAAATTCTTCTCACAAACGCTTTCAAACTGCCCGTGACGAGTGGGATAAAGTAAAAGGGAAAGCATTCGTACAAAGAGAAGGATACGAATTTGGAACAGGACCTCTTTTATTTGGTGGATTTTCATTTGACCAAGAAAAAGAAAAAACGGATCTTTGGAAAGAATTTGATGATACCACATTTTCACTACCAGCATTTTTATTAACTGTAAAAAATGAAAAAGCGTGGTTAACCATTAATCAGTTCGTTTCAGCTGAAGATTGTGCAGAAACTCTTTATAACGAAATTATTTCTGTAGAAGAGAGAATTTTACAAGAGAGTAAATGTGCGCTAGAAGGATCAAAATTAACAGTTACTTCTAAAGTAGAAGTTGATCCGAAGGGCTGGATGAATGCGATTGGAAAAGTGCAGGATGAAATGAAGCAAGGGAACGTGCAGAAGGTTGTATTAGCAAGGGAGCTAAAATTAACGATGGATCAGCATATTGATTCGGTTCTTGTTTTAGAAGCACTTCGCATTGGGCAACCGGATTGTTACGTATTTTCTTTTGATTATAAAGGAGCATGCTTCTTAGGAGCGACACCTGAGCGATTGATTCGAAAAGAAGGCGAGAAGTTTACATCGATGTGCCTTGCTGGTTCAATTGGTCATGGCAATTCTATAGAAGAAAGTAAACAAAATGGTGAGACGCTTCTTCATGATGAAAAGAATTTGGCTGAACACGGTTATGTAGTTAACATGATTCGAGGCGTGCTAAGTGAGCATTGCGAATCTGTTAATATTCCGAAGAGCCCAGGCTTATTAACGACGAAAAATTTAATCCATTTATATACGCCAGTAGAAGCAAAAGGTGATGTAAGTCTTTTAGCGATGGTAGAAGAATTACATCCAACGCCAGCTCTTGGTGGTACACCTCGTCATGAAGCGTTAAAATTAATCCGTGATGTAGAGCTTTTAGATAGAGGATTATATGGTGCACCAATTGGCTTTATAGATGATGAAGGAAATGGTGAATTTGCGGTTGCGCTTCGTTGCGGATTATTAAATGGCGAGAAAGCATCCTTATTTGCCGGCTGTGGTATCGTAATTGATTCAGTAGCGCAGCTTGAATATGAAGAAACAAGTTTGAAGTTTAGACCGATGCTTGGTGCTTTGGAGGAATTAATGAAATGAACAATCATATAGAAGCATTATCATATTATTTAGGCGCGTTCGTAGACGAACTGACGCGTCTAGATGTATGTGATGTTGTCATTAGTCCAGGCTCACGGTCAACGCCGATTGCCTTACTAATGGAACAACATGAAGGAATGAACACATATTTACATGTAGATGAAAGATCAGCGGGATTTTTTGCGCTCGGTATTGCAAAAGCAAAAAAACGTCCTGTTGCATTATTATGTACGTCAGGAACGGCAGCTGCGAACTATTATCCAGCTGTATGTGAAGCTTTTCATTCACGAGTGCCACTTATCGTCTTAACAGCGGATAGACCGCATGAATTAAGAGATGTGGGTGCACCACAGGCGATGAATCAATTTAATTTATACGGTACTTTTGTGAAGCAATTTACAGAGATGGCACTTCCAGAGGCGAGTGAAGCGATGTATCATTACGCGCGTATGACGACGCAGCGTACGATAGCGAGTGCTTGTTTAGCGCCGCAAGGACCTGTTCATCTCAATTTTCCAGTTCGCGAGCCATTAATTCCAGATTTCTTATTAGAAAGTTTATGGGATAAAGGGCGTGGTGAATATACAGGAGTAGTTCAGCAAGGGAACGTGACGATGCCGAGTGAATATGTAGATTCTCTTGTAGGGCGCCTTTCACATATGGAAAAGGGGCTTATTATTTGTGGAGATGATAGTCATCCGGAACTCGCAGCAGCGGCGATAGAACTAGCTGAAAAAACTGGATATCCAATATTAGCAGATCCACTTTCTAATATTCGTAGCGGACACCACGATAAAACGATGGTGATCGACTGTTATGATACATTTTTACGAAATGAACTGTTAAAAGAAACGTGGAAACCGGAAGTTTTAATTCGCTTTGGTGGTATGCCTATCTCTAAAGCATTAACACAGTTTATAAAAAAGCAAACGAAAGCTGTTCATATCGTTGTCGATGAATCTGGACAATGGAGAGATCCAGCTCTTGTTGCGACAGAAGTAGTGCAAGCTGGTGACATTGAATTTTGCAGGGCATTAATAGAGAAAATACCAGCTATGAAAAAGAATGATTGGTTCGGAATGTGGCAACATATAAACGAAAAAACGAAGGAAACGCTTCGTGAGATGGAAACATATGATACTGCATTTGAAGGGAAAGTTATTACGGATATTGTCCGCGTATTACCAGAAGGGGCAACGTTATTTGCGAGTAATAGTATGCCAATTCGTGATACAGATTCATTTTTCTTCACATTTGATAAAAAAATTCAAGTGATGGCAAACCGCGGTGTAAATGGTATTGATGGAATCATTTCAACAGCTTTAGGAGCGAGTATTATTTGTGATCCGCTCGTATTAGTAATCGGTGATTTATCATTTTATCACGATTTAAACGGATTATTAGCTGCAAAATTACATGAATTAAATATAACGATTGTTGTTGTAAATAATGATGGTGGAGGTATTTTCTCATTCTTACCACAATACGAGAAAAAAGAACATTTCGAATCATTATTTGGAACACCAATTGGGCTTGATTACGAGCATGTTGTCAAAATGTATGGTGGTTCATTTAGCCGTGTAAACGGCTGGGAGCAGTTCCGAGAAGAGGTACAAAAAGGAACGACGACAGACGGTTTACACGTTGTGGAAATTTGTACAAATCGTGATGAAAACTTAACATTGCACCGTACATTATGGGCCAAAACGATGGACGTAATTACTACATCTTTACAAGGTGAATCACGATGAAAGTAACGCTGCAAGGTGTATCGTATGAATATGAAGTAGTTGGAAGCGGGGAACCACTTCTACTTCTTCATGGTTTTACGGGAAGTATGGAAACGTGGCGTTCCTTTATTCCTTCTTGGAGCGAGCAGTTTCAAGTCATTCTAGTAGACATTGTTGGACATGGGAAAACGGAAAGTCCTGAAGATGTGACTCATTATGATATTCAAAATGTGGCACTGCAAATGAAAGAACTACTGGATCATCTTCATATTGAAAATGCACATGTACTTGGCTATTCAATGGGTGGTAGACTTGCGATTACGATGACATGCTTATATCCAGAATATGTGCGTTCTCTTCTTTTAGAAAACTGTACAGCTGGACTTGAGAGTGAGGAAGAGCGAAAAGAACGCAGGGAAAAAGATGAACGACTTGCCGATAAGATTGAGCAAGAAGGCACCCGAAGTTTTGTATCGATGTGGGAAAATATCCCGCTATTTGAAACGCAAAAACGTTTAGCGAAAAACGTAAAAGAAGCGGTGCGAAGAGAACGACTTGCTAATAATCCAAAAGGACTTGCAAATAGTCTTCGCGGCATGGGAACAGGGGCCCAGCCTTCCTGGTGGCATAAGCTAGAACAGTTTAATATGCCTGTTCTTTTAATGAACGGGGAATATGATGAAAAGTTCTTTCACATATTAAAAAACATCGAAAAATGCGTCTCGCACGCGAAATTTGTCAAAATTGATGGTGCTGGCCATGCAATTCATGTGGAACAACCGGAAAAGTTTGATACAATAGTAAAGGGATTTCTAAAAACTATGCAGTGATGCTTTTTTCATCTAAGAAGGAAGCCAAACTTATAGAGGAGATCAGAAATATACAAGGAGGTAATAGTAATGGCTATTGAATGGGTAACAGAAGGCAATTACGAAGATATTATTTATTCAACATACAATGGTATCGCAAAGATTTCGATTAACCGCCCTGAAGTACATAACGCATTCCGTCCAAAAACGGTAATGGAGTTAATCAATGCTTTTGCACACGCTCGTGATGATGCAAATGTTGGCGTTATCATTTTAACAGGTGAAGGTGGACGTGCATTCTGTTCTGGCGGCGACCAAAAAGTTCGCGGTCATGGTGGATATGTAGGTGACGACCAAATCCCACGTCTAAACGTATTAGACTTACAACGTCTAATTCGCGCAATTCCTAAACCAGTTATCGCAATGGTAGCAGGTTATGCAATCGGTGGAGGACACGTACTTCATATCGTATGTGACTTAACAATCGCTGCAGACAACGCTGTATTCGGACAAACAGGTCCTAAAGTAGGAAGCTTTGACGGTGGATACGGAGCTGGTTACTTAGCTCGTATGGTAGGCCACAAGAAAGCTCGTGAAATTTGGTACCTATGCCGTCAATACAACGCGCAAGAAGCGCTTGATATGGGCTTAGTAAACACAGTAGTACCATTAGAAGAGCTTGAAGCAGAAACAGTACAATGGGCACAAGAAATTTTAGCAAACAGCCCAATGGCACTTCGTTTCCTAAAAGCTGCATTCAACGCAGACACAGACGGTCTAGCTGGTATTCAACAACTAGCTGGAGACGCAACGTTATTGTACTACACAACTGACGAAGCAAAAGAAGGCCGCGACGCGTTCAAAGAAAAACGCACTCCGGACTTCGGTCAATTCCCTCGTTTCCCGTGATCAAAAGCGGAAGCGGCTCGTTCAGAATGTGAGGGGGATGGAGCTTCTGACGTAGAGGCGCTTTTTGCCTCGTAGGAAGAAGTGAAGCCACCGAACATTCTAGCTGCTGTAGCTAGATGTGATCAAAAGCGGAAGCGGCTCGCCCACAATGTGAGTTGCAACCAAAGATCAAACCGGAAACAAAACAACTAAGAGACTTGATATCATATCAAGTCTCTTTCTTTCATGAAAGGAGAATGAGTGATGGAGACGATGCCTAACTGGTTAATGCAACGTGCATTTTTAACACCTGATCGCACTGCAATTGAAATTGAGGAGGAGAAAGTTACTTTTATGCAGCTGCATGGAAAAGTAGTATCTGTTTGTGAACAACTTTCGCATGTAGGAGTGAAGCGGGCGCAAAAGGTGGCTGTTCTGATGAAAAATGGTATGGAGATGATTACAGTTATTCACGCCCTATCTTACATAGGGGCAGTAGCTGTTCTTTTAAATACGCGTCTTTCAAGAGAAGAGCTACTTTGGCAAATGAATGATGCTGAAGTTGTTTGTTTAGTGACGGATCAAGAGTTTGAGGCTCAAGATGTTCCTGTATATTCATTTGCTGAAGTGATGAATGGACCGAAGGCGGAAGCATCTATACAAGAAGAATTCTCTTTAGAAGAAGCGATAACAATCATTTATACGTCTGGGACGACAGGAAAACCGAAAGGCGTTATTTTGACGTACGGAAATCATTGGGCAAGTGCAGTCGGTTCTTCGCTTAATTTAGGGCTTCGTGATGATGATTGCTGGTTAGCTTGTATGCCGATGTTCCACGTTGGCGGTTTATCTCTTTTAATGAAAAATATTATGTACGGTATGCGCATTTTACTCGTTCCGAAATATGATGCTGAATTTATCCATAAAGCACTTCAAACGAGGGGCGTTACGATTATTTCTGTCGTATCAAAAATGTTAACGGATTTATTAGAACGACTTGGAGATGAAACATATCCATCTTCTTTACGATGCATGTTACTTGGCGGAGGTCCAGCACCGAAACCGTTATTAGAAACGTGTGTAGAAAAAGGAATTCCTGTGTATCAAACGTACGGTATGACAGAAACGTCTTCGCAAATTTGTACGTTATCCGCAGATTATATGTTAACGAAAGTAGGATCAGCTGGAAAGCCGCTCTTTCAATGTCAGCTTCGTATTGAAAAAGATGGTGTAGTAGTGCAGCCACGTGCTGAAGGAGAAATTGTTGTAAAAGGACCGAACGTAACAGGTGGCTACTTTAATCGTGAAGATGCGACGCGAGAGACAATTCAAAATGGATGGCTGCATACTGGTGACCTCGGTTATTTAGATGAAGAAGGATTTTTATACGTATTAGATCGCCGCAGTGATTTAATTATTTCTGGAGGAGAAAATATATACCCAGCTCAAATTGAAGAAGTGTTACTCTCTCATCCGGCGGTAGTGGAAGCTGGTGTTGTCGGTATGAAGGACGAAAATTGGGGGCAAGTACCAGCTGCTTTTGTTGTGAAAAGTGGAGAGGTAACAGAAGAAGAAATTCTTCATTTTTGCGAGGAGAAATTAGCGAAATATAAAGTGCCGAAGAAAGCGTGTTTCTTAGAGGAATTACCACGAAACGCTTCGAAAAAATTGTTAAGACGAGAGTTAAGACAATTACTGGAGGAGATGTAAGTGGAGATAAAAAAGGCAACACTTTATATAACGGAAATGCCACTCGTAATCCCGTTTGCTGCAAGCTACGGAACTTATGAAAAGCGTGAGAGTATTGTCATTGAATTAGAAGATACGGACGGGTACATTGGATTTGGTGAAGTCGTTGCTTTTTCTGAGCCATGGTATACGGAAGAAACGGTGAAGACAGCGCTGCATGTACTTCAGGATTTTTTAATACCTGATTTATTGAAAGCTGAAATTTCTCACCCTAATGAAGTACCATCTTTGTTCCAGCATATAAAGAGAAACCGAATGGCAAAGGCGGGAATTGAAGGGGCTGTTTGGGACTTATATGCGAAGCGTGAAAAGAGCTCACTTGCGACACTGCTTGGCGGAACTAGGTCTGAAATTGAAGTCGGCGTTGTGATCGGGATTAATACAATTCCGGTTATGCTAAAACAAATCGAGAAGTACGTAGAAGAAGGATACGAGCGTTTTAAAGTGAAAATAAAGCCAGAGCATGATTACGAATTATTGAAAGAAATTCGTAAAGAGTTTCCACATATCCCGTTAATGGCTGATGCAAATTCAGCGTATACATTAGCGGATACGGAGAGTCTGAAACGCCTAGATGAATTCCAATTAATGATGATTGAACAACCGCTAGCGGATTACGATTTTCTTGATCATGCAGAGTTGCAAAAGAAAATTGAAACGCCGATTTGTTTAGATGAAAGTATCCATAGTTTAGAAGATGCACGTGTGGCGATTACGCTTGGTAGTTGCCGCATCGTTAATATTAAACCAGGGCGAGTCGGCGGATTAACAGAATCGGTGCAAATCCATAATTATTGTATGGAGCATACCATACCAGTTTGGTGTGGTGGTATGGTAGAGATGGGGATATCACGGGCACAAAACGTTGCGCTCGCTTCATTGCCGAACTTTACGATTCCTGGCGATATATCTGCTTCTAGTCGACATTGGGAGAAGGATATTATTTCACCGGAAGTGACGCTTGAGGGCGGGAAAGTGATTGTATCGCAAAGTGTTGATGCTGAGTATGAAGTTGACCGCGGAAGATTGGAAGAAATAACGAAGCAGCGGATTGTGTTTGAAAGATGAAATAACAAAGGTTACTCTTATGAGTAGCCTTTTCTTATTGTACAAATTGGATAGACTAGTTTAAAATCGAGCGTATGAAAACGGAATGAAGTAGGGGGACTAAAATGAAGCGCATTTCAATTTTAATAGCGGATGATGAGGCAGAAATTGCTGACTTAATTGAGATACATTTAGAAAAAGAGGGTTACCACGTCGTTAAAGCAGCTGATGGAGAAGAAGCCATGCATATTATTCAAACGCAGCCAATCGACTTAGTGGTTTTAGATATTATGATGCCGAAAATGGATGGTTATGAGGTGACGCGTCAAATTCGTGCGAAATATCATATGCCAATCATTTTCTTAAGCGCGAAAACATCTGATTTCGATAAGGTGACAGGCCTAGTACTAGGTGCGGATGATTATATGACGAAGCCTTTCACACCAATTGAATTAGTTGCGCGTGTAAATGCACAACTACGCCGTTTTCTTACGTTAAATCAACCGAAAGTAGCAGAGAATAAATCTGCTTTAGAAATAGGCGGAGTCGCCATTGATCCTGAGCGCAGAACGGTAGATGTGTATGGTGAGCAAATTGAGTTAACACCAAAAGAATTCGATATTTTATATTTATTAGCAAGTCACCCGAAGAAAGTGTACAGTGTGGAAAATATTTTTCAGCAAGTATGGGCTGAAGGGTATTACGAAAGTGGAAATACAGTTATGGTACATATTCGTACGTTGCGGAAAAAACTTGGAGAAGATAAAAGAAAGAATAAGTTAATAAAAACGGTATGGGGAGTAGGGTATACTTTCAATGGCTAAAAAGATGAGAAGCTTTCGTTCGAAGATGGTTATGCTATTTGCGTTAAGTATGATACTAGCTGCTGGCGTAACGTATTTAATTTATGAAGGATTACGGATCTATTATAAATTAGTAGTTCGTTATGAGGATCCTTTAGCTCAATTTCGTTCAATGGTAAGACAAATTGGGGATATTAATTTCTTTTTAATTATTTTCATCCCTCTGTCTATTATGTTTTTCTTCTTCCTTACTAGGCCGTATTTAAAATATTTTGATGAGATTTCAAACGGGATTCATCATTTGGCGAACGGAGATTTTACAAATCAAGTTCAAGTCTCATCAAATGATGAGTTTGGAAATATCGCACGTGAAATAAATGTTGCGAGTGAAAAATTAAAAGAAGCAGTGGAACGAGGAGACTTTGCTGAAAGTAGTAAAGATCAGCTCGTTGTGAATTTAGCTCATGATTTAAGAACACCATTAACATCCGTGTTAGGATATTTAGATTTAATTCTTAAAGATGAGAATTTGACGAAGGAACAAATTAAACATTTTTCTACGATTGCCTTTACGAAATCGCAAAGGCTCGAAAGCTTAATAGATGAGCTATTTGAAATTACACGTATGAATTATGGCATGCTAAAGCTGGATAAAAAACCGATTGATATAAGTGAGTTGCTTATACAGTTAGAGGAGGAATTGTATCCGTTATTAGAAAAACATCATTTAGAAGCTAGATTGAATGTGGATCCTCATTTACCGATGCACGGTGATGGGAAATTGTTAGCTAGAGTATTTGAAAACTTGTTAACAAATGCCGTTCGTTACGGATATGATGGGCAATTTGTTGATATGAATGGGTATGTTGATAATGGAGAAGTTGTCGTACAAATTATGAATTATGGAGATAGCATTCCAGAAGAAGATTTACCTTATCTTTTTGATATGTTTTATACAGGTGATAAAGCGAGAACCGAGAACCGAGGCGGAACAGGTCTTGGACTATTTATCGCTAAAAATATTGTCGAGCAGCATAATGGGACAATCACTGCTGAAAGTAATGTAATTAGAACGATATTTGAAGTGAGGTTGCCAAAAGAAGAGAGCTTAACAATTTAATAAAAATTTAAACTTTACCCCACCTTTTATTTTAATAGTTTTTTCTATTCTATACGTAAGTTACGTTAAGGAGGAACTAGAAATGAAAAAGTGGGTATTTATTTCTCTTTTTACAGCATGCACAGTATGTGTAGGCTTTTATATATCACCGTTATTTCAAAAGGAAATCAACGTTAAAATTGTCGGAAAAGATGAGCTAGTAAAGGCGGCAAACACCGAGAAGAAAGAGATTACGAAGGAACAAATTTATAAGGGCGATTTATTATTAGTTAACAAAGATTATCCAGTAAAAAAAGATAGTATTAGGTCTGATATTATAAATGTAAATCATAATAGTGAATTAGTGAGAGGCTATGTAATATTTGATAGAAATCTGCGCTTATCAAAGGATGTTGTAAAAAAGTTTTTGAACGTTGTCGATGCGGCTGGAAAAGAAAGTGTTAACCATTTTTTGATTAGTAGTGGCTATAGAGATTTCCAAGAGCAAAGACAGCTATATGAAAAAATGGGCTCTGACTATGCACTTCCAGCAGGATATAGTGAACATAATTTAGGATTATCACTGGACGTTGGGTCTACTCAAAAGAAAATGGAGAAAGCGCCTGAAGGAAAATGGATTGAAGATAATGTATGGAAGCACGGATTTGTTTTACGTTATCCGAAAAATAAAAGTAACATTACAGGCATTCAATATGAGCCGTGGCACATTCGTTATGTCGGCTTACCTCATAGTGCTATTATGCAAAAAAAGAATTTCACACTAGAGGAATATTTAGAGTTTTTAAAAGAGGAAAAAGAGATTTCAACTGAAGTAGAAGGTAAGAAATACACGGTTTCTTATTATAAAGTTTTAGGGAATATGAAAGTGAGTGTTCCAGCAAATAAGCAGTATGAAATTTCAGGGAACAATATGGATGGGGTTATTGTGACGGTTCAGGAATAGAGAAGAAAGCTATCTGAAGTAGATAGCTTTTTAATTACTTTTAAACATTATAACGTTATATTTACTTCTCTCTTTTTTTGTGTTACGCTAAACGTGTGAAAGAGATATAAAATGAAACTTTAATGTAAGCGTATTCTTATGGCTTCTTATAGAAAAGGGTGGAAATACAATGACAGAACGATTCGTACTACGTAATGTGAAACGTGTGAACGGGGAAGAGATTGACATTGTAGTTGAAAATAATAAAATCGCACAGGTGACGAAAGCTGGTACTGGCGAGGGTGGAAAGGTTCTTGATTACTCAGGTACTTACGTATCGAGTGGTTGGATTGATTTGCACGTTCATGCTTTTCCAGAGTTTGATCCGTATGGCGATGAGGTTGATGAAATTGGCGTTAAGCAAGGGGTAACGACAATTGTTGATGCGGGTAGCTGTGGTGCTGATCGTATTGCAGATTTAGTTTTAAGTAGAGAGCAGGCAAAGACAAATCTATTTGCCTTTTTAAATATTTCTCGAATTGGATTAAAACGAATTGATGAATTATCCAATATGGAATGGATAGATAAAGAGAAAGTAATAGAAGCAGTAGAAAAGTATAAAGATGTAATCGTTGGTTTAAAAGCGAGAATGAGTAAGAGTGTCGTTTGTGATAGTGGAATTGAACCACTTCATGTGGCGCGCTCTTTATCTCGTGAAACATCATTACCGATTATGGTACATATCGGTTCAGCGCCTCCTCGCATTGAGGAAGTTGTACCTCTTTTAGAAAAAGATGATGTGATTACACATTACTTAAACGGGAAAGAAAATAATTTATTTGATGAAGAAGGCAAACCGCTACCTGTGTTACTAGATGCAGTGAATCGCGGTGTTTATTTAGATGTTGGTCACGGTAATGCTAGTTTTTCTTTTAAAGTAGCAGAAGCAGCGAAGCGTCATGGTATTGCCTTTAATACAATTAGTACAGATATTTACCGGAAGAATCGTATACACGGTCCAGTGTATAGTATGGCTCACGTTCTTTCGAAATTCCTTTACTTAGGTTATCCGCTAGAAGAGGTAATTGATGCGGTGACGAAAAATGCGGCAGAGTGGCTGAAAAAACCAGAGCTTGGTCGTATTCAAGAAGGAGATATTGCAAACTTAACTTTATTTACGGTGAAAGATGAACCGATTACGTTAATTGATTCAGAAGGGGATCAGCGCATTGCTGAAAGAAGAATTGATACGAAGGGGGTTGTAATCAATGGGTTATTCATTGAATGCTAAGTACGGATTAAAAAGAGTTATTAATGCGAGCGGTAGAATGAGTATTTTAGGTGTATCTGCTCCGACAGATACAGTTATGGATGCGATGAAGCATGGTGGACAAAATTATGTGGAAATTGCAGATTTAGTAGATAAAGCAGGAGACCATATTGCGAGAATTCTAGATTCAGAGGCAGCGGTCGTTGTGAACTCAGCATCGAGCGGAATTGCGCTTTCTATCGCTGGTATTGTTACAGAAGGAAATCGACGTAAAAGTGAAAGACTTCATCAAGAGGTCATCGCGAAAAACGAAGTGATTATGTTAAAAGGTCATAACGTTCAATACGGTGCTCCTGTTGAAACGATGATTTATTTAGGCGGCGGGAAACTTGTAGAAGTTGGCTACGCAAATGAAGGGAAAGCAGAACATATTGAAGATGCAATCGGTGAAAATACAGCGGCAATTCTTTATGTGAAATCACATCATGCAGTGCAAAAAAATATGATTTCTGTTGAAGAGGCATGGGAAGTAGCGCAGCGAAATAACATACCACTTATCGTCGATGCAGCAGCTGAAGAAGATATTCAAAAATATGTGAAGTATTCAGATTTAGCCATTTATAGCGGTTCAAAAGCGATTGAAGGACCTACTTCTGGTATTGTCGGCGGTAAACGAAAATATATTGAATGGCTGAAAGTGCAATTACATTGCATCGGAAGAAGTATGAAAGTTGGGAAAGAGACGACTTTCGGTTTACTTCAAGCGCTTGATGAGTACGGAGTAAAAGAAGATAAGAGCCAGCAAGAAAAAGAGCTGTTACAAGTACTTATGCCGCTGAAAGAATTAAACGGTGTAAATGTAACGATCGTTCAAGATGAAGCAGGAAGAGCAATCTTTAGAGCACGCATTCATATTAACGAGCAAGAATTAAATAAATCAGCAAAAGACGTTGTGACAGCATTACGCGAAGGGGAAATCGCAATTTACACACGTGATTACGGAGTAAGACAAGGATTCTTTGATATCGATCCCCGTCCACTTCAAGGTGATGATATACATGTTATTGAAGAAAAAATGAGAGAAATTGTAGGGGGAAACTAAAATGACAACCATTCAAAAACGTTTTTATAAAGGCCGCGTAGCATTAAATGTATTAGCGAACGATATCGAAAATGCGAAAGATATTTTTGAAGCAGCAGAAGGTTATGTAGTCGTTGGTGTGTTATCAAAAGATTATCCAACAGTAGAAGAAGCAGTAATTGCGATGAAAGCATACGGAAAAGAAATTGATGACGCTGTATCAATCGGACTAGGTGCAGGAGATAATCGCCAAGCAGCAGTTGTAGCTGAAATTTCGAAGCATTATCCTGGCAGTCATATTAACCAAGTGTTCCCTTCAGTTGGAGCAACGCGCGCAAATCTAGGCGGAAAAGATAGCTGGATTAATAGTTTAGTATCACCAACAGGAAAAGTAGGTTATGTAAATATTTCTACTGGACCAATTAGTGCGGCTGGGGAAGAAAAAGCAATCGTTCCAATTAAAACAGCAATCGCACTTGTACGTGATATGGGCGGAAATTCATTGAAATACTTCCCAATGAAAGGTTTAGCTCATGAAGAAGAATATCGCGCGGTTGTGAAAGCTTGTGCGGAAGAAGGGTTTGCATTAGAGCCAACGGGCGGAATTGATAAAGAAAACTTCGAAACAATTGTACGTATTGCGTTAGAGGCAAACGTAGAGCAAGTTATCCCGCATGTGTATTCTTCTATTATTGATAAAGAAACTGGTAATACGAAAGTAGAAGATGTAAGTGAATTATTAGCGGTAGTGAAGAAGTTAGTTGATCAATATGCGTAAGAAAATTGCAGCATTCGGCGAAGTAATGATGCGCCTGCAAGTACCAGGATATGAATTGTTGTCGCAAGCTAACACTCTAAATTACTCATTTTCTGGTACAGGTGTGAACGTTGCAGCGGCCCTTTCTCATCTCGGGCATGAAGGGTTTCTTGTTTCAACTTTACCGGAAAACTCGGTTGGAGATGCTGCGGTATCGCACATTCAAAAATTAGGTATTCGCCCTTCATTTATTTCAAGAGGCGGTAAATATGTTGGCATGTACTTTTTAGAAAATGGATTTGGCGCACGGGCAAGCCGCGTTACATATTCGAATCGATTAGAAAGTAGTTTCAATACGGCATGTGAAGAGATGTATCAATTTGAAGAAATCGCAAAGGAAATTGATATCGTCCATTTTTGCGGAATTACACTTGCAATGAATGATACTGTGCGTCATCATATGAAATCTTTAGCGAAAGCAGTTAAAGAAAATGGAGGCACCGTCGTTTTTGATTGCAACTATCGTCCGTCGCTTTGGGGAGAAGATGGATATGAACAGGCGAAACCACATTATGAAGAAATGCTTGGACTTGCTAATATCGTTATGATGAATGAAAAAGATGCAATGTTCGTTCTTGGAATGAAAACAGAAGAGACAGAGCGAGAAGCACAACTGATGGATCTCATTCCAAAGGTCGCTGAAATGTATCATATCGCTACAATTGCTGGTACACATCGCTCTATTAATAGCGATAATACACATTCACTTCGTGGATTTATTTGTAAAGATGGGGCGTTCACTTTTGCAAAAACACTTACGTTTTCTGTATATGATAGAATAGGTGCTGGAGATGCTTATACGAGCGGGATTATTCATGGCGAGATAGAAGAGTTTGCACCAGAGAAAGCTGTTTCATTTGCGTCAGCAGCTGGAATGCTTGCACATACAATCGTCGGTGATACGCCAATGTCATCAGAGAAAGATATACTTCGGGCGATGACGGCATCAGTAGGTGATGTAGAAAGGTAGTGGGTGTAACGGTGAACGTAACGAGAAAAAAAGGACCATTATATTTACAAATAAAAAATATTATTCGTGATCGAATATTACATGGTGTATATGCGATTCATACGAATATTCCTTCTGAACCACAATTAGAGGAAGAGTTCAAAGTGAGCAAAATTACAGTTCGTAATGCGATTAAAGAACTCGCTCAAGAAGGATATTTGGAGAAGAAGAGTGGTAAAGGAACGAAAGTGATTCGTAATACTTCTGCGACAAAACTGTCGAAGGGTAAGAAATTTACTGAAGTGTTAGTGGAAGAAGGATATAAAGTACAAAAGAAATTGCTAAAGGCAGAAGTGGTTCATAATGAAGAAGGAACAGTGCCGTTTCGATTATTCGGTAAAGAGAGTTTCCGTATTGAACGATTATATGCGTTAAATGATGCGCCGTATATTCATTATACGCACTACTTCTCAGCGCAAATGGCAAGTACAGATTTATCGGACTTTGATTTACAATCGCTTTACGATTTAGTCGAGGACCGAGGTATACATTTAGAAAACTTCAGAGATGAATTCGCAGTTGGATTTGCGCCTAGTTTCGTTGCAGAAGCGTTAGGTGAAAAAGAAGGCGCTGCATTATTAAAACGTATGCGCTATTCTTACGATGAAGTTGGCGAAGTAATTGAATATAGTGAAGGCTACTACAATACAGAAATGCAGCATTATGTAGTTAATTATGATATATAGGAAGTAAAGAGGGGGAAGTACTCCCTCTTTTTTTGTGTGAGATGGCATGTTGCTTTATATTTTTACTGAACATATTTATAAAAAAAACAGGAGGTGCCTCGCTAAAGGTATTTCCTGTTTTTTTTAGCCTATTTCTCAAAACAAGCCCGTTTTTAGGAATGCCAAGCTTCCTATTTGCCCTGAAAACATAATATAAATGGAATCCCCTCATTTAGAGCAAGTTGAACTTGTTATGAATGATACTAAAGGAGGAATAGAATAATGGGCGAACATTGTGAACACAGACATGATGATTGTGACCGCAGACGTGGTTGCGGAGGCGGTTTTGCGCTTCTAATCGTATTGTTTATTTTATTAATTATCATCGGTGCTAGCTGCTTCGGCGGAGGCGGTGGTTGTGGTTACGGCGGTTATGGTGGCTATGGCGGCGGCTATGGTGGATACTGCTAATTATTAAAAACTATTGAAAATGGCCTTGTGCAATACGCACAAGGCCATTTTATTCATATCTTGATATGCTGTGATAATTTATTAATGTACAGAGAACGGATTAAGAAGAAGAAAATAATCTCGATAATCCCGAACAACGTAAGTATAATGATTAATTCTTTTAATAAAGAGAAAGAAAACATGCTTTGTAAAAACTGAATCGCAAATATTGTATGAATACCAGCAACGATATAAGGAATGAAAAATAAAATTCCTAATTGAATCGTTGCGGAACGAAACATTTCTGATTCTGTTAAGCCGAGTTTTGTAATTGTAATGTACTTTTGTTTTTCAGTTGTTAAGTCGTTATACATACGGAAGTATAAAACACTGGCTGCCCCGATAAAGAAAATAAAGCCAAGAAATGTCCAAATAAAGAAAAAAGCAATTGAATTTCCTTTACTGTAGTTTAGATCATCAGTAGCTATATGAATATTAAATGGGGTGTTAGGAGCCGATTCTGTATCTTTATATGCCTTATAGAAGCTATCGGCATCATTACTAACATGTTTTAATATATTTTTCGTCGGAACATTTGCATCTTCCCAGTTCTCAACGAAGTAGTTATAAACTATAGTCGTTTCAATATGAGGAATCATATTATCAAATACATAATCTTGTACAACAATTATATGTGGGAATGCATAGGCTGGTTCGATCCCTTTATTAATAAATCCTTTAATATGAAATTCCTTTTTATTTGATCCGAGTGTAATTGTATTTTGTTTTGCAAATGGATTTGATACAAGATTTAAGAGTTCTGGCGAGTACTGAGAAATAATATAAACTTGTGTAGAATCAAGGGTTATTTCCGATCTCTTTAATTGTTTCGCAAGTGTGTTATAGTCACTCATTTTCATAAGAGTAATGTCTTCTTTTAAAGCGGTATCTTTTAACATTGTAACCTTATGCTTATTGTATTGAAAATTAGCATTTGTAAGCTCCGCTTCAATTGTAGCAATGTGCTTTTGTTCAAATGGATTTTCATCTTCGGACGTATATGTGAAGGGGAAAGGATATCGTTCTAATGTCGATGCTTTCGTATTATTATTAGCAGCAAATAGCCCAATAATAATTGTAAATGCAAGTGCTGACAACATAGAAACGATAAAGAGCACATTAATATTACTACGCGTACGGCTAGCTAAATCTGAAATCCATAACATGTTTATTTGTTTCATATAAAACTTTCTCCGCTTCTTTAAGATAAAGATAAAGAGGAGAAATGTTTGTGAAAAGAATAAATACGTTCCGACTACTACGAGCGGTAAAATAGATAAAATAATAAGGTTTACAGAGCCGTTTTGTACATTTTTTTCTGTTACGTAGCCTTGTGGGTAACCGGCGATATAATAGCATAGCCCTAAACAAATTAAGGCAAATAATGAAATGAGTATAGATGGTCTTTTTTCGTCTTTTTCACTTTTATTATTTTTAATTAATCGAGTTGTTTTACGAGTACGAATGAACATCGGTGTAAATGTAGAAACGATGAAAAATAAAATAATAAAAGTTACTGTTGTAACGATAATTGCTTCTGTTGGCCAATATAAATAGAGGCCTTTTGCATTTGTTAATTTAGAAGTAACGAGTAAGAAAAAGTTAGAAAACACAAGGCCGCCTTGAATACCTGCAAAGATAGCTAGTATTCCAATAATCATATTCTCAGTAAACAAAAGCCGTTTTAATTGTTTGTGTGAAATACCGAGAACAGTTAAAACGCCAAATTGTTGTTTCCGGACATTTAAAAATGTCCCGATAGAATATAAGAGAAAGAAGAACGAGAACAAAACGATAACAAACTGTGCCATGCCAGCTAAGTTCATGAGCGGATCTTGTTCCTGCAATTTATTCATAATTTGTAACCGCGGATGATACGCGTATACAGTAAATGAAAAGAAAACCATAATAGAAAACGCACTACTTACAAAGTAAGCGAAATATGCTTTCGAATTACGCGAGACATTTTTAAATGCAAATTGCCAAAATGTCATCCACGTCTTCCTCCTAATAATGCTAGAACATCTAATATTTCTTGATAAAATTTCTCACGATACAATCCGCGGTGCAGTTCATTGTAAAGCTCGCCATCTTTAATGAAAATAACACGGTTACAATAACTTGCTGCAAATGGATCGTGCGTAACCATTAAAATTGTTGCATCTTCTTCTTTGTTTAGCTTCGTAAATAATTCCATTACATCAATAGCTGACTTTGAGTCCAAGTTTCCTGTCGGTTCATCAGCTAGTAAGAGAGAAGGGTGATGAATAACAGCACGTGCTACAGCAGTACGCTGTGCTTGTCCTCCTGAAACTTCAAAAATACGCTTATTTAAAATGTGATCAATTCCAAGTTTTTTTGAGATATTATCGAGTTTTTGATCCATTTCTTTTAAAGGAACATTATCTAACGTTAAAGGTAACACGATATTTTCACCGATTGTTAACGTATCGAGTAAGTTAAAGTTTTGGAAAACAAATCCTAATTCTTGGCGACGAAAAATCGCTAATTTTTCTCTACGGAATGTATGTGGTTGTTTTCCGTTAATTACGACCTCTCCAGAAGTAGGTGAATCGATTGTGGAAATAACGTTTAAAAACGTAGATTTACCACTTCCAGACGGCCCCATGATCGCAACGAATTCACCTTTATCCACGTGTAAATTTATATTTTTTAAAGCGGTATGAGGGACTTTCCCCTCATACACTTTTGAGACGTTTTTGATGTGTAATACTTCTTCCATAATAATCACCTTTCTATTTCTTAAAACTTAATGTGTTGTGATAATTTTTGCATATAAAAGGAACGAATTAAAAGGAAAAATAGAATTTCAACTGTTCCAAAGATTACAAGTACAACCGTAATCTCAGCGAATAATGAGAGATTCAATATTTCTTGCAACATCTTTGTCGCAAACATCGTATGAATCGATGCCATAATGTAAGGAACAAAGAAAAGAATCGCAAGTTGAATGGTAGCAGATTGTTTCATCTCATCTTCTGTTAAGCCAATTTTCGTAACCGTTATATACTTTTCTTGCTCATTTGTTAAATCTGTATACATCCGGAAGTAAAGAACACTGCCAGCGCCGATAAAGAAAATAACACCTAGGAAAGTTCCAATTAAGAAAAATGAAGCAACATTTAGTTTTGTCTTGTATAGAGAGTCACTTGCTTCACTTGCGTGGAACGGTGGATGCTCTGCTTGAATCGCTGCATTGTCGTTATCGATTTTTGTTATAAACGCTGAGCCAATATTATATGCTTTCTCCCAATCCGGAACGTTAAAGTTATATACACTCATTTGTTTCGAAATAGTTGATAATGCTTCTACATTTTCATCAGATAGTACGAGTAAGTGTGATATTAAACTATTTGGGAAAGGGTTATAACTTTTATATTCTTTCACTTGTAGCTGTAAAGAGTTTTGAGAAAGCGTAAGAGTATTTTTCTTTTCTTTATCATAAATTGTTCCAATGAATTGATCATCTATGTCTTTAATAAGGATATAAGATTCATTATTCTTCACGTTGAGATGTTCCCAGTTTAACGCCTTAGCAAGTATATTATAGTCACTTTGTTTAATGGCATAATAGAGCTGCGGGTTCTCTTCTGCCGAAGATACTTCATATATATCCGTTTTAAATTTTGTATAAGTAAAGTGCTCTTCATTAAATTTTTGCTCTAACCAGTTTAAATGTTGATCAGCTAACGTATTTTCAGTATGAGATAAATACGTAAACGGGAAAGGGTTTTGCCTAATTTCCTCAAACTTTGTAAATTTCCCGAATCCATATAAGAATGTAATCATCGTAAAAGCGAGCGTCGATAGCATCGCTACAATAAAGAGCATGTTAATATTCGTTCGAATACGCGTTGCTAAATCGGAAATCCAAAGCATATTGATACGTTTCATATAAAACTTTCTTCTTGTCTTTAATATGCGAATGAGCAAGAAGCTAATTTGTGAAAAGAAAAAATATGTTCCAGCTGCAATGAGTGATGGAATGACAAATATACTAGAGACGGCGTACAAAACTCCAATTATGTCGCCTAGAGACATGAAATATAGTGGATTTGCTGCTAACGCATATCCAGATAGTAAGCATATCGCGCCAAAGAGAGAAATAAGTACGGATGCTTTTTTTTCTTTATGTTGTTTTCCTTCTTTTAAAAGTCGTACAGCTTTTCTCGTACGGATGAGCATCGGTGTGAAAGATGATACGAGAATAAAGAGCCCGATAAAAATTATCGTAGTTAAAACAATGGCTCCAGTTGGCCAATATAAATATAAACCAGGTACATGTGTAATTTTTGCGGTAACTAATAAAAAGAACTGTGAAAAAACAAGTCCAAGTTGAATGCCAAAAAATATGGAAAGAACACCGATTAACATATTTTCTATAAATATGAGTCGTTTTAATTGTTTTTGAGATATACCAAGTACAGTTAAAATCCCAAACTGTTTTTTTCGTACTTTTAAAAACGTACCAATTGAATAGAGTAAAAAGAAAAATGAAAAGAACACAATGATAACTTCTGAAATTGTCATTAATATGCTTAGAGCATAATTCACGTCTGTCGTATGCAATTTAGGGTGAAATAAGTAAACTGCAAATGAGAAAAAAATTGCAATGGAAAACGCACTGCTTACAAAATAGGCGAAATAAGCTCTGGCGTTCCTTGTTACGTTTTTAAATGCAAACTGCCAAAATGTCATTCGCCTGAACCTCCTAATAGAGTTAAAGTGAAAAGAGTGCGGGGAGAGGTTCCCTCATACTTTTTTCATAAAGCTCACCTTTTTATTATTTAAAACTTAATATGTTGCGATAACTTTTGCATATAAAGTGAACGAATTAATAGGAAAAAGATAATCTCAACCGTTCCAAAAATCACAAGTACAACCGTAATTTCAGCAAACAAAGATAAATTTATAAAATCTTGTAGCATCTTTGTCGCAAACATCGTATGAATGGAAGCCATAATGTACGGAACAAAAAACAAGATCCCAAGTTGAATGGTCGCTGAACGTTTCATTTCTGATTCTGTTAGGCCAATCTTCGTAATCGTTACATACTTTTCTTGCTCATTCGTTAAATCTGTATACATTCGGAAGTACAGTACACTGCCGGCTCCAATAAAGAAAATGATTCCGAGGAATGTTCCAATTAGGAAGTAAGAAGCACTTCCTGATTTGATTCTGTATAGGGAATTACTTGCTTCGAAAACTCGAATGAGTGCTCCTTCGTACTCAACGCTCGCACGGTCTTTATCAACTCGTTTTATCAATTCATCAGCAATGGCATACGTACTCTCCCAATTTTCTACGTTGTAATTATAGGCTGTTATATGTTTTGTATTATTTGGCAAATTGTTAACGACAGAATCAGTTAATACTAACGTTTCATAGGCAAAAGTAGAAGGGAGCGGATTATGTATTTCGAGCCCTTTTACTTGTAGCTTATAATTTATGTTAGCGAGTGTAATATGTGTTCTATTGTAATTTGGGTCGAATGCACTAAACAATGGGACATATGCCGCTCCAGATAATACATATGTTTCATTATCATTCATAAATAGTTGTGTTAATTGTAATGACGTAGCAAGCTTATTATAGTCACTTTGCTTTATGGCATATGTGTCATAATAAATTTCTGTACCATTTTCCGCTTCTACAGGTGTAGCGTATAAATCTACTTTAATTTTATCGTAAGAGAATTTCCCATCTTCTAGTTGCTTTTCGAGCCAATCTAAGTGCTGGGTAGTAAATGGATTGGCATCATATGAGAAATAAGAAAATGTGAATGGTGAGTTTCGTTCAACATCAAGTTTCATAAATTTCCCGAATCCATATAAAAATGTAATCATCGTAAATGCGATTGTAGATAGCATAGCTACAATGAAAAGCATATTAATATTTGACCGAATGCGGCTAGCCAAGTCTGAAATCCAAAGCATATTAATACGCTTCATATAAAACTTTCGTCTCTTTTTCAAAAGATGAATGAGCAAGAAACTAATTTGTGAAAAGAAGAAATACGTTCCAATTGAAACGAGTGCCGGGATCACAAAAATACTTGAAACCATATATATAACGCCTACTTGTGGATTTATTGCGACGAAATATTTAGGGTTTGCAGCTAAAATATAACCACCTAATAAACAGATAGCACCAAATAGAGAGATAAATATGGATGGTTTTCTTTCTTTTTGTTTCCCACCATTAGCTTTTAAAAGGTGTACCGTTTTTTTCGTACGAATTAGCATCGGTGTAAATGAAGATACAGCGATAAAGAGACTAAGAAATACAATCGTTGTTAAAATGAAAGCATTTGTGGGCCAATATAAATATATTCCTGGTACGTGCGTAATTTTCGCGGTCACTAATAAGAAAAATTGTGAAAAAACGAGTCCAAATTGCATGCCGAAAAAGATGGATAAAATACCGATTAACATATTTTCCATGAAAACGAGACGGTGTAATTGTTTTCTCGATATTCCTAAAACGGTTAAAACCCCGAATTGTTTTTTTCGAACTTTTAAAAAGGTACCGATGGAATATAGTAAAAAGAAGAAAGAGAAGAATACAATTACTACTTCTGAAAATATCATTAATCCTGAAACTTCAGAGATCATAGTGAAGTTTTGTAATTTCGGATGGAATAAATAAACGGCAAACGAAAAGAAAACAGCAATGGAAAAGGCACTGCTTAAAAAATAGGCAAAATAAGCTCTCGAGTTGCGCGTTACATTTTTAAATGCAAATTGCCAAAATGTCATAATACATACCTCTCGTTACAAGGGCAATATGTAGTCTTATTGCAAAAAATGTATGAGAGTAAGTTCTCATACATTTTGCTAGCATATGTTACGATCATGCTTCGGTCACCTTCTCCGTATTTTCTGCTTGATTATTTGCAGCGTTGTGGAAGATGATTTTAATCGTCGTTCCTTTACCAACTTCAGAATCTAGTTTGACAGAGTGACCTAAATAATCACAAATTTTACTTACAATATAAAGTCCCATACCAGTAGACTCTCCGAATGTACGACCATTTTTCCCAGTGTAAAATGGTTCAAATACTCTTCGAATATCTTCTTGCGGAATACCTACGCCTTCATCACGAACTTCTAAAATAATATCTTTTCCGTTTCGATAAGCAGATAAGAATACTTTCTTTCCGCGCTCACCAGAGTAACGAACAGCATTTGTCATTAACTGATAGATAATGAATTTTAACCATTTCGCATCAGAAGTAACTTTTAAATCAGAATGAACTTCTAAAACAGGGAAGACGCCATTACGGATGAATAGTTCTTTTAGGCCGTTAATATTTTTTGTTACAGTATCTTTTAATGAAATCGTCTCGACATGGAAGTCTTCATGGAAGTTATTTAATCTTGCCATGTATAAAGCCATATCAAGCCCTTGGTTCAGGCGATCTAATTCCTGTTTAAACTTTGGAATTAAATGTTCATCTTCCATTTCGAGCACCATAAGTTGCATGACGGAAACAGGTGTCTTCATTTGATGCACCCAATGGTTAATGAATAATTGATGTTCTTGTTGTTTTACTTCATATGATTGTAGTTCTTTTTGGAAGAGACGGTACTGCGTACGTACGAGTTCATTTACACCATGAGGCATCGGAGCGCTCGCCCTTTCAATAAATGCGTCTTCCATTTTTTCGGGCTGCTCACTTAATCTATGGTACATTCTACGATTGCGAACGTAACGATAAGCGAGGAAGCAAATAAATAAGTATAAGCTTAAAACAACGAAGTAAAACTTATTATTTTGAAATCCATCTACTGCATCATAGAGAACGAAAATAATTCCGAAGTTTAATACATATAGTAGAAAAAATGCAAAATGATCACGTAAAAATAGCTTCATGTTTATTCACTCCAAGTTGTGTTAAAACGATACCCAAGTCCACGTACTGTTTCAATAGAGTTCTCAATACCAAGCTCATTAAACTTTTTACGAAGGCGCGTAATATTTACGTTTAATGTATTTTCTTCAACGAAGCTTTCGTCATCCCAAAGGGCAGCTAATAAATCTTCACGACTCGCTGTACGAGGAAATTTAGATAATAACATTTCTGCTAAAATCGCTTCTTTCTTTGTTAAAAGAACTTGCTCAGATCCAAAATGAATTTCTGGACGCTCAGGGAATAATTTTAGCCCTTCTACTTCAACGATACGTTCAGAAATATTTGGTGCATAATCACCATAAATACGGCGTAATTGCCCTTTAATTTTCGCCATTACAACGTCGTAGTGGAACGGTTTCGTAATGTAATCATCCGCGCCACTTTCAATCGCCATAATTTGTTCCATTTCACCAGCACGTGCCGAAATGAAAATAATCGGACAAGTAGATTCATGACGAATTTGACGGCACCAGTAGAAACCATCGAATTTCGGTAAGTTTACATCAAGTAAAACAAGATGTGGTTTCACTGCGTTAAACGATTCCATAATATCATCAAAGTTTTCAGTAACAACAGCGTCGTACCCGTACTTTTGAATGTGAGATTGCAGTAATGATGAAATATTTGGATCGTCTTCAACGATTAAAATTTTATACATATGTATATTCCTCCTCAAAAAAACAATTGTAACTATAGTGTATCATGTGTTTCAAGTCTTTTCATTATGTTGAAATATAAGCTAGTAAGCAGTATAGGTCAAAAGCGTGAAAAGTAAAAAGGGCGCTGGATACAATTGACAAATATCGGTAATCAGTTTAATATTTAGATAAATATCTAAATGTCTAATTAGTGAGAGGAAGAAAGACATTGAATCAAGCATTCAAAGCATTAGCAGACCCAACAAGGCGAAAAATTTTAGATTTATTAAAAGAAGGCGATCTAACCGCTGGGGAAATTGCCGAACAATTCAATATGACGAAGCCAAGTATTTCACATCATTTAAGTGCGCTTAAAAATGCTGAACTTATTCAAGATGAAAAGAAAGGGCAATTCGTTGTGTACTCATTGAACACAACTGTATTTCAAGATTTATTGACTTGGGTGTTTACGTTTACGAATAAGGGGGAAGAGGGGAAATGAAAAAGCATCTTGTCGCAATTATTTTAATTTTTATAACTGGTCTAGCTTGGGCATATGCATGGCCAAATTTACCAGATACAATGGCAGTTCATTGGGGCACTGAAGGTGTGAATGGTTTTGCTTCCAAGTTTCATGCAATGCTGTTGCTACTTGGAATTATGATTTTCACTTATGTTTTATTAACAGTCACTCCTAAAATTGATCCTAAGAAAAAGAATTATGATAAGTTTTCTAGAAGTTATATGATAATAACTTCTAGCGTGTTAATAGTGTTATTTTTAGTTAATGTGCTTGTAATCGGGGTAGGATTAGGTTATGACATTCCGATGAATAGTACGCCGTATGTTCTTGTTGGTCTTTTATTTATAGTCATGGGAAACTATTTACCACAGTGCAAACCAAATTACTTTGTAGGTATAAAAACACCGTGGACGTTAAGTAACGAAGAAGTGTGGAGAAAGACGCATCGTTTTAGCGGAAAGGTGTTTGTTGTACTAGGGGTTATTATGATTTTAAGTATTTTTGCACCGGCAGCATGGAAAGCTTTCTTAATAGTTGGAATTATTATTGGTGCCGTAGGACTAACGATGGGATATTCTTATGTGGCTTATAAGAAAGAGATAGGATCTTAATAGAATAATATATAATTTATGGTGGTTGGAGTCAGATGAATATGTATCTTCAGATTAACAATAAAGTCATATTTTATTTATAAAAAGAACTAGGATAGAATGAGTGAATTAAAAACAGGGGAGTGCAGGAAAGGTGAAAAAACATCTTTTTGCAATTATATTAATTGTTACAACTTGTTTAGCTTGGGCGTTTGCTTGGCCTCATTTGCCGGATACAATCGCGACACATTGGAGTGGTGGTAAGGTAGATGGCTATTCTTCTAAACTTTACGGAATGATTTCTATGGTTGGAATTATGATTGCGTTATATATATTTCTAAATGTGATACCAAAGATTGATCCAAGGAAAGCAAATTACGAAAAATTTTCTAAAGCTTTTATGATGATGAATAACGGGATACTCCTGCTACTATTTGTAGGGAATATAGATATTATTACAAGTGGACTAGGATATAACTTATTCATTAATCGGGTTCCAGAATTATTAGTGGGTATTTTATTTTTAGTAATGGGTAATTATTTACCGCAATGTAAGCCAAACTTTTTCGTTGGAATGCGTAATCCTTGGACGTTAAGCAATGAAGAAGTATGGCGGAAAACACATCGATTTAGCGGAAAAGTATTTGTGGTTTTAGGAATTATTATGATTATAAGTGTTTTCGCTCCGGCTGATTGGAGATCTTATATGATGCTTGGGATTATAGTAGTTGCTGTTATCATAACGAATTTATATTCTTATGTTATTTATAAAAAAGAAATGCAATTGTGAGCAATAAGCGATTGAACTACACTAATCAAATTTAATATTTATAGTTTTTATGTGTTAACAGGTTCTAATACTCAGTGAGGATAAAAAACTTACTGAGTAAAATTAAAGGTTTTTCAGTCTGAATATTTCGTTTTTAATCCGAGGGATGGTTTGGGGGAAATCACATGTTAGAAATTATAAATTTTAGCAAGACATATAAAGGTGGTAAGAAAGCAGTAGATCATTTAAATATTACTGTTCAAGCAGGAGATATCTTTGGATTTATTGGACATAACGGTGCGGGGAAAAGTACAACAATTAAGTCGTTAGTAGGAGTTATAGATTTTGAAGAGGGCGAAATTTTTGTTGATGGACATTCAGTAAAAAAGGATCCGATTGCATGTAAGAAAGTAATGGCGTACATTCCTGATAATCCAGATTTATATGAACAATTAACAGGAATTCAATATTTGAACTTTGTTGCTGATGTGTTTAAAGTGTCTGCGAGGGATCGGGAAGAACAAATACAGAAGTATGGGGATGCTTTTGAGATTACACCTTACTTGGGAGACTTAATATCTTCTTATTCACACGGTATGAAACAAAAAGTAGCGATTATATCGGCGGTTTTGCATAAACCGAAATTATTAGTTTTAGATGAACCTTTCGTTGGTCTTGATCCAAAGGCAGCCGTAGTATTGAAAGGTATTATGAAAGAGCTTTGTGAAAAGGGAAGTGCGATTTTCTTTTCTACGCACGTTTTAGATGTGGCTGAGAAGTTATGTAATAAAATAGCCATGATTAATAGAGGGAAATTAGCACTTTCAGGGGAAGTAAATTCTTTAATAAAGGAAGGCTCATTGGAAGAGCTCTTTATGAAGGAGCTTGCTAATGAATATTAATAGTTTAGGTCTTTTGAAAATTCGGTTGATAACGCAGCTCGGTTTAAATACTTTTAAATACGAAAAAGATAAGAAAAAGAAGCAGAATAAAATTTTGCTAACAGCATCCCTTGCCTTAGTTGGTGTCATGTTAATGCTATATTGTGGGGCCTCAGCATATGGGTTGGTGAAGCTAGGAATGAGCGAAATTATTCCAGTTTATGCACTAGTTATTAGCAGTGTATTGACGTTGTTTTTCACTATATTTAAGGCAAATGGAGAAATTTTTGCTTTTAAGGACTACGATCTTTTAATGTCATTACCGATTCGTGTAAGTACTGTTATTACAAGTAGGTTTTTGTATTTATATTTGCTGAATACACTCTTTTCAATCATAATCATGCTACCAATGGGAGTTGTTTATGACATACATGAGAGGCCATCAGTTTCTTTTTACTTTATGTGGTTCATCAGTATGTTTATAGCGTCTTTAATCCCAACAACAATCGCAGCGATCTTTGGAGCTATGATTACGGCAATCGCTTCTAAATTTAAAAATACGAATAAAATAACTACGGTTTTAAGTTTTATAGTAATTATTACATTCGGTTTTTTCATGCTGAAAAACGGAAATGCTCAATATAGCCTTAATGATATGAATGGGATTGGTGCAATTGTTTCAGAGCAACTAACTAAAGTGTATCCATTAGCTAACATGTTTCAAAAAGCAATTGTTAATGCTGATATTGTAGCTTTCGTCCTATTCGTTGGGATATCGGTTATTTGGTATTATCTTTTTGTAAAAATACTTTCGTTAAAATATAAGCAAATAAACACAGGGATTACCACTTATCATATGCTTTCAAATTATGAGATTAATAGTTTGAGAAAAGAAAGTGTATTGGTCGCATTGTATAAAAAAGAGCTGAAACGTTTCTTCTCTTCTACAGTGTATGTCATAAATAGTGGAATGGGAGTCGTGATGGCCATAGCTTTCTCATTGGCTATAGTTGTAGTAGGACCAAGTCAATTAATAGCGTATCCTGGAATTGAGATCCTGTTGCAGAAGGTTGCGCCATTTGCTATTGCAGCAGCGATTTCGATGACGTGTACAACATGTGTGTCATTGTCTTTAGAAGGAAAAAATGTATGGATTATTAAGTCGTTGCCTATAGCGCCAAAGATGATTTATGACAGTAAAATTCTTATGAATCTTTCATTGAGTATACCTGCATCACTCATTAGTGCCGTATTACTGATAATAGGGTTAAAACTAGATGTTTGGAGTTCTCTTTTAATCGTCATAACACCAATAACATATTCATTATTTTCGGCAGTATGGGGAATTTTTATTAATAATCGATTTGGTTATTATGATTGGGTATCAGAAACTCAAATAGTAAAACAAAGTGTAGGATCGTTTGTCGGTATGTTTGGTGGCTTAATTACGGCTGTTATACCTGCCTTGTTAATTGGTACTGCTACTATCTCGAACTACAGAGTATTTACTTTGGGAGTTATTATAGTGCTTGCGATTATTACTATTTTCTTGTATAAGAACGAGTCGAGAAGAAGTATAAAGTGAAACTTTAATCAGTGGGGGGTTTGTTCATCCCCCACTGATTATCAGCCCTCACCAATCGGGCGTTTACGGGCAGTTGATCTCCCACCTAACTTCTTTGCTCCACCTGAATTTTGAGGTGGGAGTTTTACTGCCCGTTAA
>NZ_BOQD01000171.1 GCF_018332515.1 Bacillus hominis | reverse complement strand
CAAAAAATGAGGTGGACTTATGATTTCAGTTCAAAATGTTACAAAACAGTTTTCAAATGGAAAAGGCTTGTTTCATATTACATTCGAAGTGAAAGAAGGGGAAGTTTTTGGCTACTTAGGACCAAATGGAGCTGGAAAATCAACAACGATTCGTAATTTAATGGGATTTATAAAACCAGCAGCTGGTAAAGCGACAATTTTCGGATTAGATTGTTGGGAAGATGCTGCGAAAATTCAAAGAGAAGTTGGCTATTTACCAGGAGAAATTTCTTTTATTGAAGGAATGGATGGATTAGAATTTTTAAAGTTAATGCAAGGGATGCGTGGGGTAAAGGATACGAAAAGACGAGACGAACTGATAGAACGTTTGCAATTTGATGTGAAAACACCGATTCGAAAAATGTCTAAAGGGATGAAGCAAAAAGTAGGGATTGTCGCTGCATTTATGCACGATCCAGAAGTACTAATCTTAGATGAACCGACATCAGGACTCGATCCACTTATGCAACAAGTGTTTATAGATTTAATATTAGAGGAAAAGCAAAGAGGAAAAACGATTCTTATGTCTTCACATATTTTCACTGAGATTGAGAGAACGTGTGATAGAGTAGCGATTATTAAAGATGGTCGCCTTGTAACGGTTGAAAATATTCATGATTTACAGGGGATGAGACGACAGGTGATAGATGTAACAGTATCATCTCAAGAGGAAATCGAATCGCTTAAACAATGTGATTTGCAATTTGAAGGGGTGAAAGGTAGAGAGGCGTCAATTATTGTGCAAGGCAACTATCAAACTGTTTTACAAATACTTTCAAACTATAATGTAACGGCACTTCAAACGAGAGCGACGGATTTAGAACATTTATTTATGCATTATTACGAGAAGAAAGAAGGGATAAAGCATGAATAAACAATTATTTTTAGCTAGTTTGAAAGAAACTCAAAAAAGTATATTGAGCTATGCTACTGGTGCAGCACTTTATTTATGGTTATTAATTTGGATATTCCCATCGATGGTTTCAGCGAAAGGTTTAAATGAATTAATAAGTGCCATGCCTGATAGTGTAAAAAAAATTGTTGGAATGGAAAGTCCAATTCAAAATGTAATGGATTTTTTAGCTGGGGAGTATTATAGCCTATTGTTTATTATCATTTTAACAATCTTTTGTGTCACGGTTGCAACACATTTAATTGCACGGCATGTAGATAAAGGAGCGATGGCATATTTATTAGCAACACCTGTATCAAGGGTGAAAATTGCAATTACACAAGCTGCTGTTCTCATATTGGGGCTACTAATAATTGTAATTGTTACCTATGTAGCTGGTATATTAGGTGCAGAATGGTTTTTAAAAGATAATAATTTAAATAAAGAACTATTTTTGAAGATAAATGTAGTCGGAGGGCTAATATTTTTAGTAGTTAGTGCCTATTCATTTTTCTTTTCCTGTATATGTAATGATGAAAGGAAGGCACTTAGCTACTCAGCAAGTTTAACAATCCTATTTTTTGTGTTAGATATGATAGGGAAATTAAGTGATAAGTTAGAGTGGATGAGAAATATATCCTTGTTTACATTGTTTCGTCCGAAAGAAATTGCTGAAGGAACATATAATATATGGCCGGTAAGTTTAGGTTTAACCGCTGGAGCGATTTGTATCTTCATATTAGCAATAGTTGTGTTTAGGAAGAGAGATTTACCGTTATAAAGTAAAAAGTCCACTGTGAAAGTGGACTTTTTTGTTTGTGAATTTGAACCGATATGTTTATTGTGTCGCACCCTAAAAAGGATATTTGTCTTTTGATTTACAAAAATATTCAAAAAAATGAACCTTTTTATAGGCTCCCCCGTCTAATACGTGTAAAGTTAAATTTGAAGTGAGGATGAAACAGGAGGACCAATTGTGAAAGTAATTCCTTTATATAAGATGATTGTAAAAGAAGAAACGGATGTTTCTTTAGCTAAAAAGGGTAATCATGAGGCTTTTATGAGACTTATACATACAGAAAAAGTAAAGATGTATCGCATTGCGAAGGCGATGTTACGTGATGAGACGAATATAGAGGATGCAATGCAGGCAACAATTTTAAAAGCTTATGAAAATATAAAAAAACTGAAAAAGGAAGAGTTTTTTCAAACTTGGCTAATTAGAATTTTAATAAATGAGTGTAACAATATAATTCGCTCTTATAAAAAAGTAATTGTAATTGAGGATCATGATAGTAATATGGTGGCGTTCGATCGATATGAAGATATTGATCTTTGTAATGCTATTCAGTCTTTAACGGAAGAACTAAGAGCTGTAACCGTACTTTATTATTATGAAGATATGAATCAAGAAAGTATTGCAACGCTTTTAGAAATTCCAAAAGGCACGGTTAAATCAAGATTGTCACGTGCAAGGGAAAAATTAGAAGAGCGATTAAAGATGGAGTAGGAGGTGGTTAAAATGGATAAAGAAAAATCATTTGATGAAAAATTAAAAAAGAGAATAGAAAAGGATAATACCGTATTGCCACAGGCACTAAACGAAAAAATTAATGATGCACTTCATAATCTTCCTGTAAAAAGAAAGAGTTATAGAGTACATATGATGTTTATTAGTGCCGCTGTTCTAACGCTATCAATTGTATCTATGTCTGAGTTTTCTATACAGAGCTTTGCACAAAATGGAGGGATGTTTAATTACGTAAAGAAGAATGCGTTTTCTGATTATGAGAATGAAGAAGAAATGAAGTCGAACGTCAATTATCCAGATAAGGAAAAGATTCATCAAAAGATGCTTGATTCAATTGATCATTTCCAAAATGTTTCAGGGCAATTCGAAGAATATTCTAGCTCTACAAGAATTGCTACAACATATAAATATGCGATTGATACGGAGAAACAAAGTGGTATTTCATCCAAAGAAGACAAGCTATCGAAAAAAAGCACGCTGATTTATAGCGAGGAAGGAAAAAAAGAGTTTAATGATAAGAATAATACGTATAAAGAGACGAGATGGAGTCCAAAAGAAAGAAATAATGGAATAGTAAAATTAAGCCCTACGGAAAGGTTATTGAGAAAATCAGGTGAGAAGAAACGGTATGATGACGAATATGTGGGATTCGCTAAGTACAGTATTCAATCAGAATTTGCTGATCTATTAATTCGATATAAAGATTGGAGTTATAAAGAAACGAAGTATCTTGGACTTGATTGCTACAAAATAGAAGGGGTAATAAACATAGAAATGCCTGTAAGTACATCTGAAGATTTAAGTGGGAAATTTGAAATGGTTGTAGAGAAAAATACGGGGATTATGTTGAAGTTCCTTAGTTTCGATGAAGGTATGATTCAATATTCGATTACGACTGAATGGATACAAATAAACAAAGGATTGAAAGAGAGTGTATTTCAAAAGGATAGCACTAATTATGAAAAATTGAAAAACTTATTAGATGAATAGAAAACGGAGGGAACTATATGGAGAATACCTCTCCTTCAAGAGAAAAGAAAAATAAACGAAAATATAAAAAGACAACGATAATAAGTGTATTGTTAGGAGTATTACTATTTGGCGGAGTTGGGTATGGTGCCTATGTATATATGAAAACTTCTAATCTCGTACAAAAATCTAATTTGAACTTATCACGTGGTGAAAAATCAAATTTACGTGAGAAAGCTGTAAAGCCAATTACACACAACGTTTCAATGTTAATTATGGGAATTGATGAAAATCAAGAACGGCAAAAGGGCTATAATGGTGCATTTCATACGGATGCATTATTGTTAGCTACGTTTAATAAAGAAGATAAGACAGTGAAATTAACCAGTATACCAAGAGATACCTATACATATGTTCCAATCGAAAAGAAAAAAGATAAAATAACACACGCATATGGAAGTGGTTTCGTTAAAAACGGAAAAGATGGAGGGCCACAAGCTTCTGTTGAGGCAGTAGAAAAGTTACTGCAAGTACCGGTAGATTATTTCGTGAAATTTAATTTTGGGTCATTTATTAAAATTGTCGATGGGCTCGATGGTGTTGAGGTAGATGTCCCGGTTGAATTTACTGAACAAAATAGTAAAGATGAACCTGATACGATTCACTTGAAAAAAGGGGTTCAAAAATTAACGGGAGAAGAAGCACTTGCTTTGGCGAGAACTCGTCATATTGATAGTGATGCAATGAGGGGACAGCGCCAACAACTTGTTATTGAGGCGATTTTAAGTAAATTAAAAAATGTGGGGTCTATTACAAAAGTTGAGAAAATGGTTGAGGCCGTCGATGGTGATTTTAAAACAAATTTAGCATTGGATGATATTTTATCTTTTTATAAATATGGTTTAGATTGTT
>NZ_BOQD01000170.1 GCF_018332515.1 Bacillus hominis | reverse complement strand
CACAAATTATTTTTATCGAAAAACTTTGAGAAAATTATTTTTTTACCATAATAGGTATTTTTCTGGTAAAATAAAATAGTATCGTAAAAATGCAACACATTTTCATACGAACAACCCTTTAAAGAAAAAAGGTGTCATCATAATCGATGACACCTTTTTCTATTACAAAGAAACTAATTAAAAATCACTTTCACATACATCCCTCTCACCGTTTTTTCATAAGCGATATCACTCATCTGTCTTATTTGTTCTGACACAACAGACGATGGAACAACTTCACCTTCACGAAGTAACGGCGGATCAATAAGGCGTACTTTATTTTTTTGATACAAATTATAATCATTTCTATCTTCTTTTACTTTTACATTTGGATGCACTTTTCTTAATAAAGCTTCCACTTCTGGATCGTTACATAGCTGTAATTTCACTATAAGCTCATCATCTTCAAGAAGAAAGTCCTCTGCATGAATGACCTTTTTATAAAGAGCCAATTTTAACGTTTTCGCTAACATATCATTCCCATAAATATTAATTGGTTTCATAAAGAAATCGATAACTTCTTTGTAATACGTCTTCGTAAACCATTCAGCAATCTGGATATTTTGAAGAACCATTTTTCCATTAACTACGATTAAATCATCTAAAAAATTTTGAGCTTCTTCTAAAGAAATATATCCATATGTATACATATCTCTCAATGTGTAATCCACTCGGTCTGCACATAATTCTGGTGCGGATCTTTCAAGTAATGTCCACTTCGAATCATCTAACAAAATATCTTCATAGTTATAACCATGCTTTGAAAGAAGCGCCGGGATTTCCGAGTTTTTCACAACAGAGCTAAATATTTCTTCATGATAACTTTCATTTTCGTTATCAAAAACATAATCAATTACATGAGAAAAAGCAGTATGCGATACGTCATGCAGTAAACCTGCAATTTGTTCTTCTACTGAACCACCAAGTTTTTTAATTAACAACATAGCACCAACTGAATGATCAAAGCGCGTTACATTCCATTTCTCATTCATTAAGTAACTTGCTCCGGCCTGATGAATGCCTTTCAGCCTTTGCACAGGTTTACTTAAAATTAATTCTTCTAACACTTTATCTACTTTAAACTCACCGTATATGACATCTGATATAACCACTCATAATCCCCCTTTTCAAGCAGAGTCTTCTTATAGTTATAGTATCTCTTTTTTCAGAGAGTAAATAAAGAACTTCACTCGAATATTTTGTACCTTTAAATTAAAAAATAGAGAGCCATCAGCTCTCTATTTCACATACCTATTCAAATGTAACTTCCACCTGCACAATCTCAGATCTACTTCCCAGTCTAAGCGGTGGTCCCCAGAATCCAAATCCAGAAGAAACAATCGCGTGGAATGCACCTTTTTTCGCGTATCCCCAGTCTAATTCGTACATTCTTCTCGTCACAATATGATTCGGCGCCATTTGTCCACGGTGCGTGTGACCAGATAATAATAAATCAACGCCGGCATCCGCTGCTTGTTTTAATTCAAATGGCTGGTGATCCATCGCAATAACAGGAAGCGATTTATCTACCGTACTCATTAGACTTTCAAAGCTTTGACGATCACGCTCTGTTTTATCTCTTCTTCCAACGAGATAGAAATCATCTTCAATTGTAATGACTTCATCTAAAAGAATACGAATATCAATCTTATCCATCTCTTGTAAAAACTCAGGAATAGCTCGGCCGTAATATTCGTGGTTTCCTAGCACGCCATATACGCCTAATGGAGCTTTCATCTGTTTCATGATTGGTCCCATATTTTTCTGAATGAACACACCTGGATGATCATCGATAATATCACCAGGCAGTAAAATAATATCTGGTTTCATTTCATTTACATGATGAACAAGTCTCTTTAAATGAGAAACACCAGACAGTTTACCGAAATGCATATCAGAAGCCATCGCAATGCGTAAACTTTTACGCCCTTCTACCTTTTTCGGTATATGTACATCATACTTTCTTACAACCGGACTATACGCATTAAATACCCCGTATGCGAAGATAAAGAAAAACACGAGTAAAGTGACTGCCCCTGTCCAAATAATTGCCGTGTCCCTCTCTATAGAAAACTGTAAAAAGAAAACTGCAATATCAGCTAATGGCAATAACATAAGCGCATATTGTATAACCGCAAACCAAATTGAACCGACCGTTCGCAGAAAAGGAAGAAATTTAAACACTTGCACGAGAATGTACGCATATGAAATAAATCCGACTACGAAAGCGTAATACCCCCAAGATTCCCAGCCAAATACTGTACTAAGCCAAACCCAGCCGTTCCAGCCAATGTAAAACATGAGTAGTGTGTATATAATTAAGATTGTAAATAAATTGAGATAACGAAGATTCTTCACGACTAGCCTCCTTATTGATTTCTTCTATTATATCTTGTTCTGTGTCTAGAACGTAAATAGTAAGCAAATCAAAGTTATTTTCCTCTTACTTGTGATCCTCATATTCTCTATGCAAATGTGGATATTTTAGCTGTAACGATGTAATAGGTGATTCTAAAGATTCTTATAACATAGCATTTAAGAAAGTCGTAAGAATATCTTCGTTACCACTCGTACCAAATAACTGTTTAAAGGCAAAATCAATGCGCAAATTTACTAATTGTTTGGACATGGCATTCCTCTCCTTTTATATCTATAACCAGCTCTCGTCTACATTGTACATAAGAATAAGACATTCAAGCAAACAAAGAGATGCGGCCCCTATACATACTCATATAGGGACCGCACCTTATTATTAAATAACAAAATCCTCCGGAATAAACACCTTCACTTCTTTCGGATGTACGTATACAAACTCACCCGCTTGAATGCTCAGCTGTTTGAACTGTTCTTTACTAATTTCTGCTTCTAAATATTCCTCTGTTCCGTCGCGCTTTAATTCTACATATACGACAGGGCCAACTGCATGTGAGTATGTTACTTTCGCCGGGATGGCATCTATACTTTGTTTTGTACGGGCAATTGATAGATGATGTGGTCTTACATATCCCACTCCGTCTACGTTTGAAACGTGCTTATGCTCTGGTGCTTCTAGCTCCACCGATCCGACATTTAGCTTACCTTTATGAACACGACCGTGAAATAAATTCACGTTTCCTAAAAAGTCGTATACGAACGGACTTGCCGGTTTTTCATACACTTCTTCCGGTGTTCCCATTTGTTCAATACGCCCTTCGTTCATCACAACGATGCGGTCCGCAACGTCTAACGCTTCTTCTTGATCATGCGTTACGAATACGCTCGTAATTTGAAATTCGTCATGTAATTTCCGGAGCCACCTTCGTAATTCTTTCCGCACTTTCGCATCAAGTGCACCAAACGGTTCATCAAGTAATAAAATTTTCGGTTCGACTGCAAGCGCCCGGGCTAGTGCGATACGCTGGCGTTGTCCGCCAGATAATTGCGCGGGATAACGTTTTGCGAAACCATCCATTTTTACTAGTTTCAATAGTTCTGTTACTTTTTCTTCTATTGCTTCTGCTGAAGGTCTTACACTTTTCTTTCTTACTTTTAAACCGAAAGCAACATTTTCAAACACATTCATATGTTTAAAAAGTGCATAGTGCTGGAAGACAAAACCGACTTGCCGGTTTTTCACGTGAATATTTGTTAAATCTTCCCCATCAAATGAAATAGAGCCTCCGTCCGCCTCTTCTAGTCCTGCAATAATTCGTAATAACGTTGTTTTCCCAGAACCTGACGGGCCTAATAAAGCGACCAGTTCACCTTTTGGAATATCCAAATGAATGTCTGTCAGCGCTTGAAATGTACCATATTGTTTTGATACATTTTGAATTTGAATACTCACCGCACTCACCCCTTATTGTCGTTTTTCCATTCTCCATTCAATCCAGTTTTTTATAATGAGCGTAAAAACTGCGATGAGTGACATTAAAGTCGCCACAGCGAACGCTGCTGAAAATTGATATTCATTGTACAAAATTTCAATGTGAAGTGGCATCGTATTTGTCACACCACGCACGTGTCCAGAAACAACGGAAACGGCACCGAACTCACCAATGGCGCGGGCATTACATAAAATCATACCGTATAATAGGCCCCATTTTATATTCGGCAATGTGACGCGCCAAAACATTTTCCAACCGCTTGCGCCAAGTGATAGAGCTGCTTCTTCTTCACTTTTCCCTTGCGCTTGCATTACCGGGATTAATTCACGGGCAACGAACGGAAACGTAACAAATATCGTCGCAATGATAATGCCAGGGACAGAGAAGATGAGCTTTATCCCGTGTTCCAATAACCATCCGCCAAGAGCAGCTCTCGGTGTAAAAAGTAAAACGAATACTAATCCTGCAATGACTGGTGATACAGCAAACGGTAGTTCAATAAGAGATAATAATACTTGCTTTCCTTTAAACTGAAACTTTGTAATAAGCCAAGCCGCCGCTATTCCGAATATCGTATTAAGCGGTACAACAATTAATGCCACGAGAAGTGTTAACCGGATTGCTGAAAATGCTTCTTGATCTGTTATAGCGGCAATATATACATCAACTCCTCGTTCAAATGCTTTCATAAAAATTGTCACGAGCGGCAGTAATAGAAAGAGAGATAAAAATAAAATTGTTATCGTAATGAATAGAATTGGTACCAATTTAGATTCTTTTTTAGCTGACATGCTTTTTACTATTTTCTTCTCCAATACTATTGGCTCCATTTCCTCTCCCCCTATTCACTTTTCAGTTCATGCCTTCTGCTCCAAGTTTGAATCATATTAATAAAAAGTAGGAAAAGGAGAGAAATAATAAGCATAACAGCAGCTACAGCTGTTGCGCCTGCATAATCATATTGTTCTAATTTCGTCATAATCATAAGCGGTGCAATTTCTGTTTTCATCGGCATATTACCTGCAATGAACACGACAGATCCATATTCCCCTAACGCCCTTGCAAATGCGAGTGAAAAACCAGCAAGCAAAGCCGGGAATATTTCTGGCAAAATGATTTTCATAAATATTTGGAAGCGTGACGCCCCTAAACTAGAAGCTGCTTCTTCTACTTCTTTATCAATACTTTGCAATACCGGTTGCACCATTCTGACGACAAATGGTAAGCCAATAAACGTAAGTGCAACAATAATTCCTAGCTGGGTAAAAGCTACTTTTATATGAAACACACTAAATATTTTTCCAACCCAGCCATTTTCCGCATAAAGCGTCGTAAGTGTAATACCAGCTACAGCAGTCGGAAGAGCGAATGGTAAATCGATTAGTCCGTCTAATAACCGCCTCCCTGGAAATGTGTAGCGAACGAGTACCCAAGCAATTAATAAACCAAAAATGGCATTTACGATTGCCGCTGTAAGTGAAGTTGTGAAACTCACTTGATACGAATGCAACACGCGCTCGCTCGTTACAACTTGCGCGAACTTCTTCCAGCCTAGCTGTGAAGTTTGAATAAATACGATAGAAAGTGGTATAAGTACGAATAAACTCATGTAGAGCATTGTAAATCCAAGAGATAATCCAAACCCTGGTAAAACACGCTTCTTCCTCATATAACGTCACCTCATCCCCCCTTATTTTTTATACATTTGATCGAATACGCCGCCATCATTAAAATGTTTTTCTTGCGCTTTTTTCCAGCCTCCAAATAGTTCATCCACTGTAAATAATTGAACTTTCGGAAATTGTGATGCGTACTTTTCTGCTACTTTTTCATTACGAGGGCGATAAAAGTTTTTCGCCGCAATTTCTTGCCCTTTTTCTGAATACAAATATTCAAGATATCCCTCTGCTACTTTTTTCGTTCCTTTCTTATCAACTACTTTATCTACAACAGCTACTGGTGGTTCTGCTAGTATACTAATTGAAGGTGTTACAATTTCAAATTTATCTTTTCCAAGTTCTTTTTGAGATAATAACGCTTCATTTTCCCAAGCGATTAATACATCACCAATTCCTTTTTCAACAAAAGTTGTCGTTGCCCCGCGTGCACCCGAATCTAACACTTCTACGTTTTTATAAATTTGACTGACAAACTCTTTCGCCTTATCTTCACTATTGTTATATTTCTTCAGCGCATATCCCCACGCACCTAAATAGTTCCACCTTGCTCCTCCAGATGTTTTTGGATTCGGTGTAATGACAGACACACCTTTTTTCGTTAAATCATCCCAATCTTTAATTCCTTTCGGGTTTCCTTTTCTCACAAGAAATACAATCGTTGATGTATACGGAGTAGAATTATCCGCAAGTCGCTTCTGCCAATCTTCTGCTAGTTGTTTCTTCTTACTAATTGCATCAATATCATAAGCGAGCGCTAGTGTTACAACGTCTGCTTCTAAACCGTCAATAACAGAGCGTGCCTGGCTTCCAGATCCCCCGTGTGATTGCTTTACATTTACTGTCTGACCATGCTTCTCTTTCCAATACTTCGTAAAGTCTTTATTGAAGTCTTGATATAACTCACGCGTTGGATCATATGAAACATTTAAAAGTTCGACTGTCTTCTTATCTGCACTTCCTTCAGAATTGTTAGTGGATGTTGCCGAACCACACCCTGACAAAAGGACAAATGCTGATAATAAAACACCTGTACTTTTCATTAATGCTGTCTTACTCCACTGTTTCATATATAAAGCCCCCTTAGTTTGTACAATAGAAAAAGGCACACAATCTATTCACAAAAGTGAACGTTGTGCGCCTTCAGTTTCTCTGATGAGCTTCTATTGTATTCTGTTTGATTTCTTTTCATTTTAATTCCGTAATTCACATGTGTCAACTTGGAATTTAAAATTATTATATAAGAAACTTCATACAAGCTAAAAATCAGCGGGAATGGACTCCCACTGATTTTAGTTTCACTTTATTTCTGCAACTTATCTGTCTTCGCAATAAATTGTGCTGCTTCTGCGCGGCTTACCGCTTTATCTGGAGCCCATCCATTATCTGTGCCAGCTGAAATGCTTTCTTGAATTAAAATGTTCGCATACTTCGCGCCCCAATGATCTTTTAAATCAGCAAATTCTTTTGGTAGTTTAATATTTTCATTTCTTTCTAATTTATATGCATTTACTAGCATAGAAGCCATCGATGCACGGTTAATTAGCCCGCCCGGATTGAAGTTACCCTGCTCATCACCTTTTACAATACCTGCTTTTTCAACTGCGGCAATATACGGTGTAGCCCAATGTTTTTGCGCATCACGGAATGATGGCTTCGCATCTTTATTAATTTCTAATCCTAAAACAGTAGCTAATATTTTTGCTGCTGAACCACGATCGATATTTTCAGCCGGTGCAAATGTACCATCTGGCTTACCATGTACTGCCTCTTTGTCTACTAAATATTGAACTGAATCTTGTGCCCAAGTCGGTACATCTGAGAACTTAGATTTCTTTTCAATTGCACTCGCATCAATTTCAAACTGCACTTGATATTTATGATCATATTTAATTGCTGGAATTAATATATGCATTTGCATATTATATTTTTTCGAGAATTCACCGATTTCAAATTGAACAACTTTCGTACCGTTATTTGCTTTATCTTCGGAGATCACTTTTACATCATGGAATGTCCCTACTTTATTAGAATCTTCTACTCTAAGATACTGGAAATAGCTACTATCTTGAACCGTTAACGTAACGATTTTTTTGTCACCTTGAATTGTTACTTTTGCATTTTTTAAATATGTAGAAGCAACTGATGTATCATTCGTTTGATCTTTATATGTTTTCAAAATTACATCGTATGTACCATCTGCAATTTTACTAGCTGCTTTCATTTCTACTGCCGCTTCTGCTTTCGCAATCGGTGCCATAATACCGCTAAATGGAACTGCTAAAGTTGCTGCTATAACGAATGCATTAACATATTTTTTTTTAATCATTATCAATATGACATCTCCCTTTATATGAATATACCCAACATAACTATCATATTGATAATGATTATCAATGTCAAATAAAATTAATAATACTATTTCCTACATAAGTACGCCTTCCGCTCGTTTTTAAAAAGTAAATAATGGGCCGTATGAACTTTTCTCTCTAAATAATCGATAGAATACGTGCTGGATGGATCAACTAAATCACCTATTGCACCGGAAAGGTGATCAATTACTTCCTGCAAAATTTCTAAAGTTTTCTTCTCATTTTCAGCATTCATTTCATCCATAATGTCACAAATAAGGTATTGGACCCTCCGTAAACGTAATTCTTTCTGCTCCACGTATATCTCCTCCTTATTAGTCATATTACGCTTTAAATATATGGCATCATAGCTTAACCAATGCTAAAAAATACAAAGGCAACCACCTTCATAAAGGTGATTGCCCCCATTTTTATACTTGTATCGCTTTCTCTCTTAAAGCTCTTCTTAACAATTTACCAGTTGTATTCTTCGGCAATTCTGTTAAAAATTCAATACTCATTGGCACTTTATATTTCGCTAAATGTAACGTGCAGTAATGCATGAGTTCTTCTTCTGTTACATTCGCTTGCTTCAGAACGACGTAAGCCCGTACTGCTTCTCCTAAGTTTTCATCCGGAACGCCGATTACAACAACTTCAGCTACCGAATCGTGAGTATATAATACTTCCTCTACTTCACGAGGATATACGTTATAACCGCCAACTAGGACGATATCTTTTTTACGATCAACGATATAGAAGTAACCTTCTTCATCCATTTTCGCTAAGTCACCTGTATATAGCCAGCCATTTTTTAATGTCGCTGCTGTATCTTCCGGCGCATTATAGTAGCCCTTCATAACGTTAGGT
Source organism: Bacillus hominis (assembly GCF_018332515.1). Lineage (GTDB taxonomy): Bacteria > Bacillota > Bacilli > Bacillales > Bacillaceae_G > Bacillus_A > Bacillus_A hominis. Next base: position 23,888 of record NZ_BOQD01000170.1, on the reverse strand, counting down.
CCGCGAACAATTAACTCTCCAACTGCACCAACCGGTACTTCTTCCCCAAGTTCATTCACAATTTTATTTTCTACATGCCAAATATTTGTGCCAATTGATCCTGGTTTACGAGGACGGTCTAACGGATTGAAACAAGTAACTGGTGATGCTTCTGATAAACCGTATCCTTCTGAAACGATTACGTCAAAACGTTTTTCAAAGTTTTGCAGAAGGGCAACAGGCATTGACGCACCACCTGAAATACAAAGGCGAAGCGTCTTCACATCTTCTGCGCTCGCTTCTTCAAATAAATATAAGTAATTGTACATCGTCGGTACACCAGCAAAAATCGTTGGCTCATACGTGCGACAAATACGGAATACTTCTTTCGGACTAAACTTCGGTAACATTAAAATTGTTGCTCCGTTCACAATCGGCGCATTTACCGCAACCGTTAAACAGAACACATGGAACATCGGCAACGCTGCAACGACGCGATCATCTGCAGTATATCGTAAATATGACGCTACATCGCTCGCATTACTATATAAATTTTTATGTGTTAACATAGCACCTTTTGGTTTTCCAGTTGTGCCTGAAGTGTATAGGATAACCGCTACATCTTCTTCATCTAGTTCAGGACCTTCGTAAGTTAAATCTCCAGTTCCTATAAAACTAGTAAACGTTTTCATTTTTTCGGTTTCTGTATGAGTAAAATCTGATGAGGTTTCGCATATGATGATATTTTCTAATGAAGGAAGTCTTGTTGTAAGAGATTGTATAACAGGTAGAAGGACGTCGAGTACGATGATTGTTTTTACATCTCCATCTTGTAATATGTAATGTATTTCGTCTGCTGTATAAATTGGATTAATCGGAATGACAGTTGCTCCGGCTTTCATTGTTCCGTATAAACCTACTAAAAAATGTGGTGAATTGCCTACAGCTAATGCGACATTGTCCCCTTTTCCAATGCCCATTTTTGCTAAATTGCCAGAAAACTTCGTGACCATTTTGTTTAATTGGTCATACGAGACCGACTGATCCATAAATATGTACGCCGGTTTATCCCCCTTATTTTTTGCCGTTTCAGCCAAAGATTGAACGAGATTCACACAAACCCCACCTTTATAAAATTTAGAATATTTAAAAATTCTAAATTAATTATATTAAAAGAAAATTAAAGTAGCAAGTGATATTCTATTAACTGCATATACACAGATCACCTTCTCTTAGTTTGCTTTGGAAGGATAAGGGAATTTCGTTTACCCGCAAATTATGAAACTAGGCCCAAAATCATTTTAAGATAATATACACTCATCTTTTCTCTAAGTTTTTCAAGTTCCTCTTTATTTAAGCTCGTATACTCCCCATACAAATTGAGAGCATCCGCTCCATTTTCACGAAAATACAGTGAAATTATATTGAACATAACTACTACAAAATACGACATCTGTGGCAACCTATTCATAAAAGAAGGCCGTTCCAAAATTTTTTTTTGGAACGGCCTCATCTGTTTAGAAGAATAAATGCAAGAAATCTTCTGTTGTAATATTACCGAAGTAACGCGCGATATCTACGCCTTCTAAAGCTACAGTGAACGCATCTTTATCAAATTGTACGCCCGTTAAACGTTCTTCAATGTCATGAACATCTAGTGAACCGAAGAAGTCACCGTAAATTTTACATTCTGTTACTGTTCCTTTTTTCACTTCAAGACGAACGTCAACTTGTCCAACTGGGAAGCGGTGTGAATGTTGTAAGTTGAACTTCGGAGATTTTCCGTAGTTCCAGTCCCAATTGCGGTAGCGCTCTTCAGAAAGTTTATGGATTTCTTTCCAATCATTTTCTGTTAATTCGTACGTTGGAATTTCTGTTTCTCCTTCGAAAATTGTTTCTAGAAGAAGTTGTCTAAACTCTTCTGTCGTCATTTTTTCGTTTAGGAACTCTGTAATGTTCGCAACGCGGCTACGGATTGATTTAATTCCTTTTGATTGAATCTTATCCATTTTTACTTTTAATGCTGATACAACGTGATCGATTTCAGAATCAAATAGTAACGTGCCGTGACTAAACATACGACCTTTCGTTGAGAACTGCGCGTTACCTGAAATTTTTCTACCTTCAGCTAAAATGTCATTACGACCACTTAGTTCTGCATTTACGCCTAATTTACCAAGCGCTTTCGTTACAGGTTCTGTGAATTTTTTAAAGTTGCTGAAACTATCTCCATCATCTTTCGTAATAAAACTGAAGTTTAAGTTTCCTAGATCATGATATACTGCGCCTCCGCCTGATAGACGACGAACGACATGAATACCTTGTTCTTTTACGTAATCTGCATTAATTTCTTCTACTGTGTTTTGGTTTTTACCAATGATAATCGAAGGTTCATTAATGTAGAACAGTAAATACGTTTCGTTAATATTTAAATTCTTCACACAGTATTCTTCAATTGCTAAGTTTATTCTAGGATCTGTAATCCCTTTATTATCAATAAATAACATCATATCACCTCATGAATTCCATACGTAGCCACTATGCGCTAGCGTAATATGGCCACTGAAAATTTGTTTTGCTTCTGTTACTAAATCAGATGGGTTGCCTGTATGTGGTAAGTGCGTTAATAAAAGTTCTTTTACATTCGCATCTTTCGCAATACTTGCTACTTCTGTACTATTCATATGCCCTGCTTTTGCTGCTTCTTGATGTGCATACATATTACACTCACAAATGAAAAGATCAGCATCTTTTGTGAATGGAATAAATTCAGGAATATAACTTGAATCAGCGCTGTATACTACGGCATCATCGCCAGCTGTAATACGCATCGCAAAGCATGTAACAGGATGAACAGTTTTTAAGAATGAAATGGAGAACGGCCCAATTTGAAGTGTTTCTTCTGGATTGTAAGCGATCCCTTTCGTATGCGGTGCATGCGTTAAAGAATTAAATCCATTCTCATCAAACGAATGACCGTATATTGGTAATTCTGGTAGTTGTCCTTTTGTCGCACTCGTAATTAATCTCGCATATTGCAATACCCCAATGTCTGCAACATGATCGTGATGATAGTGCGACAATACAACTGCATCTATATGAGATGGTGTTATATATTTTTGAAGCTGTGCTAGTACACCACTACCACAGTCTACAAGTAAACGAAAACCATCGTGTTCAAACAAATACCCCGACGTTGCTTCTCCCGCTTCTGGAAAGCCGCCCCAAAAGCCGACAACAGTCATTTTCATATGTATCCTTCCTTTCTAAAACCGAGTAGCAATGCAGTTTTTACTTACATCCTACATTGTTAACTATAATCCATTTCCTAAACTTTTTCATTAATTTTCAATTTTGTTATAAAACAGTTGTTGACTTTTGTTTTTTGTACTAATACAATGATAGTAAGAAATGGAAATGGAGGGATTGACATGATTGATCAACCAATGGAGTTTTTCCGAAATTTACCGACGAAAACTTGTGCACACTGCGGGAAAGAAATTGATGAGCAGCACGAAGCATACCATAACAAATGTGACGATTGCGTTCACGAAGAATAGTAGTTTGTGAACATAAAAAAACCTAGCAGACATAGTCTACTAGGCTAATAACATCGTATCCTTCATCGTTGAACCTTTCACCAAGAGCTCCAGTTCAAACTCATACAATTCTTTTTGTCGATAATTTTTCGTATGGATTTTATCCATCATTAAGTCGACAACTTTTCGGGCCATCTCGTCGATTGGCTGTTCAATTGTCGTAATACCTGGCTCTGTAATCTGCGCTAAAATTTGATTATCAAAACCAATCACAGCGAGATCTTCTGGAATACTCCAACCATGGCGTTTCGCCTCTGAGATAATTCCAGCTGCAACCTCGTCGCCTCCTGCCAAAATCGCGGTAGGATTTTTTTTGTCCTTTAATACTTCATTGAATATTCGTTTTCCATCATCCCAAGAGAAAGCGTTTTCAAGAAAATCGATCGCTTCCACTTCTCTACTCTTTTCAGTAATAGCGCGTAAAAAGCCCATTTTTCGCTGTTGGTTCACTACTTTCGTTTCGTTACCACGGCAAAAAATCAGATTACGATATCCTTGTTCTAATACATGATTGGCAGCTATGTATGCTCCCTGTGCATGATCAAATTTCACTGTTGGAACATTTGCTTCCTCAATATATTCATTACACAACACGATTGGACCGTGTTGCAAGTATGGCTCTACATCTTCCCACGGATTTTCTAGTGAACATAGAATAATCCCATCTACTTGTTTCGTAGATAATAATTGTAAATACTCCATCTCTTTTTCCGGTAAATATCTTGTTTGACAAATAATCAGTTTATATTTATGTTCAGAAGCAGCAATCTCGATTGCTTCAATAAATCTACTAAAAAAAGGATTTGTAATCCTTGGAACAAGCACCGCAATTGTTTCTGTTTTTTGTTTACGAAGCCTTCTCGCCGCAGAATTAGGAACGAAGCCTAAATGCTTCATTGCTAATTGAACCCTTTTCTTCTTCTCATCTGAAACATATGGATGATTATTGATCACCCTAGAAACCGTTGTCCTTGATAACCCCGCTAATTTCGCCACGTCCTCGATAGTCGACACGAAATTTTCCCCCTTTGCATGAAAACGTTTTCTTATCCTGATTATATAGTATATTATTGGAAACTGCAATATAGGTTCTTATGATTTTACTATATTAATATTATTCATAGGGAAAAGTCTGTTAACTGCAGGGGAATTTATATTACTTTTAGAAGTTTACAATAAGCATGTGAAAAAGATGTACATACCATTACGTATATACATCTTCTTATTAATATCGCTTTTATTCAATATAAAAACCCATCAACACGTCGTCTCCATATGATCCATCTTCATATTTAATTTGCTTTCTTTGTCTTCCTTCTTCTACAAAGCCAATACGTTTGTACACTTTAATTGCCCTATCATTAATAGAAACTACACCTAAGCAAATTTTCTCTAAACCTTTCTGCTCTTTAGCCCAACTAATAAGAAATTCAATTAGCTCCGTACCAATGCCTTGATTACAGTACGCCTCTCTAATCCCCATTCCCATTGTGCCAGCATGTCGTAACCGTTCTAGTTCATATCGATTGAAAAGTAAAAAACCAACTACCTTACTATCTACTTCATACACGATGTAAAGATTACCTTTCTAATTGCTTTTCCGTATCTTTCCTCTTTCTGCATCAATATCATTTAGTAATTTATTTGGAGATACTATAAAAAACTTTGTAGTAGTTTCCGATAATATAATTTCTTTTCTAATATCCATAATTGATTCCGCATCAACCTCTTTTGCTAATCGTATCACTGAATCACCTCGTACCTTTTTCTTTTAAAAATAATACTGGAGCCATCAAATGAAACTATCAATATGCAATATTACATATTGAGAATCTTTTCACTTTTGATAAAATATTCATACATCTAAATAAAAGGAATGTATACAATGAATCCAATCTTAACAGCTGCAAAACAACTACTACATAAAGAAGAAAAGATTTTATCTACTTTAAAATGTTCACTTACTGACTATATAAATACGCATAAAGTCCCATATCCAGGCATGCTACTTGCTACTAATAGAAGACTTCTCTTTTTTAGCCAATATAAAAATACATTAATTGCCGAATTTGAGTATGAAAAAATTGTATCTATAGAAACGAAGAGAAGATTTTTTGACAAAAAAATAATATTTTATTATGAAGATGAATATATCACGGTGGGATACATTACAAGTTCAAATATTGAAGAGTTCATAGACTTACTACAAAGAAAAATACAAGACTAGCGCGGGCTACTAATCGGGCTTTTACTGGCAGCCCGACTCCCACCTAGCTTCTTTGCTCCAGCCGCATTTTGAGGTAGGAGTTTTACTGCCCGGCAAATAGCGGGATAAAAGGTGGTTTGTCCATATCCAAACCACCTTTTTCATACAAGCTTATAATTATACTTCCCACCTATCCTTACGCTTTAGATATTTCCTGCATAAACCCAGCCATACTCGCTAATAAACTAGTGAAAACGAAAAGTACAATAATAAGAGGGATAAGTTTCTCTTTATTTAAATTCGTAATCGTTTTTAAACCTATTCCTAATAAAACGTAATACCAAATGTTAAATATATCTATTCTTTGAGCGATTGTATGTAGAATCATATTATCTGTCCCTATTGCACCTAAACCTGTATAAGATATCTCATATCCACTTAGAGAAAATGCAATTAATCCGTTTAAAATCATCCCTATCCTTAATACAAACGAAGCATAAATAATTATCGGAAATGTTTCCTTATAGTTAATATCCACTCCAAAAAAAATCATAATGTTCTTATAGAATATAGGTGCAAAAAATATAGCTACTATTCCGCTGATTGCAGAAATCCCAAATGTGGTAAAGAAAGTTATGTATTTTGGTACAGTAAATCCCGTTTTATCATGAAACATACTAAGCGCAGGATTGTTTAAAGTATTCCAAGACATTAAAGCACTTGAAATTATAATAAGCACAATTAAAAGAGCTAACGGGAAAAATATATTTCTTTGATTCTTCATCTTTTTGAATTGCAGTGTTGGTGAAGTAAATATCCCAATAATCGATGGTTTTCCCGAAATCTCTTCCTGTATAAGACTACTAGCTTGCAAGAAAATTCCCCTTCCTCATTACATTTATAACTCTTCCCATTTCCTCCATACTTCTCTCCCATTTATACGATACACATTATCCTCTCGATCCATAAATCCATGCACGATAAACTCTCGTCTAATCGTACAAAAATCATCATGATATTGTTTTATGAACGTATTAATTTCTTTTTCCGTATACTGATTTTCAGCATTTAATTTGCTAACTAAATGCTCTAACAATACTAGTTTTTTCTTCTTTTGACCTGGAATCGATTTTAAACGGTCCTCTTTATCGAAAAAGTTACGAATGGTCGTATCCCTAAATTTCATTTCACTTTCGGTCATTTTGTTGTCCTCCATCGGTTTTTATATAATAAAACTTTATCCCGCATTAATGGGCAGTAAGACCCCCACCTCAAAATTCAACGGAAGCAAAGAAGTTAGGTGGGGGATCAACTGCCCATAAAAGCCCGATTGGTGAGGGCTAATAATCAGTGGGGGATGAACAAAACCCCCACTGATTAAAGTTTCACTTTATTGTTTGTCCTTACCATTTTTCTTCATTCTTTCACTTACAACATCAATAAAGTAATACCCACTAATTAGCACATAGTAGACTAAAAGTATTCCCAATGTATCTTTCATACTTGTATATTCTTCTTTATGAAACAAGATAGGTGAAAGGGTGAAAACAAGAAAGAAGATTAACGGATATAAGATAAAATAATAAGTTAGATTTCCTTTCATCGTATCAACTCCCATGTAATATACTTCTATTCAAATTGTTGCAATTCCTGTTCTTTCATTTAGCCTAAACATGAGATATGGTAAAGTTAAGGAGAAGGAGGGCTACAAATGACATTCCACTCTAAAATTGATAAATTTTTCTTATTTATTATCTTTTTTGCTATTTTCACCATAGGTGCTTCAACACTGCTTCCTCTCTTCTTTGATGATGAAGCTACTACTACAGACTTATACATTCTACTATCTATTTTCTTTGTATCTTCTGGCTTCCTATTATGGAGTTCTTTTTCTATTACATATACATTCTATGAAAACCACTTATTTGTTAAAGGTGGTCCATTTCGAAGTAAGATTCCGTACGTTCATATAACGAAAATCTCAAAAACAGATAACATTTTAATCGGATATCGTATTCTCTCTTCGAAAGATTGCTATGAAATCTTTTATACATCAGGAGCTTGGGGAAGTGTAAAAATCTCACCAAAAGATCCTGAAAAATTCATATCCGAACTACAAAAAAAATGCCCTGCACTAAAATAAAAAAAGCACCAAAAAGGTGCTTTTCCCTACGCTTCAACCGATTGATTTTCAGCAATATTTCTAAATCGTCGCTTATGCATCCAAGTTAATGAAGCGATTGTTCCAAGTGATAATAAAACGATAAAGATCATTAGTATCCCTATATTTTGCCACATGAAGTTAAAATCACCGCTCGATACGACTGCTTTCAACCCTGATACAGAGTATGTCATCGGTAACCAAGCATGAAATGGTTGTAAAAACTTCGGAATCAATTCTAGCGGGAATGTTCCAGCACTTGTTGTAAGCTGTATAATTAATGTTATGATGGCGATGAAACGCCCTGCATCACCAAACGCTGTTACTAAGCATTGAATTAATGAAATAAACGCTAAACTTGTAACAATGCTAAAGAGTATGAAGTATGGAATGCTTTGTACTTCTACGCCTAATCCGAATAGTAATATGACATCTGCTACTATTGCTTGAATAATACCAACTGATAGTAAAACACCAAACTTACTAATAAACCAGCTGAATCCTGATTTCGGAACACCGACTGTATCGCGTAATGGGTATACGATAGATAATAGTAATGCCCCAACGAATAAACCGAGTGATAAGAAATATGGTGTGAATCCTGTTCCGTAGTTTGGAACTTCCGCCATTTTCTCCGTCTTCACTTTTACAGGACTTGCAAACATATCATACGTTTTATCCGTACCTTTTACTTCTCCTGTTTTTTCTGCACCTTCACCAAGTTTCTCAGCCAGTGTACTTGATCCATCGTTTACTTTCACGAGTCCATCTGTCACTTTTCCTGAGCCGTCTGTTAGTTTATTTACTCCGTCGATTAGCTGGGTTGAACCAGTTGACATTTTATTTAGACCACCATTTAGAGTACCTAAGCCAGTTGTTACTTGACCCGATCCATCTGCTAATTGCGTTATTCCTCCTGACATTTGATTTGCTCCTACAGATAATGTACCTAAACCGCCTGTTACTTGGCTTGATCCGTCTTCTAATTGGTTTACTGCTACAGATACTGTGCCTAAACCACCTGTTACTTGACTTGAGCCATCTGCTAATTGAGTGATTCCACCTGCCATTTGGTTTGCTCCTACAGATAATGCACCTAATCCTTCTGTTACCTTTCCAGATCCATCTAATAATTGATTTTCTCCATCAATTAATTGACCTGATCCGTCTTTCAATCTATCAGCACCTGCTTTTGCATTACCTAATCCTTCACCTAATCCATGAAACTTACTTACAAATTCGTTTTGCGCATTCGTTAATTTCTTAATACCACTCGTTAAATTTTCCACCTCTTCTGGATTCGGCATTTTGCTTTGCATTCCACTTGTCTTTTCACTGATTTCACCTTTTAATTGTTTTACTTCTTCATTTAATTTGCTCGTTCCGCCTGCTACTCCGGCAGCTTTCTGTTGAACTGTCGCCGTACTTTTTACCGCATTTGTTATAAATGGCTGTAACTGCTCTTGATATTCTTTCGGTAAACTTTCAATTTGCTTTTGTAAAGTCGCTACATCTTGTGCTGCAGTTTTTGCATCCCCTGCTGTTGATTGGGTAATTTCATTTAACTGATTTACATTTTCTCCAGCACCATCTATTTTCTGATTTACCGTATTTAATATAGTAGGAACTTTCGACTGCATTTCCTCTAAGCCTGCAACAGAATTTTGCACTTTACTATTTAACTCCTGTAAACCCTTTTGAATCTCTTGAGACCCTTTCTCTAATTGAATTTGCCCCCCAACAAGTTTTTCCATACCATTTGATAGTTCAATTGTTCCTGTTTTTAATTCACCTGTTTTACTTACTAATGTGTTCAAACCTTTAGTTACTTTCTCAGACCCACTTCGCAATTCGCCAATTCCTTTTTGCATTTCACCCGTTTTTCCATTTAACGTATTTAAACCATCTGTTACTTTTCCAGATCCATCTTGTAATTTCCCTATACCCGTTTTTCCATTTAACGTATTTAAACCTACTGTCACTTTTCCGGATCCATCCACTAATTTCCCTATACCCGCCTGCATCTCACCTGTTTTGCTATTTAATGTATTTAAACCTGCTGTTACTTTTCCGGACCCATCTTGTAATTTATTAGATCCATCTGCTAATTTCTGAACCCCATCTTTCATCTCCCCAGATTTCCCTTGAAGTGTATGGAGTCCATCCGTCACTTTACTTGATCCATCATGCAACTCACTAGCTCCATCATGTAACTTATTTGCTCCGTCCGCTCCATCTGCTAATCCTTTTGAGACGTCTTTAATAGAATCAAACATTTTCTCTGCATATGTTTTCGTTAACGTGCTTGATACTTCACCTTTAATTTTTTCAATTGCTGTTCCGCCAATTTGTGAAGATAAGAAGTTTAAACTTTCATTTGGAATGTATTCTAAGTTTAATGGTTTCGGATCGTCTTTTAATAACGTTGTAGCGTTACTTGAGAAGTCATCTGGAATACGTACTAACATGTAATACTTTCTGCCTTCCATTCCCTCTTTCGCTTCTTTTTCACTTACAAATTCCCATTTAAAACTTTTATTATCTTTTAAGTTATCAACGAGCCCTTTCCCGACCTCAATTGGTTTCCCATCAAGTTCTGCACCTTTATCTAAATTGACTACCGCAACTGGCAAGTCATCTAGCTGTTCATATGGATCCCAAAAGGCCCATAAAAACATACCAGCATATAAAATCGGTACAAATAAAACCGCAATGATTGGGATTAATATTTTTTTACTTTTTATAATCTCTGCAAATTCTTTACTAAGTAACTTATGCCATTTCATAATTTATCCCCCTTTTTAAAAATGACCAAAATGTCTATTCAGTCATTTTTACCCAAATAAAAAGGCTATATCTGTTCATACATATGCCTTATCCCCGAATTTATACTATGCACATTTTCATCTACTTGATTATACTATTTAACCACCCTCCTCATTCGTTTGACCAATTTGTTCAATTAGTCATTTTTTATAATATTAAAAGGATTATCTTAATTTGACAATCCTTTTAGTAAATAAAGTTCGAATAATTCCGATATCTTTTCTTTTTCTAACGGTTCATGATTTTTTTCCCAATCAAAAATAAGCGATACGTATAGGCGAAGCATAATAAATGCTGTAATTTCTGGATCACATTTGCTAATCTCACCTTTTTCAATCGCAATCTCTAAATAAGATTGGATAACAGAAATGATTTCCACATCTACTTGTTGCATCACTTCTTGCACTTCTTTCGTTCCCATATCACGCTCTTCTTGAATTAGTTTAATCATGAGCTGATGTTCTTTTCTAAATTCTAATATGCTGTATAATGCTCTATGTACATTTTCAAAAAATGAAATATCTGAACGAATTGCGTCTTTTGCAACTTGCTTCATTTCTGTAATTAAATTAGAAATAATTTCGCCAAATAGTTCTTCTTTATTTTTGAAAAAAGTATAAATTGTTCCTTTTCCTACATTCGCTAACTTCGCAACTTGATCCATCGTCGTCGCCTTATAACCGAATGCTGAAAAAGACTTTGTTGCAGCTTCAATAATAGAACGTTTTCGATCTATTGCCACATCGTCACCTCCAAAAATGACCAATTGGATAATATAGTCAATCAGTACATATTTGATATTACCACACGCTTACATTCTATACAAGTTCTCTTTTTTAGTTATTCCCAGTTTAAAAAAATTCCAGTCCATTCATATAATACCGTCATAGTGTATCAGAAGGAAAGAGAAAAAGAAAAGGTGTTCTTAAGATATACAGTTAAACCTTACTTCACAACAACAAAATTCCTCTTTTTCTAATAACCACATAAAAAAACAAGAAAATCCTTACAATTAATAGTAATATAGAAAGTAGACAGATTTATAAAAATAGTGGAGGCTTTTTCAGTCATGATGCGTGCGCTTCGTTTAAATATAAGGCAAGCTTTTTGTAATCGTGTTTCTTTAATTATTATGTGTAGTGGATTAGCTCTTATTTCTATTTATCATTATTATTATGTAATTCGTTATTTAGGAGACGCAACAAATGGTGCTATAGCAACTGCTTTTAAATGGATCGGGTTTCGTGATAATGAAATGGACGTTTATTTATTATTAATGCCTGTTATTGCAAGTTTACCATTTAGTACAAGTTACAATTCCGATAAATCCGATGGTTTCAAAGCTTTTATAAGTAAGGAAATTTCCTTATTCTCGTATTCTTTCACAAAATATATCGTTACATTTTTCTGCGGTGGATTTCTTTATACTTTACCGTTCATTCTTTCTTTATTACTTTGCAAATTAACAATACCAAATGGAGATCCCACCGTCAGTACGAGTATGATAAACGGAAACGGAATGTTCGCAGATTTATATTTCTCTTCTCCCATCACTTATATTTATCTATATATTGGGATTAATTTTTTATTTGCTGGTTTAATGGCCCTCTTAGGTTTAGCAGCGTCCACATGGTCACAAAAGGATTACATGGCACTTCTATTTCCATTTGCAGTTACTTCCATTCCTTTCGTCCTGCTAAATACAACATTCCCGACAATTGGTGGAGCACCTATTCACTTATATGATCCGAAACAACCATTACACGGGATATCACCGTACATTTTAATCATACAATGTACATTTTTCTTCCTTGTCAGCTTATTCATGTACATAAAAGGATTACAACGGGATAAAAAAAGATATATGAGAAGACTTCAAAAACGAGATCGATGTAGAAAAGCTTTTCAGCCATTATAAAAACCTAATTTCCTCACGTTATCTTGGAAATTAGGTTTTTTATATTCATTTACGGCGTACCAGCCAATCCCCACAAAATAACAACTGCCGCAAAATAAATCGCTTTAATAGCTACCACTAAACATAATGAAATAATTGCATATTTACTTAACTCTCTTCTTGCACCTATTAAAGTAAAAATAACCGCCAAACTAAACGTTATATAGGAAGTTGCTGTATTTATTAAGTTATACATAATATCTAGATTCTGTGTAAGCCCTGTTATATCTGCTACAAACTGAAGCATGACGACCGTACTAAAAAAAATTGCAAGCTGATTCATTAATTTCCCATTTATTCGTGCTTGCATCGTTGACCTCCCTTCTAAAAACTAAATATTCAATTAATTTTACCATGAATTTCACAAAAAATGATTATCTATATATAATTTCGAGCAATTAGTTATATGCTTTATTTTGATTGGTTTCTCTCTTTTAAATAAAACGATCACTTCTAATTAATAAATACGCCGCTAAAGCCACAGGAAATCCAAAAAGAAGTGCTAGTAGGTGGAGGGAATTTTCCGATTTTCCTGCAATCCACCAATCAGAATTAGATGAAATTCTTTTTGATTGTACGTATCAATAAGCTTTCTACTCGTATACCAGTTATCAACCAGCGCATATACTTGCTCATCACTTGTTAGATAGTAATATTCGATATCAAAGTCCTCTTATACATTAGTTATCAATACATATTTTCTATTGTTGTATAGATTATTTCTATAATTCATCCCCTAAAAAGGAACTTATAATTAAGTCAATCATTCAAAATATGTTTAAAGTGGTGAATAAAATGCAAAAAGTTGTTGGGATTATTGGGGGCATGGGGCCTTTGGCGACTGTTGATTTAATGAACAAAATTATTTCTTATACACCTGCAATGAAAGATCAAGATCATATCCATATCATTGCAGATAACTATTCTCAAATACCTGATCGGACAACGGCTATTTTGGGAAAGGGAATAGATCCGACCCCGTACATTGTACAATCAGCGCAGCGATTACAAAACGCTGGTGCGGATTTTCTTGTTATTGCGTGTAATACCGCTCATTTTTTCTATACAGCGGCTAAAAAATCTGTTACTATTCCGATTTTACATATGCCTTTAGAAACGGCTCGTTTTGTGCAAGAAAATAATTTTAGAAAAGTAGGTTTGTTAGCTACGGATGGGACGATTAAAACGGAACTATACCAAAACAGTTGTCAACGTTACAGGATTGATGTCATTGAGCCTGATAGAAAAATGCAAGAAAAAGTGATGGAAGGAATATATGCTATTAAAAGTGGAGATTTAGAAACAGGATTTTTATATCTTTCAATGGTTGCTAATAAATTGAAAGATAGCGGAGCTGAGGCCATTATAGCAGGTTGCACAGAGATTCCTCTTGTATTGAAATCATCCGAAAATATTTGCGTTATTGATCCAACAGAAATTGTAGCTAAAATGGTTATTAAAAAAGCTAATAGAAAAGAGAAAGAAATAATAAAAGTGTAATTTAGAAGTTAGGAATGCAGCAGAATTGTTGCATTCTTATTTTATGGATGTTTGATGCATACGATTTTACGTGTACATGTTATAGTAAATGATGATAGAGAGCTAAAGTAAGGAGCGTTTAAACATGAATATTGAAAATATTGAAGCTTTTATATATGTTTGTCAACTTGGTAGTTTCAATAAAGCTGCCGAAGCTCTTTATTTAACCCAACCTTCTGTAACAGCACGTATCCAATCACTTGAACGTGAAATTAATATAAAGCTTTTTCATCGAAATGGCAATAAGATTTCTTTAACTGAAAAAGGAGAGTATTTTTTTCCACATGCACAAAAAATTTTGCAATCTTATCAGGAAGCAAAGTATGGGTTGCAACAAGTAACAATTCCATATGACTTGGTAATTGGGAGTGCTTCATCAATATCTAATAATATCCTCCCTGAAATTTTACCTGGTTTCAAATCTGAATTTAAGGATGTTAGAATAAAAATTGTCACTGGTCATTCACAAGACATCTTACAGAAGGTTATTAATAAAGAAGTTGACTTTGGCATCGTACGAACAGAAACACATCCTCAAGTAGAATCAATTCGTCTTTATAATGACCCTATTGGCCTTTTTGTGCCTCGAAATCATATATTTTTAAAAGAAGAAAAAGTAACAATAGAACATGTAAGTAAACAACCCCTTATCTTCTTTGATTATGGATCAATGGATTGGCTCATGATTCATCGGCTATTTTCAAGTAATGATGTAAGCCCGACTATATCTTTAGAAGTAGATAATATGGAAACAGCGAAAAATTTAGTGATAAAAGGGATGGGCATTAGCTTCTTGCCTGAACATTGTGTCAAACAAGAATTAGAAAATGGAGAATTGATCCGAGTGGAAATGACACCTCCAGTGAAAATTAATATTAGTATTGATTTTATCTATTTAAAAGGCAGACCAAAATCTGTTTTTATTGACTTTTTAAAAGAGCAGATGTGTAAATAAAACAACCTGATTGGTATATCAATCAGGTTGTTTTTGTTCTGGAGTTGATAGGCATGGGATCCTGACGTATACCTATCAAGCTAAAAAAACAGGTCACCCCATAAAGAGATATTTGTTTAATACAAATCTTTTTATCTAATCTATTTCTAAACATCTTCACTTCCTCTTCTTCATTCATAATTGTTTCTTAAAAGTAAATAAAGAAAGAACGCTTAGTTACCTAAGCGTTCCCCTACTTTAAGAAGCCTTCTTCAAATCAATTTGAGCAAGTACTGGGTCGTGGTCACTTACACGTCCGTGCTCTTTCATAATGTTTGAGTTTAAGTGTACTGGGTCTACAATTGTGTGCGGTGCAATGTTATTTGTTACTAAAATATGATCTAACACTTGTGCGTTACCTTCATGAATGTACGTGTAACGATTCTCTTTCGGCACTGTGTTTAACATATCTTTTAATATCGTTCCCTCTAGTGCCTCCAGTGGTTTAGAGAATTCAAAGTCATTCATATCACCTAATACAACAACCGGTGCATTCGTATTCTTTTTCTGAATACCTTGTACGAAATGATTCACTTCTTGTGCTAATTGAACTCGTTTTTCTTCACTCTTTAATACGAGCGGTTGCACTTTTCCAAATGGCGTTGCATCTCCTAGTTTTGAGTTTAAGTGATTTGCAACGACAACAACGTTTTGTCCTTGGAACGTAAATTCTGCCGCTAACGGTTTACGTGTACTTTCAAATAAAGGATTTTCGTCTCCAATACGAACTACATTTTTATCTAGTAACTTTGGTACTGTCGCTAATTTCACACGCGATGGGTTATAGAAGAAACCGACGCGAATGTTCGCTCCTGGTGCTCCTCCGTCTTGATTGTTGCTTGGCGCAATTTCTACATACTCATACTTCGGCCCACGAATTTCTAATACGGCATCAATAATACGTTTTGCACTTAAAGAAGCATCTGTTGTACCGTCATTAATTGATCCATTATTATCTTGCATTTCCTCTACACCGATAATATCGGGCATTTTTAAGTTGTATTTAATAGAATAAGCTAATGCTTTTACTTTTTCATCTGTTGTTTCTTTTTTGTTCGCTGAGAAGTTTTCAATATTATATGTAGCAACTGTTAATTTATCAAGACGCGGCTGAATATTTGCCCCCACTTGCTTAAACCCACCGTCTACTACAGATGGTAATTCTGTTACTGGCGAAATACGGAACGAACCGTAATCATATCCTACTACCCCTGTTATATCTCCAGTGAAAGTATCGCCTACTTTTGCCACATAATCACGAGGTACTTTTACAGAAAGACGCTCTGGGTTTAATTGCTCTTTATCTAATAGCGGTGTGCCATACTTCGTTATAACTTTATCCCCACCATTTTTTACTGTTACATATAAGTTACCATTTTTCTGAGGAGCGATAATTTTTGGTGTTGGCATCGTAACGCGCATACCTTCTACACTCTCATAAAAATCAATTGCATCTTCATTTGGATCAAATAAACCGAATGCATCATTATCGATAATTTGATCTGGGATTTTTACACCGTTTTCTCCAAGTACAATCGGTGCTGGTAAAAGTTGATCTTTTGCGATTACAGCAACGCGGCTCGCTTTAATTTCTGTCGTCGTTAAGTCTGTTTCAAAGCGTTCTGCATATCCAGGCCCAACATATTCTTCTACTGCTCCATCAACTTGGACAAGGTCTCCTACCGCTACATTCGCATCTTTTTTGTATACGTACATACCTTCTGAAGTAGCTGGATCATTATCCGGCTGATTATCTTCTATATAAAAACCGTTTTTATCAAGCGCTGTGACAACGCCTTCCACATTGTTTACTTTTTTCCCATTGTAAGGAGAAATATGTGATTTTCCTTGAATATCATGAATACGAACTGGTTCATTGTTTACGATAATAAATGAAAATGTCGAAACTGCTGAAGAAGTAAGTCCTTCTTTTTCTGCGATTGCTTTCACTACACTATTCTCATTCACTACAATTTGTCCGTTATAACGAACGCTTTTATTTGTAGGATTAGAGCCATCTAACGTATAGTAGATCGTTGCTCCTTCTGTATTCGTTGTTAATGTTACCGCTGTCCCTTTTGCAACTTCCCCGCCATTTGGCGAAGCTACTACATCGCTAACGCGGTTTTGTTCTTCTCCTTGAAACTTATGAGCTGTTACTGATTTTAAACCAGGACTACCGAAATATAACTCAAGCGTCCCTGTTAACTGTACTTTCTTCCCGATATTTTCAGGGTGATCTTTCACGTTTACTGCTGATCTCACATCGCCTTTTGGCAATTGAACAGGCATGATTTTATCTGGATTCATTTCGTTTGGCGAATCAGCAATTGCCACATTTGTGTCGTCAAACTTAGCCGGATCCTTCGTGTATTTAGAAGGACCTTGTGTATATCCAACGATATATCCTTCCACTATCCCCTTCGTTTTCCCTTGCTGCTTAAATACTTGAATTGCTTTTTCTACTGACATAGAAGTCGTTTCTTCTGCCTGCGCTAAAGTTCCAGTAAATGAAAGCAATAGCAATAATGATAAAAAGACGCTTAATAATTTCTTCACAGCCATTTCCTCTCCCTATTTCATATTTTCTCAACATGTCTATCATATCAAACGATTCGTTATATAGAACATTTTTTCGACAAATTTTACAAAAAATTTATTTAATTTACAAGCTTTCAAACTATAATACAAAATAAGTTATATAGGTTTATTGACTAACAAGTATTTTATCCAATAAACAAAACGCCTTCAATATAATTGAAGGCGTTTCGTTTGAAATATTTTAATGTGCAACTAACTCAGTTTCCGCTACCTTCTCTAAATGAAATACTACCCGCTTTGCCGCTAACTCACCTTGCTCAATACAAGCCGGAAGACCAGAACCAGCGTAAGAACTACCTGCTAAATACACACCTGGCAATTCTTTCTCCATAAATGTTGTGAGCTTCTTCATTCGCTCTTTATGACCTACTGTATATTGAGGCATCGCTTCTTTCCATCGGCTTACCATTGTAAACTCTGGATCCTCTGTAATATCCATTGTCTTTTGTAAATCCTCTAATACGAGCTGCACAATTTCTTCGTCAGTTTGTTCAACAATCGCTTCATCACCTGGGCGTCCGACGTAACAGCGAAGAAGCGCTTTTCCTTCTGGCGTTGTATGTGGCCATTTTTTATGTGTCCACGTACACGCTGTAATCGTGTAATCACTATTTCTTGATACGACAAATCCCGTACCATCAATATCACGCTGAATTGCAGACTTTTGGAAAGCAAGTGCCACGTTTGCAACTGATGTGGACGGAATGTTGCGGAAAAAACGGAACTGCTTGTACTGGGCAAACATAGATGGCAATACTTTGTGTGAGGCTGCCATAACGATCGCATCTGCTTCGATTTCTTTTCCGTTACTAAGAGTAATCGTATAGCCATCACCAAGTTTTGCAACTTTTTCAATGCGCGTTCCCTTCATTACCGTACCTTCATGAATCTTCACTTCAAGAGATTCTACTATAGACTCTAAACCGGTTTTCACCGTTTGGAAGATTCCCTTTTTCGGTGCAGCCTTCTCTTCCTTTGGAGCGAGCGTACGCATGCCAAGTGAAATACTACGATGTTTTTGCTCAATTTGATATAACTGCGGGAATGTAGACATAAGACTCATTTCATCAATATCCCCAGCATAAACACCAGATAATAATGGTTCTATTAAATTTTCAACTACTTCGTTTCCGAGGCGATGTCTGAAAAACTGCCCGAGTGATTGGTCAGATACTGGTTTTGATCTAGGCATTAATAAGTCAAAACCAGCTCTTAATTTACCAATTGGGGAGAACAAGCCGGAAAATAGAAACGGAGTAATTTGCGTCGGAATTCCCATCATTGATCCGCTCGGCATTTTATGTAACCGATTGTTTACGAGAACGAATGATTTACCGGTCGTATTCTCTACAATTTCATCACCAAGGCCTAATTCTCTCACTAACTTAGCTGCACTTTCTTTTCTTGCTAAGAAAGAATCCGGTCCGCGTTCAATTGTAAATCCATCTTTTCGAACGGTTTGAATTTTCCCGCCAAGTTTACCCGATGCTTCTATAAGTAATGTATCGATCGGCAAGTTTTTTTCGCGAATTTCTTGTTGTAAGTAATACGCTGTCGATAAGCCTGTAATGCCACCGCCGACGATCACAACTTTTTTCCTCAAGTAAGCTCCCCCTTTCTTTTTACAATACAGATTCTTTTTTCTTTAATACAACATCTGTTAAGCAATCAATAAATGCGTCCGATGCATTTGGCATTTCTGGACGATAATATTTCGCGCCAATTTCATCCGTTACAAATTTACACTCAAAGTCGTTGTCATATAAAACTTCTAAATGTTCAGCGACAAATCCAACTGGTGCATATACGAATGAACTGTATCCGTACTTTTCATTTAGTTCTCTCGTTAAATCTTGTACATCCGGACCAATCCAAGGATCTGGCGTATTTCCAGCACTTTGCCAACCTACTGCATAGTTTGCTACTTCAGCGCCCCTTGCAATATAATCCGCTGTTTCGTTTAATTGATCTGGATATGGATCGCCCATTGCGATAATTTTTTCTGGTAAGCTATGTGCAGACACGATTAACACTGCTTTTTCACGTTCTGCTTCTGACATACCGTTATATATACCTTTCACTGCATCAACCCAGTACTGGATGAATTTCGGTTCTTTATACCAGCTGTCGATGCCATGAATTGTTAAGTTTCCAAGTTTCTCAGCTTCTTCTTGTGCTCGTCCTACATACGACTTCACGCTAAAAGTAGAATAGTGAGGTGCAAGAACTAATGCGATTGCATCTTCTATTCCATCGTTATGCATAGCTTGTACTGCATCTTCAATAAACGGTTCAATATGCTTTAAACCAAGATACATATGATACTCTACTTCATCTTGTACTTCATTTAAACGCGTCTCTAACTTTTTAGCTTGCTCTAATGTAATAGTAGCTAAAGGAGAAATACCACCAATTGCACGGTAACGCTCTGTTAAATCTTCTAGCATTTCAGGACTTGGCTTTCTTCCTCTGCGAATATGTGTATAGTAACGTTCAATATCTTCTTCTTTATATGGCGTTCCGTATGCCATTACAAGCAAACCAATTTTCTTTTTCATACAGCAATTCTCCTTTACTTCGCTAACTGTTCTTTAGAGTATTCATGAATAAATGTAGTTAAGCGTTTTAATGTATCTGGATTTACTTCTGGGAATACACCGTGACCTAAGTTAAAGATGTAACCAGGCTCTTTCATCCCTTGATCTAAAATACCTTTTACATGTTCTTCAATAACAGACCAAGGCGCTAATAAGAATGAAGGGTCCATATTTCCTTGTACCGCCTTATGAACGCCGCGTGCACGCGCTTCTTCGATTGGTAAACGCCAATCTAAACCTACTACATCAAGCGGTAAGTCGTGCCATTCATTCACTAAGTGTGCAGCGCCAACGCCGTGCATAATCATCGGAACACCCATCGGTCGAACTTCTGCAAAAATACGCTCCATCGCTGGTTTAATAAATATGCGATAATCCGCTACATTTACTGTTCCAACCCAAGAATCGAAAATTTGAACAGCTTTTGCTCCTGCATTAATTTGCGCTTTTAAATATGTAATAACCATATCTGCAAGCTTATCCATTAAAGCGAACCAAGCTTTCGGCTCTGCATACATGAATGCTTTCGTATTATGGTAGTTACGAGAAGGACCGCCTTCAATCATATAGCTCGCTAACGTAAATGGAGCTCCTGAAAAACCGATTAACGGTACATCTAACATTTCTGTCGTTAATAAACGAATTGTATCTAGTATGTACGGTACGTCATCTTCTGGATTGATTTCCCCTAGTTTTTCTACGTCTTGTAAAGAACGGATTGGATTATCGATTACTGGGCCAATACCAGATTTAATTTCAACATCAACACCAATTGCAGGTAGTGGTGACATAATATCTTTATAAAGAATTGCTGCATCTACGTTATATTGATCAACTGGCAACTTTGTAACATAAGCGCACAACTCTGGATTATGTGTAATTTCAAATAAAGAATATTTCTCTTTTATCTTTCTATATTCCGGCTGTGAACGACCTGCTTGTCGCATATACCATGCTGGTACATACTCCGTGCGTTCCCCCTTACATGCTTTTAAAAATGTCTCATTTATAGTTCTTACCAAGACCCTAGCTCCCTTCCTTACCAATGCTTTTTCTTTAAATACGTTCTATTCCGATATTTATCTTTTTTTACTATACAGCTTGTAAAAACAAAATGCATAACATTATGTACGTTGTTCATGAAATTGACACAAACATTCGTAAAACCGTTTACTATTTTCACAACATTCTTATTATAGCACAGAGAAAAACTACGGTTTAGCTACTTTTGACTTTTCTCCCTCGCGGTTCGTTTGTGTGTTATATGGCACAACGTAAAAACTCGATTTTGAGAATATATTAATAAACTTTTCCTCATATTCTCCAGCACCTGCTACAGTACCTACATGCGTATGAATTCCGTTTTCCACTCTATAAATGCGATACATAATTCTTTCATCTGGAAGTGGTGTCCAACTTAATTTTGTTTTAAATAAACCGAAAGGACTAAACGATAGTTTCATTTTTACATCTTCAATCTTGCGTAAACGAATTGGAGCACCAATCGTTTCCACACCTTCTGGCTGCATAAACTTTTCTTTCTGTTCTACATTTGCCCTCGTTAAAATTTTCTTAAATAACTTCGTAGCAGATGCACTTTCGCCTTGTAATTGGTGCTCATTATCTGTGCGATCATAGCCGACCCAAACTGCCCCCACTAAATTCGGCGTATATCCAACAAACCACATATCCCTTGCTCCATTATCATCATTTGGCAATGAAGTTGTACCCGTTTTTCCAGCCAACGCACCGTTATATACACCTACTTTGGCTGTCCCTTCCTTCACAACTCCTTCTAACATTTTCGTCATATACCATGCCGTTTGTTTCGAGAAAATTTTCGTCTCTACTTTTGGGGATTCCCCAATGACTGCGCCGTGTCTATTTAACACCTTATCAATAACGTGCGGCTCAATAATATTTCCGTTTGCTAAAAATGCACGATACATTTTTACAAGCTCTAATGTTGAAACGCCATTTTTCAGCCCACCAAGCGCTGTACTTAAACCAGCGTCCGCAATATGAACATTCCCTTTCTCTAAATATTGCTTACCTTCTTCTACCCCTAACTCATTTAATAAAGAAACTGCCGGTACGTTTGCTGACTCTAAAATTGCATCATACATCGTCATTTCTTTCGTATATTGACGATTGTAATTTCGAGGTTCATAACCTTCAAAAGAAGCTTTTTCATTTGTTAATAACGAATACGGATTATACTTTTTCGTTTCTAATGCTGGTGCATAAACGATAAGTGGTTTTAAAACAGAGCCCGGCTGTCTTTTTGCAAAAACACGATTAAATCCTCTCGGGACATACTTTCTTCCGCCAATCGCAGCTTTAATCCCGCCCGTACGATTATCCATTAATAAAAATGCACCTTGTGCCCCCTCTTCTTTACCAGGGAAATTCCTTGCATCTTGAAACTGGTTATACGCTACCTTTTGAATCTTTTCATCCATCGGTACGACAAACGTATATCCCCCACGAAGTACTTCTTGATGAGACAATCCGTATAAACGAGCTGCTTCATCTATGACCATATCAATATACGGCATATATGCGAGCTCATTCTCATCTAAGTTTTTATATAGAGCAATTGTCTTTCCTTGATGACGAACGCTTTCTTCTGCAGTCAAATAGCCCTGTTTATGCATAAGTGACAATACAAGATCACGGCGCTCCTTACTCTTCTCTGGAGAGAAATACGGTGAATATCCGTTTGGTGACTTCGGAAGACCTGCGAGCATTGCCCCTTCTTCTACTGTTAAATCCTCAACATTTTTATTAAAATACAACTTTGCTGCCGCTTGAATACCGTAAGCCCCATGGCCAAAATAAATATGATTCATATACATTTCAAGAATTTGCTGCTTCGTATATTTTTGCTCTAATTGAAGGGAAATTGCGACTTCCTTCAATTTGCGCGTAAATGTTTTTTCACGAGTTAAGAAGACATTTTTAGCGAGTTGCTGCGTAATGGTACTACCGCCCTCTACCTTTTCACCAGCTAACGTATCTTTATAGAGAGCCCTGAATATAGATGGATAATCAATTCCCTGATGCTCATAAAAACGAGAATCTTCCACCGCAACAAACGCCTGCTGCACATACTTCGGAATTTGCTCGACTGGCACGAGTTCTCTATTTTCTACGTATAATTTCGTAATTTCTTTTCCTTTCTGGCCAACGATACGTGATGAAGAATGGAAAACGAGCTGCTTTTCATCCATCATATAGCCACCAGTTAACACAATAAGTTTATAAAGTACAATTGCTAATACAAACGTTGCTAACCCACCTAATAAAGTCCACTTTACTTTCTTCATACATCGGCCTTCTTTCCAAATGATGGTACATTTATTATTTGAAAAAGAATTATCTTTATGTATATAATCTTCGAAGTTTTTTAAGAGAATTGATATAATA
>NZ_BOQD01000169.1 GCF_018332515.1 Bacillus hominis | reverse complement strand
ATTAGCCTTCACCAATCGGGCTTTTACGGGCAGTCCGCCCCCCAGCTAACTTCTTTGCTTTTGCTGAATTTTGAGGTAGGGGTCTTACCGCCCGCAAATAGCGGGATAAACCAAAAAGCAGGTGGTATAGATTTTTTCTATATCAACTGCTTTCCTATTATACCAACTTAAGCCAAGCCACACACTCCACATGCGTAGTATGCGGGAACATATCAACAGGCTGTACTTCCTGTGTTTTATATCCGCCTTCTTCTAGTACTTTTAAATCACGTGCTAATGTTGCTGGGTTACATGATACGTATACGACGCGCTTTGGCTTCATGTCGATGATTGTGTTTAGCAGTGCTTCATCACAGCCTTTACGCGGTGGGTCTACGACCATTGTGTCGGCGATTACGCCTTCTTTGTACCATTTTGGAATGACTACTTCTGCTTCTCCTACGCCAAATTCAGCGTTTGTCATGTTGTTTAGTGCTGCGTTACGGTTTGCGTCTTCGATTGCTTCTGGGACGATTTCAACGCCGTACACTTTTTTCGCTTTTTGCGCTAGGAATAAGGAAATTGATCCGATTCCGCAATATGCATCAATTACTGTTTCGTTACCATCTAACTTTGCGTATTCTAACGTTTTATCGTATAGCACTTTCGTTTGTTCTGGGTTTACTTGATAGAATGAACGTGCTGAAATCGCAAATTTAATGTCACCAATAAAGTCATAAATATATTCTGATCCGTACAATACTGTCGTTTTGTCTCCGAAGATTACATTCGTACGCTTCGTATTTACGTTTTGAACAATCGATTTTACTTCTGGGAATTTCGCTGCAATTTCTTCAATGATTGCTTTTTTGTTCGGCAATTCCGCTGCACGTGTAATGAAGACAAGCATAATTTCCCCTGTTACTTGTCCGTAACGAGCCATTACGTGGCGAAGCGTTCCTTTGTTACGCTCTTCGTTGTACGCCGAGATACCATGTTTTTCACAAATACGTTTTACTTCTTGAATTAATGTATCGTTTTCTTCCGCTTGAATTAAACATGATTCCATATTAATGATGTCATGCGTTCCTTGACGATAGAAACCGGCTACAAGTCCACCTTCACGTTCTCCAATTGGTACTTGTGCTTTATTGCGGTATACCCACGGGTTATTCATGCCAAGTACAGGATGAACAGGAACATCGCTTAATCCGCCGATGCGCTGCATAACGTCACGTACTTGTTTCTCTTTCGCTTTTAATTGTCCTTCATATGTTAAGTGCTGAAGCTGACAACCGCCGCACTCGTTGTACACTGGGCATTCTGCATCTTTACGATATGGGCTTTCTTGATGAAGCTTCATTAAACGACCAAACGCGAAGTTTTTCTTCACTTTAATAATTTTAATTTGCGCTTCCTCACCTGGTAATCCGTTTTTAACGAAAATAGGGTATCCCTTCACTTTCGCAACACCGGCACCATCATGTGTTAAATCTTCAAACACTACATCTATAAACTCGTTTTTTTCAACTGGTGGCGTCATTTTTGTACTCATTTTCCGACCTCTCTTTTTCATAACACTGCGTTACATTTTATCATACTTATATGGTCTATTTCTATTGGAAGAAAAAAAGCTATTGACGATAGTTCTCTAGTAATGTTACGCTACTACTAATTTAATACGGACGATGTTACCTCATATATAGTCGATAATATGGATCGAGAGTTTCTACCCGGCAACCTTAAATTGCTGGACTATGGGGAAAACTAATGAATATTAGCCAATGTATAAAAAGACTCATATTGATTAGCTTTCTCTCATAGATGAAAGTGAATCCATATGGGTCTTTTTTTATTTTTTATTTTCTAAAAGGTCAGACATCTTACGTATGACATAAAACCTCTTCGTTTTATTTTTAGTAATATAACGAGCGTTTTATGTACAAACTTTATACGAACTTCTGAAAGGGGCAACTACATGCAATATGTAATGAGCATTATCGGCATTCTTGTCGTTTTAGGTTTATGTTTTGCTTTGTCAAACAACAAAAGTAAAATCAACTTCCGTGCAATTGCTATTATGATTGGTTTTCAAATTTTAATCGGTTGGTTTATGTTTGGCACAAAGATTGGTCAACAAATCATTGTTTTCATTGGTAAAGTTTTCAACAAACTAATTAAACTTGGTACGACAGGTGTCGATTTTCTCTTTAATGGAATTCAAAGAGATTTTGTCTTTTTCTTAAATGTATTATTAATTATCGTATTTTTCTCAGCACTACTTTCTATCTTTAGTTATTTAGGTGTTTTACCATTCATCGTTCGCGTTATCGGCGGTGCACTTTCAAAAATTACTGGTTTACCACGTGTTGAATCATTCCACGCAGTAAACTCTGTATTCTTCGGTTCAAGTGAAGCGTTAATCGTTATTAAAAACGATTTACAGCATTTTAATAAAAACCGTATGTTTATCATTTGTTGTTCTGCGATGAGTTCAGTTTCTGCTTCTGTTACAGCATCATACGTAATGATGTTAGATGCGAAATATGTACTAGCAGCTCTTCCACTAAACTTATTCTCAAGCTTAATCGTTTGTTCGTTATTAACACCAGTTGATACGAAAAAAGAAGATGAAGTGATTCAAAAATTTGATAGAACTCTATTCGGAGACAGCTTTATCGGTGCAATGATTAACGGTGCGCTTGATGGTTTAAAAGTAGCTGGTATCGTTGCCGCATTAATGATCGCCTTTATCGGTGTTATGGAAGTTGTAAACTACGTAATTAGCGCTGCTTCAGGTGCAATGGGATATGCTGTTACTTTACAACAAATCTTCGGTTATATACTTGCCCCATTCGCATTCTTAATGGGTATCCCAGTTCATGATATTATCCCAGCTGGTGGTATTATGGGTACGAAGATTGTCTTAAACGAGTTTGTAGCAATCCTTGACTTAAAAGGCGCTGCTGCAACATTAGATCCACGTACAGTTGGAATCGTTACTGTATTCTTAATTAGCTTCGCAAGTATTAGCCAAATTGGTGCGATTGTTGGTACAATCCGTGCCCTTTCTGAAAAACAAGGAAGCGTCGTATCAAAATTTGGTTGGAAAATGCTATTCGCATCAACACTTGCTTCTATTTTATCTGCGACAATCGCTGGATTGTTTATTTAATAAAAAATCACCTTACTTGTTTAAGTAAGGTGATTTTTTTGATTCTTTATGAGATAGAACGGAATTCAATTACTTCCTCTTTACTAATAAGCTTTCCTTCGTATATACCTTTTACTGAAATATCAATAATGGATTTATCCTCTCCTTCAAGCTTACCCAAAGAAAATAAATAAATTAAATTTTGTTCTTTTAGCATCCATTGCTTGCCATGCCAGGGCCCCGTTATCTTTTGTTCCAAAGATGTTTTTTCTTCTCCAACATACTGACATTCTCCAAAAGAAGTTTTTACTATATTTTTCTCAGTATCAATTACTATATTTCGAAATAGCTCTAAGTTTTTACTTGAAACAATTTCTATCTCATGGTTACTTTTTTGCTTAAATTGAAGTTTTCCATCACTTGTATTAGCTAAACTACTATTCTCAACAGCGTTCCTAAAAAAATTATATTCTTCTTCCGTAACACCAAAATTCGGATGATAAGGCTTCACTTGCTTATCTATGTACCCTGATATGTATTTTACATACCATTCTCTATCATTTTCCACATGCTCTCTCATTTTTTTAGTAATCGCCTCTACTTTTTTACGAGTATCACGATCCATCTCCAGTGTCATAATATCCGCCGTTACTTGCGCATTCATAAGATGCGGTGGAATATACTCCTCCACACTATTCGCTTTACTCACTTCACTTTGGCAACCCACTATGAATAGCGATACGAAAAGGATATATACTAGTTTTTTATATTTCATTTCTGTTCTCCACTCCGTACATCATTCTTACTTACATTTATAGCGTTTTTTATTATAGTCCAAAATCCAGATATTTTAATAGAAACTACCCTACATATGCAAAATTGCATATTAATAAACCTTCCTCTTACTTTAAAATTAGCTTAAATCATTTACCAAAATATACAAATTGCAAATGAATAATGTTATAATTTGTAAAAAATATTGGAGGATATTATGAAAGCCCACGCCCTTTTTGACTTCTTACATTTACTAGTTTTAAGCATGAAAAGCTATTATGTATGGGGAATGCCTATCTATGTCTTCATTATTCCTCTTATCTTTGTAGTCGGTTACATTATTATCAATTCCAATAAGAAACGAAAGAATACATCTATCCAAAGTCACTAATCTATCCCACATCTAAAAATGATATGATGAACAAGGGTATATCCCCACCTCTCTTATAGCGGTGGGGATTTTAAATGTAAGTATGCAACATAATACACAATAGAAGGTGATTTCATGAGAAAATACGCAGCACTTGCTTTATGTACGTCTGCCATTCTAGTAGGCTGTAACACAAATAATGCTAGCCCAGAACCTGCAAAAGAGAAAAATGTACAAGAAGTAAAAAAGCAAGAAGAGACTGTACAAACACAAGGTAAAATTTCTTATAATCCAATTACGCACGAATCTACAAACGCAAATATTCATATTACAGACATAAAGGATTCTTTAACCGAAGTACAATATAAAATTTGGCGTACTGCTGATGGAAAAGAAAATACTAAATCTTTTTCTTCTAAAGAAAAGGAGAAACAATTCACTATTCCTTTTGATATAAAAGAATTTGAAGGAAAACGCGGGGAATATCAAATTGAAGCATTAGGGATAAACGAGGATGGGAAAACTATTCCGCTTACAAAGTCTACTATAACTTTCGAGCAAAAGGTTCCTGTTCTTATGTATCATGCAATTGATGATTACCACGGACAAGGTATTAAAGATTTATTCGTATCTCCAGCTAACTTTGAAGCACAAATGAAGTATTTAAAAGAAAATGGCTATACATTGTTAACGTTTGAACGCTGGGGCGATATAAATAAAGTAAACAAGCCGATTTTCGTTACATTTGATGACGGTATGAAAAATAATATGAATGCATTTCATGTTTTACAAAAACTAAAAGACGATACTTTTAAACCAACAGCAACAGAATATATGATTGTTGATAATGTTGATGTAGAAGGCGCTCTTTCTACATCTGAAATAAAAGAAATGGTTGGTTCCGGCATTTTCTCTGTACAATCTCACACAGCAACACACGCTGACTTGCCGAAAATTACAAACTATGAAGAAGAGTTAAAAGGATCAAAAGAAAAGCTAGAAAAAATAACAGGTAAGCCTGTTATCGCAATTGCTTATCCATTCGGTCATGTAGATGATAAAGTTGTCGCAGAAACGAAGAAATACTATCAATTTGCAACGACAACGAAGCCTGGACAATTCATTACAAAGGGTGAACCTGATGAATTATTAAAAATGAAGCGTGTTCGCATACACCATACAACTACAGTTGAACAGTTTGCTTCTTCCATTAAATAAATGTGAGAGCTCAATACATTTTGAGCTCTCTTTTTACTTTATATTTATATATATTTTTAGAATTTTCTTGTATTATATATAGTAAGAAATCTTTCAAACTAAAGGAGATTATACATATGTCATTTGAACAAACGTTAGAGAAGTATGCTGCCCTTGCAGTCAATGTTGGTGTTAACATTCAACCTGGACAAACTTTATCAATTAGTGCACCTCTTGAAGCTGTACAATTTGTACGCCTCGTTACAGAAAAAGCATATAAATCTGGTGCAAAACACGTATATGTTGATTGGAATGATGAGACGTTAACACGCTTAAAGTTCGATCTAGCTCCTGAAGAAGCATTCGCTGAGTTCCCATCTTGGAAAGCACATGCTCGTGAAGAATTGGCAAAAGAAGGCGCTGCATTTATGTCTATTTATGCAGAGAATCCTGATCTATTAAAAGGTGTAGAACCTACGCGTATCGCAACAGCTCATAAAGTAGCCGGTGAAGCGATGAAAGTATACCGCGATTATGTACAAGCAGATAAAGTAAGCTGGTGTGTAATTTCTGTTCCAACAAAAGAATGGGCTGCTAAAGTATTCCCTGATGTAGCGCCAGAGGAACAAGAGGCTAAACTATGGGATGCTATCTTCAAAGCTACTCGTGCTGATTTAGAAAATCCTGTGGAAGCATGGAAAGAACATGATGAAACACTACATACAAAAGTAGATTACTTAAACGAAAAACATTATACAGCTCTTCACTATACAGGTCCTGGAACAGACTTAACAATTGAACTTCCAGAGAAGCATGTATGGGCTGGTGCTGGTAGCCTAAATGAAAAGAACGTACCATTTATGGCTAACATTCCAACTGAAGAAGTATTTACAATGCCACTTAAAACAGGTGTAAACGGCCAAGTGTCTAGCACAAAACCGTTAGCATTTGCAGGTAACATTATCGATAACTTTACGTTAACATTTGAAAACGGACGTATCGTAGACTATAAAGCTGAAGCTGGTGAAGAGGCTTTAAAACATTTAGTGGAAACAGATGAAGGTTCTCACTTCTTAGGAGAAGTAGCATTAGTACCTCATGATTCACCAATTTCAAACACAAATATTTTATTCTACAATACACTATTTGACGAAAACGCATCTTGTCACCTTGCAATCGGAAATGCTTATGCATTTAACTTAGATGGTGGTAAAACAATGTCTAAAGAAGAGCTTGCTGAAAATGGTGCAAACGCTAGTATTACACATGAAGACTTCATGATTGGATCAGCTGAACTTGATATCGACGGTATTACAGCTGATGGAAGACATGAACCAATCTTCCGTAAAGGTAACTGGGCGTTTTAATATAAAAGGAGGCTATCCCAATGGGTAGCCTCCTTTTATTATGTCGTTTTTTCCGGTACATCAATATATTTCAAAAATCGCTGATATAAATTGTGACAAAGAAAAAAGCTATCTTCTACAAAAGATAGCTTTCATGATGCCGATGACACTTTCAGTCCAATTACTCCTAAAACAATAAATAAAATGCAAAATGCTTGGAATAAATTAATATGCTCTTTAAAAAAATACACACTAATAATCGTAATAAGAAGGGTCCCTACGCCCGACCAAATCGCATAAGCAATACTTAAGTTAATCTTCTTTACGACGATAGCAAACACGCTGAAACAAATTCCATAGAATACGAAAATAAGTACACTTGGAACGAGCTTTGTTAAACCATTCGATAGTTTCATCGCTATCGTTCCAGCTACTTCAAAAATAATTGTTACGAGTAACAATAGCCAATATACCATACTAGAATCCCCTTCTCTGTTACCTTATAGAGATTCTAGTATACTACTTATAATCCTAATGAAATATATTTAATTTCTAGATATTCCTCGATGCCGAAATGGCCTCCTTCGCGGCCGATACCACTTTCTTTAAAGCCACCAAATGGTGCTTGTGCAACTGATGGAAGTCCATCATTTAAACCGATAATACCGTATTCTAACGCTTCGCTAATTTGGAATGCTTGGCTAATATCTTTTGTGAAAATATAAGCAGCTAAACCGTACGGTGTATTATTTGCACGTTCGATTACTTCTTCAACCGTCTTAAATTTCGCAACAGGTGCAACTGGACCAAACGTTTCTTCATTCATACAAAGCATCGTATCATTCGCCAACCCAATTACAGTTGGTTGCATGAAGTGTCCATCTAGCTCTGTAATCTGTTGGCCTCCATATAAGAGCTCTCCACCTTTTTGAACTGCATCTTCAATATGTTCTTGTACTTTTAAAACTGCATGCTCATCAATAAGTGGTCCTACAGTAGTTCCGTCACCGAATCCGTCTCCTACTTTAAGCTGTCCTACTGCCTTTTGGAACTTCTCTACAAATACTTCGTATACTTCTTCTTGGACGAATACTCGGTTTGTACATATACACGTTTGTCCTGCGTTACGGAATTTCGAACCAATCACCGCTTCTACCGCTTTATCTAAATCCGCATCATTCATTACGATAAATGGAGCGTGGCCGCCTAATTCCAATGAAACTTTTTTCATCGTTTGTGCAGCATTAATCATTAATTCTTTCCCGATTTCAGTTGATCCTGTGAAGGAAACTTTTCGAACACGTCCATCTTCCATCCACGTATCAGCAATTGCTTTCGCACTACCTGTTACAATATTTATGACACCTTTTGGAATGTCTGCTTCATGGGCTAATTCTACTAGTTTCAATGCTGTTAACGGCGTTTGACTCGCTGGTTTCACAACTGCCGTACAGCCTGCTGCAAGTGCTGGAGCTACCTTTCTCGTAATCATCGCAGCTGGGAAATTCCAAGGTGTAATAGCTGCCATAACTCCAACTGGTTGTTTCATAACTAAAATACGTTTATTCGGATGAGAAGCAGGAATCATTTCACCATATACGCGTTTACCTTCTTCTGCATACCATTCAACAAAACTATTAGCATAATTCACTTCACCAAGTGCTTCTGCAAATGGCTTTCCTTGTTCTCTCGTCATGATTGCTGCAATTTCTTCTTTATTTTCGTCAATAAGCGTAAACCACCGTTTTAACTTCACTGCACGATCTGCTGCTGTTAACTTAGACCATGATTTAAAAGCTTCATGTGCAGCATCAACAGCTTGCTTTGCCTCTGTTACCCCGCCCTTTGGTACAGTTGCAAATATTTCTTGTGTTGCTGGATTGTTAATTTCAATTTGTTCTTGCAGTGTAATCCACTCACCATTTATATACATCGCCTTTTTCTCTACATTTACAAACGTCGCTTTTTTATCCAATGTTTTCTTCCTCCTCTATGAACTTCTTAATCTTCCTATTGGCAGCAGATTGACTTATTTTTAAAAACTCCGCTACTTTATAGCTTGATCCACATGTTTTATACGCTTTTAAAATAATGTTTCGTTCCACTTCTTCCAACATTTTATAGAGACTTTGACCTGACTGTTCGACTGTTGATTCCTGCATTGCTATTGGTAAATCCTCTATCGTAACGATATCGTCAGCAGTTATAACAATCCGTTCAATTACATTTTCAATTTCTCTATTATTTCCTTCCCAAGGGTACCCAACAAACATTTGCAATGTGCTAGGCGCTAACTTTACATTCCGCCCATATTTCTCATTAAAGTGCTGTAAATAATGATAAATGAGCGGTAAAATGTCTTCTGTTCTCTCTCTAAGTGGGGGAATTGAAATTGGAATGACATTCAGACGATAGTATAAATCTTTCCTGAAGGTTCCTTGTTTCACCATCTCATTTAAATCTCTATTTGTTGCCGCCACAATTCTAACGTCTACCTTTTTTAATTCTCTTCCGCCTATCGGACGAAACGTTTTTTCTTGCAATACTTGTAGGAGCTTCGCTTGAATTTCAAGCGGCATTTCACCGATTTCATCTAAAAAAAGAGTCCCTTTATGCGCTGACTCCAATAATCCCTTTTTCCCTTCACGATTTGCACCTGTAAAAGCCCCACCTGAGTATCCAAACAACTCCGATTCAATTAAATTTGTTGGCAATGCCGCACAATTAATTTCATAGAAACTCTCATTTTTACGATGACTCACTTCATGTAAATGACGCACTAATCGGCTTTTTCCCACTCCAGTTTCACCTAAAACAAGAACAGTACTATCTACCACAGATACTTTTTTGATTGTTTCGACTATTTTTTGCATAGCAATGCTTTTAAAAATAAGGCCTTCATGCTCATACGTTTCTCTTAATTCTTTTTTATATGTTTTTAACTGATTATCCATTTCCTCTACCTTTTGACGTAATTGATAGAGTTCAGTAAGATCACGAGAATAACTAATCACTCTTCTTAAATTTCCCTCATCGTCGAAAACAGGTCTTGTACGAACGTGTAAATACTCTCCTGATTTTGTCGTTTGAACGAGTTCAATCGGTCTCTTTTTTTCAATTACTTCTAATGTTGCTGATGGATAAAAAATCCCATCCTTTTGTAGTTCTTTTACATGCTTACCCACTAACTCTTCAGCAGCTAGCTGATAGTGCCTTTCACATGTACTATTTACACGTACAACGATCCCCTGTTCATCTGTAACAAAAATTTCGTCAAACGCATATTCAAATACATCTTGTAAATCCATTAACACTCGTTCCTTTTCTGCAACCATCCTAGCCACCCCTAACTTCAAATCCATCGATTCACTTCACTACCTTTATTATAAAGTGAATTTTCCGCATTTTATATAGAGTCAGCTAGAATGTTTGCGATTTATTCTTTAGCTTTTAAACACGAGCGATACTCGCTTGTTCATAACAAACTTGTAATGATTCTTCAATTATTGTTAAACCTTCCTCAAGTTGCTCATCTGTAATAACTAATGGCATTAACACACGGATAACATTTCCATATGTTCCTGCTGATAATAAAAGTAATCCTCGTTTATTTGCTTCTGCACATAAATTAGCAGCTAATACTTTATCTGCTACTTTCGTCTTACGATCCTGAACGAGCTCGAATGCACACATTGCACCTAAGCCACGCACATCACCGATGCAATTATATTTATTTTTCATCTCTTCGAATCGGTTCATTACGACTTTTCCTACTTCTATCGCTCTATCATTTAATTTCTCTGTTTCTATTACATCAAGCACAGCTAATGCAGCCGCACATCCTAATGGACTTCCTGCATACGTTCCGCCCAGTTCCCCTGGTGCAGACTCATTCATAATTTCTTTACGTCCAATGACACCACTTATCGGTACACCAGCACCTAATGATTTAGATACCGTAATTAAATCTGGAACGACATCATAATGATCAATTGCAAAGTATTTTCCTGTACGACTAAAGCCTGTTTGAATTTCATCCGCTACAAATAAAATACCGTGCTCTGAACAAATGCTGCGTACTTCTTGAACAAATTTCTTACTTGGCACGATAAATCCGCCTTCTCCTTGAACAGGTTCCATTACAACGGCTGCAATTGTTTCTGGTGCTACTTCTGATATGAAGAAGTTCTTAAACTCTTCAATGATAAAATCATCATACTGCTCTTCTGTTAACCCTTCTGGGCGACGGTATTCATATGGGAATGGCGCTTTATATACTTCTGGGGCAAATGGGCCAAATCCAAATTTATATGGTTTTACTTTACTTGTCATCGTCATTGTCATTAATGTACGCCCGTGGAAACCTTTTGAAAATGCAATGATACCAGGTCTTTTCGTATATTTACGAGCAATCTTCACTGCATTTTCAACCGCTTCTGCTCCACTGTTTAAAAACAGCACTTGTTTATCGAAATTACCTGGTGCTAACGCTGCCAGCTTTTCTGCCAACTCAATGTATGGCTCATACATCATCACATTAAAACCAGTATGAATATATTGATCTACTTGTTTATGAAGCGCTTCTTTAACAGTAGGATGACAATGTCCTACATTAATTGTCCCGATTGCTCCTGCGAAATCAATGTACTGATTTCCATCCACATCTGTTACGAGTGCACCATTTGCAGACTGTACAAATGTTGGAATACCATTACTTACTCCTTTTGGTACTATATTTTGACGGCGTTCTAATAAAGATGCCGCTTTTGGTCCTGGAATTTGTTCATTTACTTTAGCAAATTTTTTTGTGTTCATTGCGTACCCCATCCTTTTCTTTACATTGTTTTCTCTTTTTATTGCAAAATATATGCCAACTTTCTTTTCTAGCATTTATCCTATATTCTTTGTATCCAGGTATAAAAAATAAGTCTATAAAGAC
>NZ_BOQD01000168.1 GCF_018332515.1 Bacillus hominis | reverse complement strand
CAAGAAATTCCGACGATGGACCCAGCGTTATCAGCTGATGCAGTTTCTTCAAAAGTAATGAACAACACGATGGAAGGTCTATACCGCCTTGGGAAAGATGATAAATTAGTTCCAGGTGTAGCGAAAGAATTCCAAAAGTCAGAAGACGGTAAAAAGTATACATTTAAATTACGTGAAGATGCAAAATGGTCAAATGGTGAACCTGTAACAGCGAAAGATTTCGTATATGGATGGCAAAGAGCAATTAATCCAGATACAGCTGCGAAATCGGCGTACATTATGTACGATATAAAAAATGCTGAGAAAATTAATAAAAAAGAGATGAGTCCAGACCAATTAGGCGTGAAAGCGATTGATGATCATACATTAGAAGTAGAATTAGATAATTCTATTCCATATCTTGTTGATTTAATGGTCTATCCAATCTTCTATCCTGTTAATGAAAAGTATGTAAAAGAGCAAGGGACGAAGTTTGGTTTAGAAGCAAACACAACACTTTATAATGGTCCATTTACATTAAGTGATTGGCAGCATGAACGTAGCTTCAAGATGACAAAGAGCTCATCATATTGGGACAATAAAGAAGTGAAGCTTGAGGAAGTAAACTTTAATATTGTAAAAGATACGTCTACGCCAATTAATTTATATGAAACAAACGCAGTTGATCGAGCGACGTTATTAGCAGAGTTCATCGATAAATATAAAGGAAAACCAGATTTCAAAACGGTAGAAGATACATCTGTATTCTTCCTTCGTTTAAATCAAAAGGACCCAGCTTTAGCAAATAAAAATATTCGTAAAGCAATTTCTCTTGGTTTTGACCGTAAACCATTCGTTGATACATTATTAAATAACGGTTCTAAGCCAGCAACGGGATTAATTCCTGACAATTTCATTAAAGGACCGGATAAAAAAGATTTCCGTGTTGAAAATGGAGATATTATAAAACCGAATGTGAAAGAAGCGAAAAAGTATTGGGAAGCTGGTAAAAAAGAGCTTGGTAAAAATGAAATTGAATTAGAGTTATTAAATGAAGACGTTGAATTATCGAAGAAAACTGGTGAATATTTAAAAGGTGAGTTAGAAAAGAATTTACCAGGTTTAACAGTGAAAATTAAACAGCAGCCATTCGCGCAAAAACTAAAATTAGAAGATGCGGGTGACTATGTAATGTCATTCTCTGGATGGAGTGCAGACTTCCCAGATCCAGTTACATATCTTGATATGTTCGTAACTGACGGAGCACAAAACAAAATGAAGTATTCTAATCCGAAGTACGATGAGATTATTATGAAAGCGAAGAAAGATGGAAGCGACGTAAATGCTCGTTGGAAAAACTTATTAGAAGCGGAAAAAATGTTACTTGATGACGCTGCAATTGTTCCAGTATATCAACGTGGTAGAGCATATTTACAAAGAGAAACAATTAAAGATATGTACAACCATAAATATGGCGGCGAAGTAAGCTTCAAATGGGCATCAGTAGAGAAATAAAAAAAAGCAGGTGATTACCTGCTTTTTTTTTTAATACGTACGTTTTTTATAAATACCTTTTCCACCAACTTGGTTCCAGCCAGATTGTACATCTAAACTTTTGTTAACAAACTTCATTTTTTCTTTCCCACCAAAGAGTTTTTCACCGATGCTATTTGTAATGACACCAATTAATGCTGTTATTCCGATGATGAGGGTAGCAACAATGATAAAATCAGTAAAAAAAGCAATCATATGCAAATTCCCCCTTTGCCTGTCTGTATTTTTATTGTATGAGATAAATGGTAAAAAAGAAAGAAATGTCAGAAAAATATTCGATTTACTTTAGAAAGCATATAGACATGAGTGAGAAGATTTGTTAAAATGAGAACAGATGTTCTTTTTCGTTTCAAACCTTTAGAGTCTTACATTTCTCAATTGTTTTGTCGGGAAAAGGTAAGAAAACGCTCTCTTTTTTAATGGGGAAGATTATGAAACTGTAATTGTATATCAAGTGAAAAGTATTGTGGAAAGCAAGTGTCAAAAGGGTTGAAGAGCGTTGTTAAAGAACAGTTTTAATGAGTGTAATCATGTTGCATAGCAGTGGAATACGAGGAAGAGTTTTCTCAACTAGCAGGAAATTTACTGTATATTTCTTGCAAAATCTATTGTATAATGATTATAGAAGTTACTTATTAAAAGTAATTGTTGTTTATTATAAGTTGTTGCTTACATGAAATGCGATTTTTGCACTTTGCTATAAGACAAGTTGTCGCGAAAAATTGCTGAAGTTAGAAATTTAAACTGTAATTAGTACAGAATTTGTACTCTTTAAGGAGAGTGAGCTTTGTATGGTAACATTATATAGTTCTCCAAGCTGTACGTCTTGTAGAAAGGCGAAATTATGGCTAGAGGAAAATCATATTCCTTATACAGAACGTAATATTTTCTCAGATCCATTAACGATTGAGGAGATTAAAGAGATTTTACGTATGACAGAAAGCGGAACGGATGAGATTATTTCTACTCGTTCAAAAGTTTTCCAAGAATTGAATGTGAACTTAGAGTCTTTACCACTTCAAGATTTATATAAGATGATTCGTGACTATCCAGGTATTTTACGTCGTCCAATTATGATTGACGAAAAACGCCTTCAAGTAGGTTACAACGAAGACGAAATCCGTCGTTTCTTACCACGTACAGTAAGAACGTTCCAATTACGTGAAGCACAGCGTCTTGTAAATTAATTATAATAATATGAAAACCTTCTACCTATTATAGAGTAGAAGGTTTTTTTTTACTGTTTAACATTACGTAATCGCACTTGTTGAACGATAAAGCCTATGCATAAAATCGTGAAAATGAACAAATAAGGGATACTTGTGGTAAAACTAGGGTTATGATGAAAAAACGTTGCAAGTTTGTCTTCATGTGTAATCATTTTTCCTGCTGTATAGGCGAGAACTGCTGCTCCGCAATAAATGAGAAATGGAAAGCGTTCCATCAGTATTAAAATAAGTTTGCTTCCCCAAATGATAATCGGGATAGAAATGAATAAACCGATAATTACGAGTGCAAGTCTTCCGTGAGCTGCTCCTGCAATGGCAATAACATTGTCAAACCCCATAACGAGATCCGCGAATACAATTGTACGCACAGCTTGGAATAAAGTCGTTTTTCCTTGGATAGAAGAAAGATCGTTGTTATTATCAGTGAGTAAATTTACCGCAATTAATGTGAGTAAAATTCCGCCGATGAGTTGTAAAAATGGGATGTCAAGTAAATAGACAGCTAATATTGTGAGGAGAATTCGTAGCACAATTGCTAAAATAGTACCAAGCAAAATAGCTTTATTTCGTTTTGCTTCAGGTAAATTTCGGCTAGCTAGTGCGATGACAATTGCGTTATCGCCACCTAGTACAACATCGATACCGACAATCATTAGTACAGATGTTAAAAACTCTAAGTCCATTCGTCTGCCTCCATTTATGATGTTTTAATAAGCGAAATATATGTATGTGGTGAAGAAAGTTTGTCTAGTTTTGATCCCGCGCTCCGGGGACAAAATAATCACCTCTAATAGAAGTTTCACTTTATTACAGTGTACGGGGGAATGTGGGAATGTATGTCCAAATTTTTTACGAGAAGTGAATTGGTATAATGGTATATTTATTCCGATTGGTGCGAGCTAATAATCAGTGGGGGATGAAAAAAATACTGATTAATGTTTCACTTTATGTAAACAGTCGAATATAGATAGGTATATAACTATTTTTGTAAAATAAATCGATTTTATTTCCATTCTGGAGAATCTTATCATAAAATGAGAGTACAAGAATCTATTGTTTTGTCATATGAGTGGGGAATCCCTTCATAATAATTCTAAGCAGGAAGGGAGAGTTGTATTTTGGATATTGAAAGAATTAATGACCATACGATGAAATTTTTTATTACGTACATTGATATAGAGGACAGAGGGTTTAATCGGGAAGAAATTTGGTATGATCGAGAACGAAGTGAAGAGCTCTTTTGGGAGATGATGGACGAAGCTCGTGATCATGATGATTTCTTTATTGATGGGCCGTTATGGATTCAAGTGCAAGCAGTCGATAAAGGGATTGAAGTACTTGTAACGAAAGCGGAGCTTTCAAAGGATGGACAAAAGCTGGAACTACCAATAGGTGTAGACAAAATTATAGACATTCCTCTAGATGAAGGCATCGAATCATTATTCCAGCAAGAATTAGTGGAAGAGGTAGAAGAACAAGCAGGAACAACCTTTAATGAAGATGGTACGTTTGGCTTTTTAATTAAGTTTAATGATTTTGAAGATGTCATTTCATTAAGTCATCGTCTTATCTTTGAAGATATAAAAGATGAATTGCATTCATTTGAGGACCGCTATTATGTATATGTGGAATTCGATGAAGTGCTACATGATGAAGAAGAAATTGATCGTATTTTAAGTATTGTTTTAGAATATGGAGAAGAATCTACTTTAACGATTCACCGTGTAAGTGAGTATGGGAAACAGGTTGTGAAAGAGCGTGCGCTTGAGACAATTCGCAACCATTTTCCTGCCAAAGCGTAGGCCGATTTCTATAGTATGAAATCGGCTTTTTTTATGAAGAATAGGAAGGCTTTCTTAGTAAGGAGGTAAGAGATGAAAAACACGTTAAAATTACTTTTCTTTTTTCTACTATTGTTCGCATTATTTGTTTCGTTACGTATGTTTATTGATGTAGCATTTTATTCGGATGTCATTGGGATAAAGAATGTTTCGATTTTAGGTATTATTAGTATTTTATTTACGGTTTCCGCATTTTTAATTGGATGTGTTATTTTCTTAGAAAACCGCCATCCATCTAAAACACTTACATGGTTAATCGTACTAGGTATTTTTCCAGTGTTCGGTTTCTTTGCTTATTTATTATTTGGACAAAACTTTCGCAGAAAAAGAATGTTCCAAAAGAAGGCGTTACTCGATGAACAGGCGTTTTTACAATATAAGGGACACGAAGATTACGAAGAACGAATTTTACGAGACCATAAGCATCAAGAATTGTTATTTCGTTTAGCAGATCGATTGGGTGCTTTAAATATTTCATTTCAAACTGAAACGAGGACATTAACAAATGGAGATGAAACGTTTCAGGCAATTTTAGATGGGTTAAATCGAGCGAAACACCACATTCATATGGAGTATTACATTGTGCGTGATGACAAGCTCGGTACAGAAATTAAAGATATTTTAATAAAAAAATCAAAAGAAGGCGTTGTCGTTCGTTTTTTATACGACGCGGTTGGAAGCTTTAAATTATCAAATTCGTATATTGAAGAATTGAATGATGCAGGAGTAGAAATGATTCCATTTTTCCCTGTACGTTTTCCAATTTTAAACGATAAAATTAATTATCGAAACCACCGAAAAATCGTCATTATAGATGGAAATGAAGGGTTTGTAGGTGGATTAAATATTGGTGATGAGTATTTAGGGAAGGATAAATATTTCGGTTTTTGGCGAGACACGCATTTATATTTACGCGGTGAAGCAGTTCAAAGTTTACAGCTAATTTTCCTGCAAGACTGGTTTTATATGACTGGTGAGGCGGTATTAGCACCTGAATATTTACAAGCGGAAGCAGTTGAGGGTGATCATTGGGGCGGAGTCCAACTTGTTGGAGGTGGACCGGATAATAAATGGGAAACAATTAAACATCTATATTTTGCAATGATTGCTTCAGCTAGGAAATCGATTTGGATTGCAACACCATACTTTATTCCAGATGATGATATTTTATCTGCATTAAAAGTAGCTGCACTTGCTGGTATTGATGTTCGTTTGTTAATGCCAAGTAAGCCAGATAAGCGGACTGTCTTTTATGCATCAAGATCGTACTTTCCGGAGTTATTAGATGCAGGAGTAAAAATATATGAATATGAAAAAGGCTTTCTTCATAGTAAAGTTGTTATCGTGGATTCTGATCTCGCATCAATTGGGACAGCTAATATGGATATGAGAAGTTTTCATTTAAACTTTGAAGTAAATGCCTTTTTATATGATACAGATAGCATTCGAAAGCTCGTTCAAGATTTTAAAGACGATTTAGAAGAATCCAGTGAAATTCATGTTGACCGATTTCATAAGAGACGTCTTCATAGGCGGATTGTTGAATCGACGTATCGGTTATTATCACCTCTATTATAGAAAGAGATGTCCTAATTTAGGACATCTCTTTTTTTGAGAGGAATTTGTAGTAAATTGTAGAATACAAGAAGTTGAAAGGGTGTGATTGTGATGTTTATTGCAAGGAGAGAAAACGGAGAAAAAATTCATCTGTTATATAACCGGGATGAAGAGCTTTTACGCGAAATACGTAAACGAGAAAATTTTTTTTGTACAGCTTGCGGAAAAGAAGTGCAAATGAAATTAGGAAAACAGAAGAGGTGGCATTTTGCTCATAAGAAAGTGGATTCATGTCTTGCCTTTTATGAAGCAGAATCTATGTATCATATGCACGGTAAAGAATTGTTATATAGATGGTTAAAACGTCAAGATTTTCATGTAGATATAGAGCATTATCTGCCGGCAATTCAGCAACGGCCAGATATTTACGTAGAGAGAGCGGATAGAACAATTGCGATTGAATATCAATGTGCAAATCTCTCCATAGAGCAGCTATACAAGCGAACATATTCGTATTGGCAAGCTAGTATACAAGTCATCTGGATAATCGGTGGAAATCAGTTAAAAAAGCAATCCACCTATTGGATGACATTCTCCTCCCTTATGGCGTTCTCCTTACAACCTTATCCTCAGCCATTTCTTATTTTCTTTTGTCCGAAACAAAAATCGTTTATGAAATGTGCATTTATCACTCCATTTTCTACAAATGTCTCTTTCTCACATACTATTTATTTACCAACCAATACGACTACTGTTGACATGCTCTTTTCTCCCGTTCCTTTCCGGAAAGAGGTATTAAGACAAGAATGGAAGAGAAAAAAGAACCATTTTCGGCAAAACGCTCTATCTATCTGGAATTATAATCATAAGTCACTACTCCGCCTCTTATATCAATATAAATGTACCCCAGCGAGTTTTCCTTCTGAAATCGGTGTTCCGCTCCCATCCTCGTTTGCTTTTCAAACAAATCCATTTATATGGCAAGCTTCTCTTTATATGAAGTGTATAGGTATGCTTAAGGTAGGGGAATATATTTCTCTGCAATACGTATGTAACTATGTAGCAAAATATACGAAGAGGCGTCTACTTCCGTATTTTGCACAACATATATGGAAGGTAGCAGTTGCAGAGTATATGACATTTTTATGTTATGTAGGTGTATTAATAAAAATAAGTATTAATAAGTATCGAAAAATAAGAGATGTTATTTTGTTAAAAACAGAGGAAGAAATTATGAAATATGATGAAATTTGCTTAGCGCATGCACTATCTCTATTTGAGATAAAGTACAACATGAGAGAAGGAAAAGGGGATATAATAAAGACTGATCGTGAAGGAATTACATAAGAAAAATCGAATTGTACTTAAGTAGAGATATTATAAGGAGGGCTTAAAGAATGGCTGAACAAAATACAGTAAAATCATTACCAAATCGCAATGAGATTGAAGAAGCAAACACATGGCGATTAGAAGATATTTTCCAAACAGATGCAGAATGGGAAAAAGAATTCCAAGCTATTAAAGAGCTATTGCCAAAGTTAACTGAATTTAAAGGGAAGCTTGGCGACTCTGCAGACAATTTGCTTGAGGCATTGCAATATGAAGATGAAATTTCAATGCGATTAGGTAAGCTATATACATATGCACATATGCGTTACGATCAAGATACAACAAACTCTGTGTATCAAGCATTAAATGATCGCGCAACAAATTTATACTCACAAGTATCTAGTAGCACAGCTTATATCGTACCTGAAATTTTATCTATTTCAGAAGAAACGCTGCAAACTTTCGTACAAAAAAATCGAGAACTAAGTGTATATGAGCATGCATTAGAAGAAATTACACGTCAACGTCCGCACGTATTATCTGAGGCAGAAGAAGCCTTATTAGCAGAAGCATCTGAAGTGATGAGTGCATCAAGTAATACATTTGGTATGTTG
Organism: Bacillus hominis; assembly: GCF_018332515.1. Lineage (GTDB taxonomy): Bacteria > Bacillota > Bacilli > Bacillales > Bacillaceae_G > Bacillus_A > Bacillus_A hominis. The sequence continues at coordinate 6,810 of NZ_BOQD01000168.1, read as the reverse complement.
AATAATGCGGATTTGAAATTCCCATCTATTAAAGGTGAGGATGGAGAAGAGGTAGAAATAACACATGGTCGTTACATTCAGTTTTTAGAAAGTGATGATCGTCGTGTACGTGAAGATGCATTCAAAGCTGTATATGAAACGTATGGAAAATATAAGAACACATTTGCAAGTACGCTAAGCGGTGCTGTGAAACGTAATAATTTCAATGCGCGCGTTCGTAAATACGATTCTGCACGTCAAGCTGCATTAAGTAATAATAATATTCCTGAGGCGGTGTATGATCAACTTATTGAATCGGTAAATGATAATTTACACTTACTACATCGATACATTGATATTCGTAAGCGTGCTCTAGGTCTTGATGAGCTTCATATGTACGATTTATATACACCACTTGTACCAGAAGTGAAAATGAATGTGAAGTATGAAGAAGCGCAAGAAATGTTGTTGAAATCTTTAAACGTACTTGGTGATGAATATGTTGAAATTTTAAAAGAAGCATATGAAAATCGCTGGGTAGATGTATATGAGAATAAAGGAAAACGAAGCGGAGCATATTCATCTGGTGCATACGGAACAAATCCGTATATTTTAATGAACTGGCATGATAATGTAAATAATTTATTTACACTTGCTCATGAGTTTGGTCATTCAGTGCATAGTTACTATACAAGGAAGACACAACCGCACGTATATGGTGATTATTCAATCTTCGTTGCAGAAGTAGCATCAACTTGTAATGAAGCGCTTCTAAATGATTACTTATTGAAGACGACAGAAGATAAGAAAGAGCGTCTATATTTATTAAATCACTATTTAGAAGGATTCCGTGGTACTGTATTCCGTCAAACAATGTTTGCAGAGTTCGAGCATATCATTCATAAAAAAGTACAAGAAGGACATGCGGTTACGCCAGATATGTTAACGGAGATTTACTACGATTTAAATAAGAAATATTTCGGTGATGCTTTAGTAATTGATAAAGAAATCGGTTTAGAATGGTCTCGTATTCCGCACTTCTATTACAACTATTACGTATATCAATACGCAACAGGATTTAGTGCAGCGACAGCTCTATCAAAACAAATTTTAGAAGAGGGCCAACCAGCAGTAGAACGTTACATTAACGAATTCTTAAAAGCTGGAAGCTCTGATTACCCAATTGAAGTTTTGAAAAAAGCAGGAGTAGATATGGCATCGCCAGAACCTGTAAAAGAAGCATTACAAGTATTTGAAGAGAAGTTAAATGAATTAGAAGCGCTATTGTTTGAAGAGAAATAATGAGAAAAGACGAGGGATTTTATCCTCGTCTTTTTTGTTTGGAACATTTGCTCAAAAGTATATCATGTCTATATTTGTCGAATAACTAAGGTGATTTTTTACTTTTTCTATGTTAGAAGGGATTTTTACGACTTATTTTTGTAGTTAAAATCCTTTAAATCGTTTTCTATAGTTGAAATAAGAGACAGTGATGACGATAACTCCGAATAAAAGAGGGAAGGCAATAATTTTAGGAAAAGCTTGTAATAGAGAGAGGATATACAAGAAAAAAGAAACAATAACACATAGAAAGATAAGGAAAATATGAGACTTTTTCATAAGGAAACCTCCTAAATTGCTTTTTTTATAGCTTATTCAAGAATGAAAACGTTTAGAATGTGACAAAAGTGTGAAATTCGACAAAAGGGGTTGTCATCTGACGTCGAATCTTGTAATATAATAAGCGTGAACGAATTCACATACAAACATATACCCCTTTGTTTGAACGTGAAAATTTCTCCCATCCCCTTTAATATTTTTATAAGCCGTAAAGAAAAAGACCTGGTGTTTACACTAGGTCTTTTTCTTTTGCTATCCATTTCCAATAACGCTCGCACTTCACTTCAACCATTTTTACTTTTCGTTTTAGTTGTAATTTTTTTAGTTCGCGCTCTATTTCTTGCTGAGGGCAGTCATATATAAATGAGATTTCCTTTGAAGAAATAAATTGTGTTGCTTCTAGTAATACCTCTAAAGGAGGTAATGGCTCTGGCTCAATCTCGCATTTTACAAGTTCTTTTAACAGCTGTACGTATACATCATAGGAATAAATTCCTGTGATTTTAATACCTTCCTCATCTGAATTTGCATGAAAAAATAGGAGGGAAGGTATTTCTGTAATGTGCATCTCATTTGTGAATTTCAGGTCGCATTGGAAAGCTTTTTTTGCACTAACTGAGTGTAGGTCTTTTTTAAACTCCTCTACATCAATGCCGCTATCTTTAGCGCATGTAAGCAATAATTCACAGTCAGGGTTTGATACATTTTCAAGAAAAATGTATTCTTGGAGTTTTCGTAAAAACTTCGAACCTGCTTTTCGGCCTTGCAACTCCGCCGCCTTAATTGCCATCGAAACTAAATACGGTGATGACGATGCCTCTTGCATATGTAATTTTCCATCACATGAAAAACCTTGTAAACTTGTTGTTTTTTCCCACACAAATCGAATATTAGCAGGTTTATTCCATTTGTGTGAGGAAGCGTTTGCCCCGTCCACTTTTCCTGTTACTATATGACGAATAGAGAAGTATTTCCCATACTCAAGCCATAGTTTAATAATAAATGGCTCGATATCCCAGCAATCTTTACAAAGTGGATCAATAAATAAATATGCTTCTACAGATTTATGCTCGCATGTGGAAGGAGAAGGCATATTCATATGCTTTGCTTCCTGCTTATCCATTACGCTTCACCTGTTTCATTTTGAGTATTGATCATATGTTGAGCAGTTAATGCTAAACGTTCAAAAACAAACTCTCTTATATGACCGTGCACTCCTGTATCATCCATTGCTTGCTCCATACATGATAGCCAAGCTTCTGCGCGTTTTGGAGTAATCTCAAACGGAAGATGGCGTGCTCTTAGCATAGGATGCCCATGTTCTTCAGTGTATAAATTAGGACCACCTAAATATTGTGTTAAAAATTGTTTCTGCTTCCTAGCAGTTTCTGTTAAATCATCCGGGAAGATCGGAGATAAGTCAGGGTGTTCACTGACATAGGAATAAAATGTATCCACTAATGTTGCAATGCATTGTTCACCGCCAATTGCTTCAAATGGTGTCATCGGTTGCTTGCTCATCCTTTATAAACTCCTTTTTCCATGAAATGTACATCTATTGTAGCAATGGAATGTTATGAAGGGCAACTAAACAGCCTTCATAACATTCTTTGCTTATTCTATATGTTGCTAATAAATCTTTACTTTCCAAAAAGGTGAAACATAGCCACCAGTAAATCACTTCTTCACTGATGGAAATTTTACTTTAGCGTTCTTTGTTTTGTTTAGCAAGGAAAAAGCGTTTTACTTTGTTATTTGTATGACGAACTGGTACGTTATGTTGCTTCAATAACCTCATAAATGCTGCTTTACCAGTCTGTTCATCTTGCACTTCGTATTCAATTTCATAATCATCGTGATTGTAATAGAAACTATGATCAAAGACAAGCGTTCCGCCTTCAAATAATGTTTCAGCTCTTTCTGTTGTTAAACTACCCATATAAGTTAAAGAGGAAACGGGAATTTGTAATTTGTCTAGTTGATCCATTACAGTTCCTTGAATGATTGTGTTTGTTTCCATCATAAGTTTTGCTTCTTTTTCTGTTACAGACTGATGAGTTTCTAATAAACCAATTTCAGCAGGTTGTTTTAATGTTAATGTATAAGTTTCATCTTTATGACGAATACGAAGTGCAGAGCCTGCATCTTTTAAAGAGAAGTGAGGTGTTTCAAAGTAGTGATTCACTTGTTTTGTAAATGTTTCAATAGAAAAAGATTTGCATAATGTTTGGAATTCTTCCTCTGTAACCATATTTTTAAATTCAATTTCAATTTCTTGTGTCATCGTATGCGCTCCTTTTGAAAAATAATTCTTTCCACATTATCGCTTTTTCGCAAATTTGGTTCAATGTTTTATTTGTTTGCGTCCATGTTATGATACAATAATACTGTTAAGTAAGACAGGAAGTTGAGATGGAGGAGTTCGAGCATGCAAAATAAAATTCAAGTTAAGAGCGTAGAAACGAGAGAGAATGCGCTTATTTTTTGTGCGGAAAATACTGAAATAGAGGTAAAGGAGTTACGTGCACGTAATCACGTACTTGTAGACTCAGACAATTTATCATTTTTATATATCTTAGAAAACGAATCATCTTTCATTTATGTAAGTATTCCGCATACATGCTGGGAAGCAATGCATGAAGCGATGAATAAAGATACAACGATGTTTATTCACGTGAATGATGTTGAAATAGAATTAGAAGGATTAAAAGAAGAAGTAGAATATTTAGTTGAAAATATTGAAGGTAATGCAAATTACGGAGAAGAACTAGTAACTGCTGTAGAAAAAGTGTTTCTATAAGTAAATGGATTGATTTTGGTGGTGGTTGAAATGAATCGTAATTGGGAAGAATTTTTAGCGCCTTATCACCAAGCGGTGGCGGAGCTGAAAGTGAAACTAAAAGGAATGCGTACTCAATTTGCAATGTTAACGGAGCATTCTCCAATTGAGTTTGTAACAGGAAGGGTAAAGTCGGTTGCGAGTATTATTGATAAAGCGGAGAAGAGAAGTGTACCGCTAGACCGGATCGGAGAAGATATGCAGGACATCGCGGGCCTTCGGATGATGTGTCAATTTGTTGATGAGATTAAACCTGTTGTAGAATATCTTCGAAAACGAAATGATTTTGAAATTGTGGAAGAACGTGATTATGTAACGCAAAAGAAAGATAGCGGCTATCGCTCTTACCACGTTGTCATTAGTTATCCTGTTCAAACAATACAGGGAGAAAAAAAAGTGTTAGTGGAAATTCAAATTCGCACGTTAGCGATGAATTTTTGGGCAACGATTGAGCATTCTTTAAATTACAAATATAGTGGACGTTTTCCTGAAGATATTAAAATACGCTTACAACGTGCAGCGGAAGCGGCGTTTTTATTAGATGAAGAAATGTCTTCCATTCGTCTTGAAATTCAAGAAGCGCAAAAGATCTTTTCACGAAAGCAGGAAACGAAAGATTCTGAATCATAAACTAAAGGGTGTTGGGCGATGAAATTTACAATTATGTCAAAGGGAGATCAGTCATCAGATACATTAGCAAGTACGATGAAAGAATACTTGCTAGATTTTGGATTTATAATGGATGAAAAGGAACCTGATATTGTAATTTCTGTTGGGGGAGATGGAACGCTTTTATATGCATTCCATCGTTACTATAATCGATTAGATGAAACCGCATTTGTTGGTGTACATACAGGGCATTTAGGTTTCTATGCAGATTGGTTACCGACGGAAGTAGAGAAGTTGGTGATTGCAATCGCTAAAACACCGTTCCAAGTGGTTGAATATCCCCTTTTAGAAGTGATTATTCGCTATGTGAATGGTAGTAAAGAGTCGCAGTATTTGGCGATGAATGAAGCGACTGTAAAAAGTGCAGAAGGTACATTAGTAACAGAAGTGGAAATACGCGGAGAGTATTTCGAAACGTTTCGCGGAGATGGTCTTTGTATTTCTACTCCTTCAGGAAGTACCGCGTATAATAAGGCGCTTGGCGGAGCAATTATTCACCCTTCTATTGAAGCGATTCAAATTGCAGAAATGGCATCTATTAACAATCGGGTATTTCGTACGGTAGGTTCGCCGCTCGTACTGCCGAAGCATCATACATGCGTTTTAAAGCCAGCTGCAGGAATGAACTTGCAAATTACGGTGGATCATTTGACGATGGTTCATCAAGATGTGAAATCAATTCAGTATCGCGTTGCAAACGAGAAAGTACGATTTGTTCGTTTCCGTCCGTTTCCGTTCTGGAAGCGTGTCCGTGACTCGTTTGTTGCAGATAAATAGAGAGGGTTTATATATTTGAACAGATTTACATTGAAATGGGATATAGGGCTGGCTGAAGAGGGAACTTTAGTTAGAGAATTTTTGAAAACAAAAGGGATTTCGAAAGCTGCTTTAACGGATATCAAGTTCCGTGGCGGAGCAATTGAAGTAAACGGTCAAAATGCGAGTGTTCGTCATAAGTTACAAGCTGGTGAAGAGTTACAAGTCTTTTTTCCGGTGGAGGAAAGAAGTGAAGGGATGGAAGTGGAAGAAATCCCTTTATGTATCGTATATGAAGATGATGCGGTTCTTGTTGTAAATAAAGAAGCAAATATGTCAACGATTCCGTCTAGGGAGCACCCATCAGGAAGTGTTGCAAACGCTCTTTTACATCATTATGATAAACAAAATCTTGCAAGTACGGTGCACATTGTGACGAGGTTAGACCGTGATACTTCAGGGCTTATGTTAATTGCGAAAAATAGATTCGTTCACCACCTTTTATCGAAGCAGCATCAACAAAAAGGGGTGAAACGAACGTATGAGGCAATCGTTCATGGGACTATTTTAGAAGAAGTAGGAACGATTGACGCGCCAATCGGACGAAAAGCGGATAGTATTATCGAGCGAACTGTCTGTGAAGAGGGTCAAAGAGCTGTTACTCATTTTAGAGTGATGGAGAGTTCTTCCGATAAGACGCATGTAGCGCTTGAGCTCGAGACGGGAAGAACACATCAAATTCGTGTACACATGGCATATATGGGACATCCGCTACTTGGGGATGATTTATACGGTGGCCGAAGAGATGTGATAAAACGTCAAGCGCTTCATAGTACATCTTTGACGTTTTATCATCCTATTTTAGAAAAGGGAATGACTTTTACCGTAAGTATCCCAGAGGATATGAAATACGCTTTACATAACAATTAAAAGGGAACAAAATTCTT
>NZ_BOQD01000167.1 GCF_018332515.1 Bacillus hominis | reverse complement strand
AAAATATTTATAATTAAAAAAGTATGTACATCGCGGTGTATTTACTTGTCAATCTTGCATGACCACTATACTATTAAAATGTAGAGATTAGAAAAAAGGGGTTGTATCTAGCATGAAATTTGAGATGCACACAAAAATTATTTCAAATGAAAAAGAAGTAAGATTACATATAGAAGATAATTTATTTCAATTAATTTTAGATGGTTATCATCTATTTACTATTCAAGAAATATTACCTTTATATAAATCAAACGAAGAAAGAATCGGTAGTGCAATTGTCCAAAAGTTAGAATGGGAGAATGGAAAAACTACACTAAACTATCAGCTTGTTTCACTACAATCAGTAAACTAAAAGGAGAAGGGTAATATGAAGTTTTTTCATACAGCGGATTGGCATTTAGGTAAGCTTGTTCATGGTGTATATATGACTGAAGATCAAAAAATTGTGTTAGATCAGTTTGTACAAGCTGTTGAAGAAGAAAAACCGGATGCTGTAATTATTGCAGGAGATTTATATGACCGAGCAATTCCACCTACAGAAGCAGTAGACTTATTAAATGATGTATTACAAAAGATAGTTATTGATTTACAAACACCAGTAATCGCGGTTGCAGGAAACCACGATAGTCCAGACCGCATACATTTTGGTAGTAATTTAATGAAAAAACAAGGATTACATATTGTTGGACAATTCCAGTTTCCATACAATCCTGTTGTTTTAAATGATGAATACGGAGAGGTTCATTTCCATCTCGTTCCGTATGCAGATCCAAGTATTGTTAGACATATATTGAAAAATGAAGATGTTCGTTCTCATGATGATGCAATGCGTATTTTTATGAACGAACTCTCTGAAACAATGGATAAAGAAGCGAGACACATATTTGTAGGACATGCATTTGTAACTTCCTCAGGAGAGGCAGAGGAAAATACGAGTGATGCGGAACGACCACTTTCAATTGGTGGTGCTGAATATGTAAATAGCCATTATTTTGATAAGTTCCATTACACGGCGCTTGGCCATTTACATCAAGCGCATTTTGTACGTAATGAGACAATTCGTTATTCAGGTTCACCACTTGCATATTCTATTTCTGAAGAAAAGCATAAAAAAGGATATTATATTGTGGAACTGGATGAAAAAGGTGAAACAACAATTGAAAAACGTTTACTTACACCACGTCGTAAAATGCGTACAGTAGAAGCGAAAATAGACGATTTATTGCTTCATCCAGTAAATGAAGATTATGTATTTGTGAAATTATTAGATGAAAATCCTGTCTTGCAGCCAATGGAAAAAATACGTTCTGTATACCCAAATGCAATGCATGTTGAAAGATCTATTCAAAGACGAGAGCTCACAGATGAAAATGAAGTAACTGTTTCAAGACATAAAACGGATGATTTATCTCTTTTAAAAGCATTTTATAAAGAAATGAAAGGGCTAGATTTATCAGAAGAGAAAGAACGTCTATTTATAGAGGTTTTACAAACAGTGCAAGAACGGGAAGGTGAGCGAGGATGAGACCGATTCAGCTTATAATGACCGCATTTGGTCCATATAAACAGAAAGAAGTAATCGATTTTAAAGATCTTGGTGAGCATCGTATTTTCGCTATTTCTGGAAATACAGGAGCTGGAAAGACAACGATTTTTGATGCGATTTGTTATGTATTATATGGAGAGGCTAGTGGAGAAGAGCGCAGTGATACAAACATGCTTCGTAGCCAATTTGCTGATGATAATGTTTATACAAGTGTGGAATTAACTTTTCAGTTAAAAGGGAAAAGGTATGAAATAAAACGACAACTGGGCCATAAAAAACAAGGGAATAAAACAATTACAGGACATGCAGTCGAATTATATGAAGTAATTGATGAGGAAAAAGTTCCATGTGTTGATCGTTTTCATGTAACGGATGTAAATAAAAAAGTTGAAGATTTAATTGGATTAAGTAAGCATCAATTTAGCCAAATTGTCATGTTACCGCAAGGAGAGTTCCGAAAATTATTAACATCTGAAACGGAAAATAAAGAAGAAATATTACGCCGCATTTTTAAAACAGATCGTTATAAATTAATGCGTGAGTTATTAGATCAAAAGCGTAAACAATGGAAAGACGTCTTACAAGAAAAACAGAAAGAACGTGAGCTATATTTCCGTAATGTATTTAAATTACCAATACGTGATGGAGCATTATTAGAGACATTAGTGGAGCAAGAGCATGTAAATACACATCAAGTAGTAGAGTCATTAGAACAAGAAACAATTTGGTACAATGCAGAGGTTGAGCAATTACACGTAGAACAAAATGACAAAACGAAACAATTAAAAGAAGCAGAGGCACGTTTTCATGCAGCAAAAGCTGTAAATGAGAAATTCAAAGATTTAGAACAAAAGAATGAGAAATACAGTACTTTACAAGAAAACCGTGCCGTAATCGAAATGAAAGAAAAATCTTTTAAACATGCGGAACAGGCGAAGCGATTATTACCATTTGAGCAATGGTATGAGGAAGCGATGCAACATGAACAGCAGTCTGAAAGTTTGTTAAAACAGATAATCATAAAAAAAGAACATATAATGAACAGTTTTGAACTTGCCCAGGAGAAATATGAAGCATTAAAGAATAAGGCATCTGAGCGAGAAAATGCGAAAAAACAAGTTCAAAGACTAGAAGAGTTACAACCAATTATTGCATCATTAGCTGAGAAAAAGTTAAATTTGCAAAATGCCGAAATTCAAATAGGGAAATTAAAAGAAGGTATGCAAAAGTTAGATGAACAACTAGAAGTGCATACAAATGAAAAACAACGAATGTCTGGTGAATTACAGCAATTAGAAGCAGCGCTTGAACAATATGTAGCTAAAGTAGAAGAACTAACGAATATGCGAGAAGATGCAAAAGTATTAAAGCAGGCATATGATGTATGGCAAGAAAAACAAAAATATGAGCAAGAAAAAGAAATTGCGTTTCATAAGATGCAAGAGGCAGTTAGTGCATATGAAAATATGGAACGCCGCTGGTTAAGTGAACAAGCTGGTATATTAGCTCTTCATTTACATGATGGTGAATCTTGTCCAGTATGTGGTAGTATGGATCACCCAAAAAAAGCTACAGAGCAAAGTAATGCAATTGATGAAAAAGCGTTAAATGAGCTAAGAGAAAAGAAAAACGCTGCGGAAAAATTGCATGTTCAATTAGAAGAAAAGTGGAATTTCTATCGATTTCAATATGAACAAGTAATAGAAGAAGTGCTAAAGCGAGGGTATCGCTCAGAAGAATTAGTAGAAACATATAGTGCGCTCGTTCAAAAAGGAAAGCAATTAGCAGCAGAAGTTAATACGTTAAAAGCAAGTGAAGAAACACGTAAGAAAATTGCTGTGAATATAAAAAGCGTAGAAGAAAAAGCAGAAGAACTCCAGAAACAAAAGCGTGAAGTAGAAACATTACAGCACCGTACTGAAATGGAGTGTATACAGCTTCGTACGTCATATGAACATGATAAGCAAAATATTCCAGAAATCTTGCAAACGGTACAAGCTTGGAAAGTACAGTTTGACCAAGCTCTGCAAGAACTCAGGTTAATGGAAGATGAATGGGAGAAAGTGCAAGAAGCGTATCAACATTGGCAAAACGAAAATATACGTATTCAAGCAGAACATGATAGTGCTTCTAATCAATTTAATAGTACAAAAGAGAAGAAAGAAGAGACTTTCACACGCTTTATGAAAGAGCTAGAACAAAGCGGATTTACAGATCAATTAACATATACAGAATCCAAATTAAATGATGCTGAGATGGATAAGTTACAACAAGAAATCCAAAATTATTACTCATCTCTAGAAGTACTTACAAAACAAATTGAAGAATTAAAGGCAGACTTAAAAGATAAAGAGTATATGGACATTTCTTCATTAGATGAGCAAGTGAAAGAATTGGAAATTAACCTTGATATTATTAAAGAAAAGCGACAACGTGCTCAAAACGCCGTATCATATATTACGGATTTACATGAAAATATTAAACGAATTGATGAACAAATTCATGAGGAAGAAAAAGCATTCCAAGAACTTGTTGATTTATATGAAGTAATGAAAGGGGATAACGATAGTCGTATATCCTTTGAACGTTACATCTTAATTGAGTATTTAGAACAAATTGTTCAAATTGCGAATGAACGACTACGTAAATTATCAAATGGACAATTTTATTTAAAACGAAGCGAACGAGTTGAAAAGAGGAATCGACAAAGTGGATTAGGATTAGATGTATACGATGCATACACCGGCCAAACCCGAGATGTAAAAACATTATCAGGCGGTGAGAAGTTTAACGCATCACTTTGCTTAGCACTTGGAATGGCAGATGTAATTCAAGCATATGAGGGTGGTATTTCCATCGAAACGATGTTTATCGATGAAGGATTCGGCTCATTAGATGAAGAGTCATTGACGAAAGCAGTTGACGCCCTAATCGACTTGCAAAAATCTGGTCGCTTTATTGGCGTAATTTCACACGTTCAAGAACTGAAAAACGCAATGCCAGCTGTATTAGAGGTAACGAAGCAGAAGGATGGGTGTAGTCAGACTAAGTTTGTGGTGAAGTAACAAGATTTAATTGCTGAAAAATTTAGTGAAATAATAAATAAAGCGCCGTCTCCTTATTGGAGGCGGCGTTTGTATGAAATAAGGAACTATGAGTTATCTGAAGTAGGCGGCGTATGTGATAATCGATTATAAGTTTTAAAAGCAGAAATTGCCGATATAACACCACCCGCTAAAAATAATGCTGATCCACCTACTAATATGATACGACTGACATATGTTTCTCGTGCTTCTTCAACTTCTTCTTGTAACATTGTAGGCATATGATTCCCTCCTTTATAAAAATGTGTTTTGTAATAGTATATACAAACGCCTAACATGTGTTAAAAAAGCTGGATAGTTATATGTAGAATCATCTAGTTTTTTTTGTTTTGTAATAAAAAATTATAGAAAGTTAAATGAATCCTATAGTATCAAAAAGCGTTTCAATTATTTGAAAATCTTCATCCTAAATTTATGCTAACTTCACATACAGCACATATTAAGATTGTATTATGT
>NZ_BOQD01000166.1 GCF_018332515.1 Bacillus hominis | reverse complement strand
ACGCACCGCTGGTGTACCAGTTGTTCTGCCAAGGGCATAGCTGGGTAGCTATGTGCGGAAGGGATAAGTGCTGAAAGCATCTAAGCATGAAGCCCCCCTCAAGATGAGATTTCCCATAGCGTAAGCTAGTAAGATCCCTGAAAGATGATCAGGTTGATAGGTTCGAGGTGGAAGCATGGTGACATGTGGAGCTGACGAATACTAATAGATCGAGGACTTAACCATATAATATGAAGCAATGTTATCTAGTTTTGAAAGAATATATATTTAAAATTCCTTTTGACATTCTGAAAAGAATGTGCATAATGATAAAAGTCTGGTAATGATGGCAGAGAGGTCACACCCGTTCCCATACCGAACACGGAAGTTAAGCTCTCTAGCGCCGATGGTAGTTGGGACCTTGTCCCTGTGAGAGTAGGACGTTGCCAGGCTTATATTATTCCGCAGTAGCTCAGCGGTAGAGCTATCGGCTGTTAACCGATCGGTCGTAGGTTCGATTCCTACCTGCGGAGCCATTATGCTTCCATAGCTCAGCTGGTAGAGTACTTCCATGGTAAGGAAGAGGTCACCGGTTCAAGCCCGGTTGGAAGCTTGGGAAAATTTTTTATTTTTTGGCCCGTTGGTCAAGTGGTTAAGACACCGCCCTTTCACGGCGGTAACACGGGTTCGAATCCCGTACGGGTCATCACTTTTGGAGGATTAGCTCAGCTGGGAGAGCACCTGCCTTACAAGCAGGGGGTCGGCGGTTCGATCCCGTCATCCTCCACCATATATTTTTAAATGTCGGAGGGGTAGCGAAGTGGCTAAACGCGGCGGACTGTAAATCCGCTCCTTCGGGTTCGGCAGTTCGAATCTGCCCCCCTCCACCATTTTCTTTAAAATAACCTGAAAGGGTTTATTTTTTTGAAAAGATAACCATACTAGTAAATATTAATGGGCTATAGCCAAGCGGTAAGGCAACGGACTTTGACTCCGTCATGCGCTGGTTCGAATCCAGCTAGCCCAGCCATTTACGAGCCATTAGCTCAGTTGGTAGAGCATCTGACTTTTAATCAGAGGGTCGAAGGTTCGAATCCTTCATGGCTCACCATTTTCGCGGAAGTAGTTCAGTGGTAGAATACAACCTTGCCAAGGTTGGGGTCGCGGGTTCGAATCCCGTCTTCCGCTTAATTACTAAGGGGCCTTAGCTCAGCTGGGAGAGCGCCTGCCTTGCACGCAGGAGGTCAGCGGTTCGATCCCGCTAGGCTCCATATAAATAAGGAAAGCTTACATCAAATGATGTAAGCTTTTTTTGTGTTTAAATTCCATTCCAAAAGGAAACTTTTCCGTATATCGTTTAGAATGAAAAAAAGGATTGAATAAGGGGGAGGTAATTATGAAAGTTGTCATTGCATCGGATTCATATAAAGAAAGCCTGAAAGCTATAGAGGTATGTGAAGCTATTGAAAGAGGCTTTGCAGCAATTTTCCCTAAAGCAGAGTATGTTAAAGTACCAATTGGAGATGGAGGCGAAGGAACGGTTGAATCTCTTGTTGGTGCTACAATGGGGAGAATTATAAAACTTAGTGTGACAGGACCGCTTGGAGGGAGCGTGCAAGCCTTTTATGGTATGTCTAAGGATAAGAAGACAGCATTTATTGAAATGGCAGCAGCATCAGGATTACAACACGTTCCAATTGAAAGGAGAAACCCGCTTATTACAACGACAAAAGGGACAGGTGAACTTATATTACATGCATTAGATCAAGGAGCTAAACACATTATTTTAGGGCTTGGAGGAAGTGCTACAAATGATGGTGGGGCTGGTATGCTATCTGCCTTAGGCGCAAGATTTATAAATAGGAAAGGTGAGGTAATAGAACCTTCTGGAGGGACATTGCATTTGATAACCACCGTTGACCTTTCTAGGATTGATTCACGCCTGGAGGATATAAAGTTAGAAGCAGCATGTGATGTAGATAACCCTTTAGTTGGACCGAGCGGGGCATCTTTTATATTTGCGAGACAAAAAGGTGCAAATGTAGAGATGATGAAAGAGCTAGATGAGAATTTAAAACATTATGCTAATATACTTAAACAACATGTGTCTTTTGATGTATCTGAAATACCAGGTGCGGGGGCAGCTGGAGGAATGGGAGCCGCTGTCGTTGCAGTGCTAAAGGGACAACTAAGAAAAGGGATTGAAATTGTATTAGATTATACAAATTTTGATAAGTGTATAGAGGGTGCCGATCTTATTGTAACTGGTGAGGGAAGAATAGATGAACAAACAGCTTATGGAAAAGCTCCTGTTGGTGTCGCGAAGCGGGCGAAATGTCGTCATATTCCTGTAATTGCTATTGGTGGATCTGTATCTCCGAACTATACAATTGTTTATGAAAAGGGAATTGATGCAGTGTTTAGTATTACAGCCAGTCCAATGACATTAGAAGAAGCATATAAAGCGGCAGAAGAGAATATCGAAATGACAGCAAAAAATATTGCAGCAGTGTGGAAATTAGCATCAGAAAAACGCTTCTAAATATAGAAGTGTTTTTTTAATCCAGTTATTTGAGAATATTTTGTGTAATCCTAGGTGGTGATGGAGAAAAGCACTCATAAAAATATTAGCTAATAGAAAAGTTAGTTGGTTCATTAAGTTAACTTTATACATAGAATAGTTTAAAAATTGGGATTCCAACGTAAATATAAGTGAATAAAATGTATATCCATGCAGAAAAATGTCGAGTTGAGTCAGACTATATAAAAGATTTAAAATATTTAGTGAAGGCATAAAAGGGGGATACTATCTATGAAAAAAGAAATCTCAGTTATTGGAGTTCCAATGGATTTAGGACAGATGCGTCGTGGGGTTGATATGGGACCAAGCGCGATCCGTTATGCAGGGGTAATTGAAAGAATCGAAGAAATTGGATATAACGTAAAAGATATGGGAGATATATGTATAGAGAGAGAAAAAGAAATAGATGAAAATACAAATTTAAGAAACCTTACACAAGTTGCAACTGTATGTAATGAATTAGCAAGTAAGGTTGATCATATTATAGAAGAAGGTCGTTTTCCACTTGTATTGGGCGGCGATCATAGTATTGCTATCGGTACGTTAGCTGGTGTAGCGAAACATTATAAAAATTTAGGTGTTATTTGGTATGATGCACACGGTGATTTAAATACAGAAGAAACTTCACCATCAGGAAATATTCACGGTATGTCACTTGCTGCAAGTTTAGGTTATGGACATTCTTCACTTATAGACTTATATGGGGCATACCCGAAAGTGAAAAAAGAGAACGTTGTAATTATCGGTGCACGTGCATTAGATGAAGGGGAAAAAGACTTTATTCGTAATGAAGGCATTAAAGTATTTTCAATGCATGAAATTGATCGTATGGGTATGACGGCTGTTATGGAAGAAACAATTGCTTATTTATCTCATACTGACGGTGTTCATTTATCATTAGATTTAGATGGTCTTGATCCTCATGATGCACCAGGAGTTGGGACGCCTGTAATTGGTGGTCTATCGTATCGTGAAAGCCACTTAGCGATGGAAATGTTAGCAGAAGCTGATATTGTTACATCTGCTGAATTTGTTGAAGTAAATACGATTTTAGATGAGAGAAACAGAACAGCAACAACAGCGGTTGCTTTAATGGGTTCTTTATTCGGTGAAAAACTAAAATAAATGTAAGAAAAGCAACTGAGAAGTTGCTTTTTTTATTTGAAAATAGGCGTATAATAATGACTTATATTATACTGTACTGTAGGGTAAGAAAGTTTGACATCTTACCAATTTAGGCCAAAGGGGGTCGTTTGTAATTGTCGTTTGTTTCATGTATGGTATAATTAACTAGTTGTTGGAAATACATACAGATAGAGCATAAAACAATATTTCAATATATGGATAGAATTGCTCGTAAGTAGGAGGAAGGGTTAGCATGCCTTTTGAAGATACAACCATTTTGAAATATCTTAGTACGGCATTAGATATTGCTGTTGTATGGTTTATTATATATAAGCTAATTCTTATAATCCGGGGTACGAAGGCTGTTCAACTTTTAAAAGGTATTACAGTTATTATTGTCGTCCGGATGATCAGTATTTTACTTGAATTGCATACGCTATATTGGCTAACGGAACAAGTATTAACGTGGGGATTCTTAGCTGTTATTATTATTTTTCAGCCAGAATTGCGAAGAGCACTTGAGCAGCTAGGACGAGGTAGCTTGTTTTCGCGTGTGGGAACTCACGAGGACGATGAACCCGAAATTGTTGCAACAGCGATAGCGAAAGCAACGGAATATATGGGAAAACGTAGAATTGGTGCATTAATTACTTTATCAAAAGAGACCGGTATGGGTGATTATGTGGAAACGGGTATTCCGTTGAACGCAAATGTGTCATCAGAATTACTCATTAATATTTTTATTCCAAATACGCCTCTTCATGACGGAGCAGTAATTATGCAAGGAAGTACAATTAAAGCAGCAGCATGTTATCTTCCGTTATCAGAAAGTCCGTTTATTTCTAAGGAATTAGGAACTAGGCATCGCGCTGCAATGGGAGTTAGTGAAGTTACTGATAGTATTACAGTAGTTGTGTCGGAAGAAACAGGCCAAATTTCTTTAACGAAAAACGGTAAGTTACATCGTGATCTGAAGTCAGAACAACTGAAGGATATGTTGTTAACAGAATTTAGTGGGAATGAAAAAACGACTTCTTCGTCTTTATGGAATTGGAGGAGAAAGCGTCATGGATAAGTTAATGGAGAATCATTGGTTTTTAAAAGGGATCTCATTACTATTGGCGTGTATGCTTTTTATGTCAGCAACTTTAACTGAAAAAAATACGACATCAAATGTATTACCTTTCGTCAATGAAGCAAAAGAAACATTAACTAATTATGATATTAACCTTAAATATGACGAAGAGAAGTATATTGTAAGTGGTATTCCCTCAGAGGGAGTCAAGGTAAAATTAGAAGGTCCTAAAGCAGCGGTTGCTGCAACGAAAAACAAAAGACAATTTGATATACCAGTTGATTTAGAAGGCCGTCCAAAAGGAACTTATGAAGTTGCTTTAAAAGCAAACGGGCTTCCAGATGAAGTGAAAGGGACAGTTCAACCATCAACAATTAAAGTCACACTTCATGAAAAAGCGAAAAAGTATGTTCATGTAGACTTGAAGTTATCTAATGAAGATCAGATGTCAGCAGGTGCTACCGTTGATAAATCAAGTATTAAGCCTGACACTGTTGAAGTAGTTGGAACAAAAGAAGAAATAGAAAGTATTTCATCTGCTAAGGCATATATAGATTTAAAAGGTATTAATAAAACCGTTACAAAAACAGCAGAGGTTACATTGTACAATAAAGAAGGAAAACGTTTAAATGTAAAAACGAGTCCATCTAAAATTAGTGTAACGGTGAATGTAGCGACACAAGCTACAGCAAATAACGTCGAAAAAACAGTTCCTTTAACATATGCGAAAAAAGGGAATTTACCAGAAGGTTTAGCTGTTACAAATATCAGTGTTGAGCCGAAGGAAGTAACGATAGCAGGTCCAAAAGATATTTTGGATAATATACAATCTATAGAGGGGGTCGAGGTAGATCTTAGTCAATTGACGGATTCTACAACATTCGATGCCTCTGTTTTATTGCCAAAAGGTGTAACAAGTGCAAAACCAAATCAAGTGAAGGTTTCCATAGGGGTACAAAAGGTAAAACAAACGAAAAGTAAAACTATTGATGGTATCCCGATTCAAAAAAGTGGAATTCCGAACGATGTTACTGCTCAGCTACTTTCGCCGCAGGATGGGAAGATAAGCGTTGATATTTCAGGAGAAGCAAGTATAGTAGATAAAATAACAGCTGCTCAAATAGCAGCGGTGATTAATCTACAAAATGCATCTCCGGGAACAAAAGATATTTCTATTCAAGTAAGCGGTCCTGGTAATATTTCGATAGAGCCAAAACAAAAAAGTGCTAAAGTTACAATTGTGAAGAAAGAAAAGCCAGATAAAGAAGTACAGGGTAATATTGAACACCCAGATTCAACAAACAATCAGGGAAATCAAACTGAAAAGCCAAAAAATCCTGAACCAGATCCAGAAAAGGATCAGGAAAAAAATAAAGAAAAAGAAAAAGAACCGGGCCAAGAACCGAGCAAAGAACCAACAGTAGATAATCAAAAAGAGCAAGAAAAAGGAGCGAATCATAATGGGTAAATATTTTGGTACAGATGGAGTACGCGGGGTTGCGAATAAGGAGTTAACACCTGAATTAGCGTTCAAAATTGGACGTTTTGGAGGCTATGTATTAACAAAAGATACAGATCGTCCAAAAGTAATTATCGGCCGTGATACACGTGTATCTGGACATATGTTAGAAGGCGCTTTAGTAGCAGGTCTATTGTCAACTGGAGCAGAAGTAATGCGTCTTGGTGTTATTTCTACACCAGGTGTGGCTTATTTAACAAAAGCTTTAGATGCACAAGCGGGTGTTATGATTTCTGCATCTCATAATCCAGTACAAGATAATGGAATTAAGTTCTTCGGTTCAGATGGTTTCAAATTAACAGATGAGCAAGAAGCAGAAATTGAAGCATTATTAGACAAAGAAGTTGACGAGTTACCACGTCCAACAGGTACTAACCTTGGCCAAGTGAGCGATTACTTTGAAGGTGGACAAAAATATTTACAATACATTAAACAAACTGTAGAGGAAGATTTCTCTGGTTTACATATCGCTTTAGATTGCGCACACGGTGCGACTTCTTCTTTAGCTCCATACTTATTTGCAGACTTAGAAGCTGATATTTCAACGATGGGAACTTCTCCAAACGGTATGAATATTAACGAAGGCGTAGGATCTACACATCCAGAAGTCTTAGCTGAATTAGTAAAAGAAAAAGGTGCTGATATCGGACTTGCTTTTGATGGTGATGGCGACCGTTTAATCGCTGTAGATGAAAAAGGAAACATCGTTGATGGCGATCAAATTATGTTTATTTGTGCGAAGTATATGAAAGAAACTGGTCAATTAAAACATAATACAGTTGTTTCAACAGTTATGAGTAACTTAGGTTTCTACAAAGCACTTGAAGCAAACAATATTACAAGTGATAAAACAGCAGTTGGTGACCGCTACGTAATGGAAGAAATGAAACGTGGTGGATATAACCTGGGCGGAGAACAATCAGGTCACATTATTTTACTTGATTACATTACAACTGGTGATGGAATGTTAAGTGCACTTCAACTGGTAAACATCATGAAAATGACGAAAAAGCCATTATCTGAGCTTGCAAGTGAGATGACGAAATTCCCACAATTACTAGTAAATGTTCGTGTAACAGATAAAAAGTTAGCATTAGAAAATGAAAAAATTAAAGAAATTATTCAAGTTGTAGAGGAAGAAATGAACGGCGACGGTCGTATTCTTGTTCGTCCATCTGGAACAGAGCCACTTATTCGTGTAATGGCAGAAGCACCAACACAAGAGGTTTGTGATGGATATGTACATCGTATTGTAGAAGTTGTTAAAGCTGAAGTTGGCGCTGAATAATTCAATGAATTTATTGAAAAGGAGCACAAGAAGTGCTCCTTTTTCATATGTTTTATAGACGATGAAAAAAATTTCATTGACGGGTTTATCATGTTTGTTATAAGATGGTCTTGTTCTTTTTCTCAAAGTAAATATTGTAAATTATAAAAGCGCCAGAGCTACAAGTAGTGTAGTTGACGAGGTGGAGTTTTATCGAGATTTCGGCGGATGACTCCCGGTTGTTCATCACAACCGCAAACTTTTACTTAAAACATTAAGGTGACTTAGTGGACAAAGGTGGAAGTGTGATGAGAGAAAAGGAACGGATGAATACTAGCTGTATAAGTATATACGGACTTTAACCCAATCGAGAGGAAGGTGAAAGCCGTTACAAGCTTACAGGGCTAGCAATATGTAATCCGTTTTTTTAGTACAAATAAAAATGGTATCGGACTATGTCGTTACATGTTCGCAGAGCAGTGTAAGCATTTGTAACGGCGACTAAACATGTGTGGAATCGTAGGATTTATTGGAGAGCAAGATGCAAAGGAAATTTTATTAAAAGGTTTAGAAAAGCTAGAATATCGTGGATATGATTCAGCAGGTATTGCAGTACAAGCAGAGAACGGTGTTGTTGTATACAAAGAAAAAGGCCGTATTGCAAAACTTCGCGAAGTCGTAGAGGAGAATGTAGCAGCAAGTGTGGGAATCGGTCACACACGCTGGGCTACACATGGTGTTCCAAGCAAAGTAAACGCGCATCCGCATCAAAGTACATCAAAGCGTTTTACATTAGTTCATAACGGTGTAATTGAAAACTATGAATTAGTGAAAAAAGAATATTTACAAGATGTAACGTTCGTAAGTGAAACAGATACAGAAATTATCGTGCAGCTTATGGAACAACAAGTAAGCACAGGACTAAGTGTAGAAGAAGCATTCCGTAACACGTTATCTCTTTTACATGGTTCTTACGCAATCGGACTACTTGATGCTGAAAATCCAAACATGATTTATGTTGCTAAAAACAAAAGCCCGCTATTAGTAGGTGTTGGTGACAACTTTAATGTTGTGGCGAGCGACGCTATGGCGATGTTACAAGTTACAGATCAATTTATCGAGTTAATGGATAAAGAAATCGTAATTGTAACGAAAGAAAGCATTACAATTAAAAACTTACAAGGTGAAACGATTGAACGTGCACCTTATACAGCGGAATTAGACGCAAGTGATATTGAAAAAGGAACATATCCTCATTTCATGCTAAAAGAAATCGATGAGCAACCACTTGTAATCCGTAATATTATTCAAAAGTACCAAGGTGAAAATGGCGAGATTGAACTGGATGCAGATATTCGTAATGCAATCTTAGATAGCGATCGTATTTACATCATTGCATGTGGAACAAGTTATCATGCAGGTCTTGTTGGAAAGCAATTCATTGAGAAATTTGCGAAAGTACCAGTTGAAGTACACGTAGCAAGTGAATTCTCTTACAACATGCCATTATTAACAGAAAGACCATTCTTCATTTACATCTCACAAAGTGGTGAAACAGCTGATAGCCGTGCAGTACTTGTGCAAACAAATGAAATGGGTCATAAAGCATTAACGATTACGAACGTACCTGGTTCTACGCTTTCTCGTGAAGCTGATTACACACTTCCATTATACGCAGGACCAGAAATCGCAGTTGCATCGACGAAAGCATACACAGCTCAGCTTGCAGTACTTTCAATCTTAGCGGCTGACATTGCAAAAGCGAAAGGTGAAGCTCTTAATTTTGATTTAACACAGGAGTTAGGACTTGTAGCAAACGCAATGGTAGTACTTTGTGATCAAAAAGAAGAAATGGACGCATTAGCAAAACAATTTTTAGCAACAACGCGTAACTGCTTCTTCATCGGACGTAGCGTAGACTTCTTCGTAGGTTTAGAAGGTGCGTTAAAACTAAAAGAAATCTCTTACATCCAAGCAGAAGGCTTTGCTGGAGGAGAATTAAAACACGGTACAATCGCCTTAATCGAAAACGGTACACCGGTTATCGCACTTGCTACACAAGAGCACGTAAACCTTGGAATTCGTGGTAACGTGAAAGAGGTAGTAGCACGCGGAGCTAACCCATGTATCATCTCAATGAAAGGCTTAGAAATGGAAGGTGACAGCTTCGTATTACCGGCTGTACACGAAGCACTAGCACCGCTAGTAGCAGTTATTCCATTACAACTTATCTCATACTACGCAGCACTTCACCGCGAGTGTGACGTTGATAAGCCACGTAACTTAGCTAAATCTGTTACGGTTGAGTAGGAGATTGGTGGATTTGAAATAAAGATACGATGTTTTACCCCTTTAGATATAGCTATCTAAAGGGGTATTTTTGTGTTAAAAAGAACATCTAAAATCGATAGGAGAAAGTCAGGCTACCCGTACTCCATTAAAGTATTACTTTAATTTTTCTGAATTTTTCATTATCATTTTAAGTATTCGTGAACAATTTCCTTTATTATGAAAAGAAGAGAGGATAGATTACTAGGTATTACAAGGGGGCTTATTAATGAACGTGAAAGAAAAAACATATTTAAGTATAGAAGAGATTATTTCGTTACCAACCTTATCAAGTACAAATATAAGTGATGATGGAAAAAACGTAGCATTTATAAAGAAGACGGCTAATTGGAAAGACAATACATATAGGAATCATGTATGGATATATGAAAAAGATAAGGGACAGAGTTACCCATTAACAAATGGGGATATAGATAGTACATGCCCGTTATGGTCCCCGGATTCTAGGAATATCGCATACCTTAGCCCAGTTGATGGCGGGAAAAATCAGATCTTTGTTAAGTCACTAGATGGTTATAACGGTGTGCAAATTACTGATGAGGAAGAAGGGATCAGTACATTCAAATGGGGGCCTACTGGTAAAGGTTTTTATTATGTTGCACAATCAAAAGAATGCGAGGAAATAAAGAAACGTAAGGAGCTATATGGGGATTTCCAACATGTAGGTAAGGAACATCAGAATAATTGTTTATATTACATTGAAATAGAAAAAGTGATACAAAATGATAAAGAGGAACGAGAGATTAGCGGCGTTTATCCATTAACTGATGGTAAGGATTTTTATATCCATGGATTTGATATTTCAAATGATGGGACAAAGGTTGTATTTATGGCTACACCAAGCCCCAGCGATCATATGAATGGTGATCTATACATATTAGATATTGAAGCTGGGGAACTACAAAAAATGAATATGGACAAGTTGTTGGGAGGGAGCGTTTGTTTTTCTCCTGAAGGTAGTAAAGTATGTTACTCAGCAAGCATAAGAGAGAAGGATTACTATAGAAACCATATACAAGATAGTACATTAGAGATGTATGATATGAATACTGGAGAGCTACTTCAACCTTTAACAGATTTTGATAGTACGGTTATGCCATTACAGTGGACAGCTAAAGGGATTTTAATTAGATGGCAAAATAAAACGAACTATCTTATTGGGTTGCTAGCTGAAGATGGCGCTGTGGAAATATTAAGCGAAAAAGTAGATGGCTTTATAATGGATGCTTCTATAACAAAGGATGGAAATCATATAACCTATAATAAGGCTATAACAAATGAAACTTTTGAAATCTATTTAGACGATAAAAAAATAACGGATGAAAATAGCTTTTTCAAAGGGAAACTTAAAAGTAAAAGGGAAATCATCTCATGGAAAAGTAGTGATGGTCTTGAAATAGAAGGTGTTTTATCAACGCCAGTAGAGTTTGACACTAATAAAGAATATCCTTTATTAGTAGTAATTCACGGGGGGCCGGCTTGGGCATCTTTTCCGATATTTTCAGACTGTTTTAATGAGAAATATCCTATTGAACAGTTTATCGAAAAAGGCTTTATAGTTTTAGAGCCAAACTACAGAGGAAGTTCTGGTTATGGTAATGAATTTTTAAAAGCAAACTATAGAAAACCAGGAATCGCTGACTACGATGATGTTATATCTGGAGTGGATGAACTAGTAGAAAAAGGGATGGTAGATAAAGATAGAGTAGGAGTTATGGGATGGAGTAACGGAGGATATATATCAGCTTTCTGTTCTACATTTAGTAGTAGATTTAAAGCTATTTCAGTTGGGGGCGGAATTACTAACTGGAGTACCCATTATGTAAATACAGATATCCCTTACTTTATTAGAATGCATTTAGGAAATACTCCATGGAATGATCCAGATATATATAGGAAAACATCGCCAATGACATATATTAAATCAGCATGTACACCTACGTTAATTCAACATGGGGAAATGGACGTAAGAATTCCAATTACAAATGCATATGATCTATATCAAGGATTAATGGATATGGAAGTTGATACAGAATTAATTATATTTAAAGGAATGGCATATAGCCCTAATCAGCCAGGAATGAATGTAGCTATTATGAAGCAGAATTTGATGTGGTTTTCACACTATATTCTTGGAGAAAGCATGAAAGGTTTTAGTACTATATAATGGATATACGTACAAGGATTTTTCGTTGTGCAATCGGGCCAGATTGTTGTAAACTGCATTTAAATCATGATTAAAAAGATTTAAGTGATTATAAGGAAACGTAATTCGGAGGACGAATATGACAGAGAATAAAAATGAGTTAGCTGTAGAACAACGTGAAGAACTATTAAAAGTATTACAAGCTCGTTTTGAGAAAAACATGAACCGCCATGAAGGTCTTGAATGGGCTACAGTGGAAGCAAAGCTGACTACTAATAATGAAAAATTGTGGTCCATTAATGAAATGGAAGTAACTGGCGGTGAGCCGGATGTTGTTGGTTATGATGAAGAGAAGGATGAATATACTTTCTATGATTGTTCGAAGGAGAGTCCTAAAGGCCGTAGAAGTCTTTGTTATGATCTTGAAGCGTTAGAAGCAAGAAAGAAGCATAAACCAGAAAATAACGCTATTGATGTGGCAGCTGCTATGGGTATTGAACTATTAACTGAAGAACAATATCGAGAGTTACAACAACTTGGAGATTTTGATATGAAATCATCGAGTTGGGTACAAACACCTTCAGACATTAGAGAACTTGGTGGTGCTCTATTTTGCGATTACCGCTTCGGACACGTTTTCGTGTACCACAATGGAGCAGATTCATACTATGCTGCTAGAGGATTTCGTGGTTCGTTAAGGGTTTAATTTTCTTATTATATATTCAGTAATTTATTTAGGTAATGTAAACTTAGCTTTTTTACCTTGTGAAATATCTTTTGCCTCTTTATTTCTCATAGGTCCTAACTCAATCTCAAAGCTTTTGTCTTTCCAAATTTTTTCATACTGCTCTTGATCTAATGTATATACTTGTAGTAACTCTCCAGACGTTCCGGTTTTAACGGAAGCATTATAGTCGTAATTTAATAGCATACCTTCACTAATCGTATATTGTGTACCATCATTAACTCTCAATGTAGAGCTTATAGGAGATAGTGCGACGTCTTGCGTATCTTTGTTATCAAGTTTGAATTTTACTGTTAATAGAACAATACCATTTTTGAAATTTGCAAATCGTGGAGCCTCGACAGAGTTTGGCGTGAATTGAGCAAATTGATATCCATCTAATGTAACGTTGACAGCACCTAATTCTTGACTATTATTAATGCCGGATTGTTCTTTTAGCATTTTTTTATCGCCCATGTTATTAGCAGTTACTTTATCTTGATAGAAAGCTTTATCTGCTGCAACCTTTTCAGCGCCTTGAGCGTTTAAACTTAATGAAAAGTTTCCAGGGCTTCCGATTGGGGCATCAAATTTCCCTTTATTAGCTTGTGCAGTTGGAACTGTGACTGAGACTGTTGAGAGACTTGAAATTTTTGCTAAATCATCTTTTCCAAATGGATAAGCGATATAACCAGAAATAGTTTCTCCTGCTTTTACTAAGTAATCATTCGTTGGAGCAAGCTTAGTTGGTAGCTGATCTTCTTTTGGAATTAAATCTTTATAGTTACTATATACTTTCTGCGCACCAGTAAACGACATGTCCAATGCTGGCATATAATAGATATCTTTAGCTGAACTATTTTTTACGCTATAGTTCACAAGAATAACTCCGCCCTCTGTTTGACGGTTAAATGGAATGTTAAAGTCCGTATGGAATCCATTAAATTCAACTAAGGTATAACTATTCATTGATACTGAAACATCTTCAGCTTTATGGACTTGTGGTTCCTTATTTTCAAAAAGAACTTTTGTTTTACCACCTGTTTCTTTTTCCATATAGGAAATCAGCTTAGAGTAATCACTTGAGCCAGTAGCTATATTTTCAGGCTTTTTATCTTCAGTTTTTTTATCTTCTGATTTTTTTTCTTCAGGTTTATTTTCTTTCGCTGTATCCGTTTTTTCTGTTTTGCTTGCAGTTTCTTTTTGTTCTTTATTTGTCGTATCGCTTTGACCACAGCCGGTTATTACAAAAGCTGCTACGATTACTGCAGAAAATAAAGAAAGTAATTTTTTTGACATGTTTCTTCCCCCTATTTGTGTAAAACTAAACTCTCACATTAGCCCCACGTTTTATTATAAGAAGGTTAGTTAATATTTACCAGTATTTTTTCTGATTATTTTTATTATTTGGATATTATAATATAATAAAGTTAAT
>NZ_BOQD01000165.1 GCF_018332515.1 Bacillus hominis | reverse complement strand
GAGGAGCACAAGGAGGAGTACCTGTAGGTATGCCAACTACATTTCCATCTTTCGTAGGAGGAGCACAAGGAGGAGTACCTGTAGGTATGCCAACTACATTTCCATCTTTTGTGGGAGGCGTACAAACAGGATTTCCTGTACCTGGCGTCGGTGTTGTAGCTGGTGGAATCGGCGGCTTCCCTCAAGGTGTTCACGGTCATCATGTACACCATGAGCATCACGGCCATCATCAACATCATGGCCATCATCAGCACCACGGCCACCATCAACAACAAGTACATCATCAGCACCACGGTCATCATCAAATTCATCCGCAGGCTGTTCTTTATCAAACTCATCAAAGTCACCATCATGGTCACCAAGGCCAGCATCAACACCACGGTCATCATGGGCAACATCAACACCACGGCCATCATCAGCAACAAGTACATCACCAAGGTCAGCATCAAATTCACCCGCAGGCTGTCCTTTATCAAACTCACCAAGGTCAACACCATCACCAAGGTCAACATCATCACCAAGGTCAACACCATCACCAAGGTCAACAACATCATCAAGGTCAACACCATCACCAAGGTCAACAACATCATCAAGGTCAACACCATCACCAAGGTCAACAACATCATCAAGGTCAACAACAATACCAACAGTATCAGCAGCAACAACAGCCTTGGGCAGGTGGAATTGGAGCAGGGACGGCAGCAGGAGCAGCAGCTGGTACTGCAGGAGCAGCAGGACACGCGGGACACGTGGGTCATTAATGGGCCAAAGGAAAAAAGACATAATAAAAAACTGCTAGGAGATCCTAGCAGTTTTTTTCCGCCTCTTGACGTTGACGTTCAATTTCCGCACGAAGTTGTGGTTCTGGTGCTTCCCAGCCTTCTGGTTTTAAAATTTTGCCGTCGCCTTCACGGAATCGAGGCTTTCCATCAGGGAATAGTTTTGCCATGTTAGCATTGTTTACAATTTCGAATCCTTTATCTGGACGTACGCCCATTTCTGCAAACGTTCCGAATGCAAAGTAAATAAGGTCAATAAGTGCATCATATTGATCTTCAACAGTTGTTGCTTCTAGAAATTCTTCTAGCTCTTCTTGCATAAAGCTAGCACGAATTTTTGCACGCTCTTCTGTTAGTTTTGTTGGAGTACTTGTCACAGGATGTCCGAATTCTTCATGCATTTTTGCAACAAGTTCGTACCCTTTATCTAAACCTTTTTCGTTTGTCATGTTGTTTCATCCTTTCTCGTTTTCTGCCGAATTTTATTGTAACATAAGGTGATTATGAAATGAAAAGAACATCTTATTGAAATAAGATGTTCGCTCGTTATTCTTCTTTTTTAATTAAAATAGATAAAATAAGGTCGATGCCAAACATACCAACAAGTAACATTGGTATAACGACAAGTAAATAACGTGTGAAGGAATCATTTTTCAAGTATGTATGAGCAAATAAAAAGACGCCGAGAAATAAAATACCGTTTAAAATAGGCTTTACTAATTTTTTAGACATAAGCTCCCCCATAAATATCTTCTCTCTCTAAAATAAAAACTCCTCTCTCCGTTGTATCATGCTGGAGAGAGGAGTTCAATCATTTATCATTCAATTACACCAGAATTTGTAATATTTACGCTGTATTTTATATTAATCGGAACATCTTTGTACATACGTCGCCACTCTTCTAACTTGAATGGGCGATAATGTTGCTTATACTTTGCACCTAGCCCGAGAGGATCTACGTTTAAAGATTTAAACTGCTTAATTAATTTGGTAGCCTGTACATCCAATTGTTTTTGGACATTTTTTTCAATGTTTTTTGTGTTCTTGTTATTTTCTAAGTTAATTTGCTTCGATAATTCTTGAATACGTGCATCAAGATGAACGTGAATGAAAAAAGAAGGCTTCCCGTTTTTAATTTTTATATCGTAAGTTGGAACAGAACGAATATTATTAATCATTACGTACGCAGAATCCGTTTTAAATTCGTGTGAATCTAATTTGTGTTTCTCTAATAGTCCTTTAAATATGAACATATCTTTTTCAGCGATTTTACCGATATATTTATCCTTTTTAAAAAGACCAATTCCGTTGATTTTTATTTTATCACCATGCTTCTTTAGAATGGGAATATAGTAGTCTTGCCCTTCTTGATAATAACGGAATGCTCCTATATGCAGGTTATCCTTTGGTAAAGGACCGGTCTCCATATTATGTTCTAACAATTTTTTTATATAAATTGCAACGTTGTATGAAGTCGTATATTTCCCTTTTAAAAGTTCAGTACCATTCCCCTCTAATAAGCCAACATATAAAGCGTTCCCTATATTCACATCTCGAAGTAATGTATCGAATGAAGTAGACATTCCTTTTTTGGCAAGTCTTATAGTATATAGAGCGACACGCATTTGCCCGCTAGCAAAGGGTTGAGAAGACTCTAAAGATGTGTCTGCTTTTACTTGTTTTACCGCATTTGCCGTTCCTTCAAAAACTTGAACTTTATTTCCTTTTTTCTGAATGGGACAAACGAATGACACTTTTACTTTATTATCCTTTGCTACGTCAAATATAGTTCCTTGAATAAGCTGTACATCATCGATAATATTTTTTTGTAAACATCCAGTTAGACTGAAGAATGTTATACAAGAAATAAGTATTAATTTGCTTTTGATTTTTTCCATTTTCTTTTCACCCACACAATAATAAATAGGATAGGGATGTATACATACATGAGCCAAAAACTAGCTTTTCCGGAATTACTAATAAAAGTATTAATGTCATGTCTGTTTGTTAAAAGCTGTGAAACAATGAGAGTAATAAGGATGAAAGCGATTAGGACACCTCTTTGTTTTACGCGAAATATTTCATGAGTTCCTCTTGTTGCCGCCCATAACGGAAGGATAAAACTTGTAATAATAGTAAGCGCATAGCCTGAAATCGCAATATATTCCAGCCTTTCTATGAACGGTAATTGGATTACTTGGGTCATAGAAAGTTGTGACCATATCGTTTTTAACAATTGTTTCTCACTAAAAAATGAAAAGGCTAAAAGGGTACTAAATAAATATAGAAGATTTGAAAATAATGCTCCGTATTGAGCGAATTTATGAGATTGCTTCGGATTTTTCACAAATGGGTAAACCATGAGATAAATTTCAAACCCTGTCATACTGTAGATTGACAGATTGGCGGCTTTTAAAATATCTGAAAAAGAATGTGTGAACACAGGTAGTAAATTAGACAAATGTGAGTATTTCAAAACGAATAGACTAAGAAATAAATATCCCAATGTACCGCCAACTGAGATGACGCAAATACCAGTAATGACACGGAATCCAGAAGAAATAATGTAGTAGCTAGCTAAGCATAAAAAGATTGTTAACATCCAAGTTGACGCGGTAGGAAACATCCATACTTGAATAATCTCAACATATGTTCGAATGACGGAAATACTGATGATTAAAAAATAAGCCATAAAGATGAGAGTAACGCTGTTTCCTAGCCATTTTCCGAATGTTTGTCGATGTAAATCAACTAAGTTTCCGTTTGTTTCTTTTAATAAAAAATACATCATCCATATAAGGATATGGATACAAATTCCTATAATTAGAACGCCTATCCAGCCGTCATATCCAGCGGCTTTTGCAATAATTCGAGCGAATCCAAGAACTCCGGCACCAAACTGTGCACTGTGAATTAAGAAGAAAACAAAGATAGGAGATATTTGATATTTTTCTTGAACTTTACTCATCAATGCACCTCATTTCTTAATCATCAAAATCGGATCTATGTTTTGTTGAAATCCCTTTTGCAGATTTTTTTACATGTTGTGGTCTTGCTTGTACATCTCTTGTATCAATCATTGTTAATGGAAACCGAATCCATGAATCTTTAACGGATTGTTGTCTTGTCGGATAAAACAAAGCGTACGGTTTACGTAAGGATGTAAGTCTAAATAAATGGGTAAATAAAAAGATAAATCCAAGAGAAATCCCGAAAAGTCCTCCTATTTCGGCAAATATGAGAAATGGGAAACGGAGTAATCGAACCGCATTACCCATTTTATAAATAGGCGTAATAAAGGAAGCCAGTGCTGATAATGCAACGATAATTAATAAAATATTACTCGTTAAACCAGCTTGGACAGATGCCTGTCCGATTACGATACCTCCTACAATACCGAGTGTTTGACCGACCTTCATCGGTAATCTCGCGCCAGCTTCTCTTAATAAATCGATGGCAAGTTCTAAGAAGAGTGCTTCAATTAAAGGTGGAAACGGTACTTGCGCCCTTGATAAAATTAACGTTTCCAATAAATCACTAGGAACTAATTCATAGTGATAGTTTAAAGTGGCAACATATAATGGTGTCGCGCAAATTGAGAATAAAACAGCGATTAGCCGTAAAATCCTTGAAAATGTAGCGTATAACCAAGAAACGTTATAGTCTTCTGGCGAAATGAAAAAATCAAAATATGATACAGGAGTTAAGAGGACACTTGGAGAACCATCAACAAAAATAGCAATTTTGCCATCGATAAGTGCCTTTGTAACTCTGTCAGTACGCTCTGTATTTATATAGAGCGGGAAAATAGATTTTTCCCCCATTAATTCTTGTATATATGCACTATCGTTAATTTGATCATATTCAAGAGCCCGTAATGATTCCTCTAGAAAATCTACATTATCTTTCTCAGCTAAGTTATTTAAATACATCATAACGACTTTTGTTTTTGAGAACTCTCCGATAATCATTTCTTTTGTTTGTAACTCTAAAACAGGAAGGCGTTTTCGTACTAAATTAATATTCGTATCAATATCCTCTACGAAGCCTTCTTGAGGTCCGATAACGGTCGATTCATTTAATGGAGGAGTTGGTGCACGATAATTATCAATTGCAATATTTGCAAGCATACACTTTTGATCTTGCTGATTTAATTGAATAATTGCATGGCCTTTTAAAACCATGTCCTCAATTTTTTGTAAGTCGTTCGTAATTGTAATACCACTCATCGGAATATGTTCTTTTAATTCTTCTAATGGAGCGCAAGGACGTTCCATTAGAGTAGGCATTAAATACTTTTGCAATTTCTCACCATCAAGTGAAGGACGATAGTAAGAAATCCAATAAGGCATCGTTTCATCGTCAGATGTGTGATAATTAACAAAATCACTAGACTGTTTCAGCTTCTCTATTAAATCTTGTAGAGAATGAATATGGTCATTTTCTGGTTTACTAAAGTCATAAATGCTGTTACTTCCTGAGCTTTGCTGCTCGCCTTGAGAAGAATTGTCTTGCTGCTTGCTTTGAGA
>NZ_BOQD01000164.1 GCF_018332515.1 Bacillus hominis | reverse complement strand
CTCTGAATGTATATATCATAAGAAGAAGAAGGGTGTCTATCGTTGTAATCATAATGTAAAGAAAACTTTATAAATTTGCTAAGTTTTGTCGGAATTTAGTATCTTTTCGTAGTGTTTGTCATAAAGTTAAAATTCTTGAATGTATAGAAAAAAGGTATCAATTTCTATTTTTTTCTAAAAAAATCATGGGAAATGATGGAGTTTTCCATGATGAAACATCACTTTAAAAACCTATAAACCACTAGTGCGGAATCGATCTCATGTTAGGTTTTCTGACATGAGGTTTGTTTTTGTCAAGAAAATTATTTGTATTCGGGCAAACTTATTTTGTTGTCAGATTTTAAATTTTGATTTATGATTTTTAACAGGGACAAAATGTAGTGAATTGTCGAATAATATGTAATACTCTTAATTTCATGTTTTATAGAGATAGAATGAGAGATAGAGTGACACATCGAAGAGGGGGTTACCACAAGTATGAAAAGAATAGGACTTGCATGGCAAATTTTAATAGGACTTGCGCTTGGTATTGCAGTTGGGGCGATTTTCTTTGGCAATCAAGAAGTGGTGAAGTACTTACAACCAATTGGTGATATTTTCATCCGATTAATTAAAATGATCGTTGTACCGATTGTTGTAGCAAGTATTGTTGTTGGGGTTGCTGGTGTTGGTGATATTAAGAAGTTAGGCCGACTAGGCGGAAAAACAATTCTTTACTTTGAAATTATTACAACGATTGCGATTGTTGTCGGTCTATTGGTAGCGAATATTTTCCAACCAGGAAACGGCGTTGATATGGATAAATTAACGAAGACAGATATTTCGAAATATACAGCTACGACAGAGCAAGTACAAAGTCATTCGTTCGCGGATACGTTTGTAAATATTGTTCCGACGAACATTATGAAATCATTAGCTGAAGGTGATATGCTTGCGATTATCTTCTTCTCTGTATTATTTGGTTTAGGTGTAGCAGCAATTGGTGAGCGTGGTAAACCAGTTCTACAATTTTTCCAAGGTGTAGCAGACGCGATGTTTTACGTAACGAACCAAGTTATGAAATTTGCACCATTTGGTGTATTCGCATTAATTGGTGTTACAGTTTCTACATTCGGATTAGCTTCATTAATTCCATTAGGGAAATTACTCATTGTAGTATATGGGGCAATGATATTCTTCGTTGTGGTCGTATTAGGGCTTACAGCGAAAATCTTTGGAATAAACATTTTCCAATTCTTTAAGATTTTAAAAGACGAGCTGATCTTAGCGTACTCTACAGCAAGTTCAGAAACGGTTTTACCGAAAATTATGGAGAAAATGGAGAAATTCGGTTGTCCGAAAGCAATTACATCTTTCGTTATTCCAACAGGTTATTCATTTAACTTAGATGGATCAACGTTATATCAAGCAATTGCGGCAATTTTCTTAGCGCAAATGTACGGTATTGAATTATCCATTACACAACAAATTACGCTATTACTTGTATTAATGGTTACATCAAAAGGTATCGCGGGTGTACCGGGCGTATCATTCGTTGTATTATTAGCAACACTTGGTACAGTAGGTATTCCAGCTGAAGGTTTAGCGTTTATTGCAGGGATTGACCGTATTCTAGATATGGCTCGTACAGCAGTTAACGTTGTAGGTAACTCTTTAGCGGCTGTAGTTATGTCTAAGTGGGAAGGTCAATATGACGCTGAAAAAGGACAAGCCTATTTAAAAGAGATATCTGAAAAGGGTCAAGCGGCTTAATTATGATTTGAAAAGCTCTCACATATTATGTGGGAGCTTTTCTGTATGTAGAAGAGGAGAGAAAGTTATGAAACGTAAGTACGGTGATGGTTCTACGTGGAAGCGATTAATAGAGAAGACATACACAGTAAAACAAGTTGAAGCAGGTATGTTAGGAATATTGGATATAAAAAAGGTGAGAGAGCCTAGTTATAAAGAATACAATGGTAAAGAGCTTTGCATTGCAGGTGATGGGTATACATGGATGCAATATTTTATAAACGGGAAAAACTTTGCAATTACAGCTATGTTAGACAATCAAAAACAATTAGTGCAATATTATATCGATGTGACGAAAGAATTTAAAATAGACGATCGTGGTTTACCTTATTTCGATGATTTATACTTAGATGTAGTATTGTTACCGAACGGCGAGATCTATGTACTGGATGAAGACGAGTTAGAGGATGCTTATAAAATTGGTGATGTTAAAAAGGAAGAATATGAGTTAGCATGGCATACAACGAAATGGATTATCGCGACTATAAAAAATAGAAAATTTTATTGGATCTCAATATTGGATAAAGAAATCGAAAAGTTAAAGTGATTGGTTTATTCACTTTTTTGTATAATTACCAAAAAAATCTATACAAAAAATAATTGACTTTTGTTTTGTAAGCGAGTAAAGTTAGGAAAGAAATTATTATTAAAAAATAAATATGAAACCTTCTTATAAAGAGAGGCGGAGGGACTGGCCCTACGATGCCTCGGCAGCGGACTCGATTTTAGAGTGCTGTGCCAAATCCAGCAAGCATGTGCTTGAAAGATGAGAAGAGTGTTTCTTATAGATGTATAAGACCTCTTCTCATTGGAAGAGGTCTTTTGTTGTTCATTAGAAAAGGTTGAAAACTAGGGAGAGATGATACTTTGAAAGAAACGAGAGGAAATGGTTTAGCGTTATTACCACTTGGAGTATTTTTGGCGCTATTTATTGGTTCTGGAATTATTACAGGTGATTTCTATAAATTACCGATACTTGTAGCGATTTCAATTGCAGTAGGAATCGCATTAGCGATGAATCGTAAAGAAAGTTTTAATG
Source organism: Bacillus hominis (assembly GCF_018332515.1). Lineage (GTDB taxonomy): Bacteria > Bacillota > Bacilli > Bacillales > Bacillaceae_G > Bacillus_A > Bacillus_A hominis. Next base: position 16,761 of record NZ_BOQD01000164.1, on the reverse strand, counting down.
TGAAAGTGGAACGATTTGCAAAAGGTGCAGGAAATCCGGATATTATGATTATGGTATTAATCTTTGTACTTGCAGGGGCGTTTTCTGAAACAGCAAAAGGAATGGGCGGCGTTGATTCAACTGTTAATTTAGCGTTATCTATTTTACCACAAGGATTTATCGTTGCTGGAATTTTTGTTATAGGGGCATTTATTTCATTAGCGATGGGAACCTCAATGGGAACTATTGCTGCATTAGCGCCAATTGCTGTAGGTATTAGTGGACAAACTGATATTTCAATTGCACTAACGATGGCTACTGTTGTGGGCGGAGCGATGTTTGGTGATAATTTATCATTTATTTCTGATACAACAATTGCAGCTGTAAGGTCGCAAGGAACAGAAATGAAAGATAAGTTTAAAACGAACTTTTTAATTGTATTGCCAGCTGCAATCATTACAATTGTACTCTTAGTAATAATGACTTTAGGAAGTGATACGCAGGTTAAAGCTCATAGCTTTGACTGGATAAAAATTTTACCGTATGCAGGCGTACTTATTACAGCACTACTTGGTTGGAATGTACTTATTGTATTAACTGGTGGAACAGTATTATCAGGTGTTATCGGCCTTATAGATGGAAGTTACACGTTAGAGAGTTTCTTTAAAAGTGTAACGACTGGAATGGGCAGTATGATGGAATTAGTATTACTTGCAATTTTAATAGGTGGTATGGTTGAGCTTATTCAGTATAATGGTGGTATTCAATATTTAATGAATCTTTTAACACGTAATATTCGTTCGAAAAAAGGAGCAGAGTTCGGCATTGCTGGTTTAGTGAGTATGACGAATATGTGTACAGCAAATAATACAATCTCTATCATTTTTACAGGTCCGCTTGCGAAAAATATTGCGGATCAGTATGAAATTGATCCCCGTAAATCAGCGAGTGTACTGGATCTTTTCTCTTGCTGTATACAAGGGTTAATCCCATATGGTGCTCAAATGTTAACAGCGGCAGGATTTGCAGCTTTATCTCCAATTGAATTGTTGCCATATGCATTCTATCCAATTTTAGTTGGAGTATGTGGAATCATTTCTATATTAATTGGTTTCCCGAGGTTTTCTAAAGTGGCGGAAAAGAAAGAGTATCATAAAACAGCATAATTAAATATGAATTTTATTAGTTGCAACAGAAGCCGTACAGAGAAGATTCTCTGTACGGCTTTTTATGTGCGATAAAAGAGTGAGTTATCCTATCTTTCCTTATATTTTTACAAAAGGCTGAATGCAACTCGGTCTTAAGTCTGAGTTGAAAACAGTTCTTAAGCTCGTTATGGAAAAATGAAAAAATAGTTAAGATAAGAGTATCAAATCGAAGGGAGGCAAGCACAAGATGAAACAATTTCTAGCGTTTATCGCAGCCGGTATTTTGGCTTTAATTGCTCTTGGTAGTCTTGCTGGTATTGTAGGATTCGCCATTGGAGCAGGAGTTGTGTACTGGAGCTATAAATCATTTGTGCGAGCTAAATCATTCTTTGGAAAGTTAGCTTGGGGTATTGTTGGTTTAATCGGTTTGTCCATTGCACTTTCTCATTCCCCAGCATTAATCGGTATCGTAGCATTAGTAGTTTTATACTACGGATACCGTGAGTGGAAAAAAGAAAAAAATGTAGTTGTTGATTCTGCTCCAGAAAGTTCTAAACCATATAGCAACTTTGAAGATGAGTGGAACAAGTTAATGAAAAACTAATATAAAATAAATCAAATCAAATCAAATTATAAAGTAGAAGAGAGGAAGATTATAATGAAACAATCTTTATTCGGACGTGTACGCGATGCAATTTTAGCTGATTTTCATAATGTGTTAGATGAGAAAGAAAGAAAAAATCCAATTGCTATGTTAAACCAATATTTACGTGATAGTGAGCGTGAAATAACAAAAATTGAGAAGTTAATTCAGCGTCATAAAACATTAAAATCTAACTTCGCTCGTGAGCTTGAGCAAGCAAGTTATTTCGTTAATAAAAGATCAAAGCAAGCTATCATCGCACAAGAAGCAGGCGAATTACAATTGCATGAACGTGCATTAGAAGAAGTAGCGTATTATGAAGGGCAAGTAACTCGCTTAGAAGAAATGTATGCTGGTGTTGTAGAGCAAATTGATGAGTTAGAGCGTCGTCTTTCAGAAATGAAAAATAAATTAAAAGAAATGAACGCAAAGCGTATGGAATTAATGGCACGTGAAAATATGGCGCATGCAAACCGCCGTATGAATACTGCTATTCATAAAATGGATGAAAATAATCCGTTCTTACGATTCGAAGAAATTGAAGATCACATTCGTGATTTAGAGCTTCGTATAAATGAAGAGAATGAGCGTGATACATTTGATATGAAAATTGCAAAACTAGAGCGTGAAATGAAAGAGAAAAATGAAGTATCGTTAACGAAAGAAGTAACAAAATAATTGTAGTATATAATAAAACAGGCTTATGATATAGTGATAGAAGAAAAGGTGTTGGAAAGCAATGCCTTTTCTTCTATGTATATGTGACAAAGAGGGAGGGGAGCTGAAATGAAGAAGCACTTTTCAAAAACACAATTAATGGGGATGCTCCTCATCATATTTGGATTCGGTCTTTTTCTTGATATGATACTTGGACATTTTGAACCAGGTGGTCTAATATTTGCATTTATTATGATTATGTTTGGAAGACATTATCGAAAGAAGAACCGTTATGTAAGAGGGAATGTATTTTTATTTGTCGGTGGTATTGTATTCTTATTCTTCTTATTTTCATCAGCAGCATTCGTACTTGTTGTGTTTGCTTGTTTAGCTTTAATTGGTTATCAACTTATTCAACAAGGACATCAGCAAAAAGCAATGAAAGTTGAAATTAAAGAAAAGGGATATATAGATGAAGAAAAACAAATATATCGTACAGAACCGTATATAAAAAATATGTTTGTAGGTAATGTACGAATGATGGATCATATTTATGAACTAGAGGATATTAACGTCCAATATGGTGCTTGTGATGTCGAGATTGATTTAACAACTGCTATGATTCCAGAGGGGGAAACGGTTATTGTTATTCGGGGCGTCATTGGTAATATTCGCTTATATGTACCATATGATATTGAATTGTCTTTAAATCATTCTGTTATTGTTGGGCGAGTGCTCCTTCCAGGACACGAAGAAACTGGATTTAACCGTAATGTTACGTTTAGAACAGAACAGTATAAAGAAGCCCCTCGTCGTATTAAAATTATTTCTTCGCTTGTCGTAGGCGATACGGAAGTGAGGAAAGTATAATGAAAAAACAAAGGAATATTTCGTGGATGTATATTCGTTATTCTATGTTGTCCTCTATGAGTATCGCACTTATTTGTACAATTGTATATGTATGGAAAAGCGAGCAACAAGTTTATGATTTACTATGGAAAGAATCCATTGCTTCTGTTCCAATTGGCTTGTTTATTATGAGTACGAGTCTTCTTATCGGAGGAATTGTAGGATATGCAATCGGTTATTATATAGAGCAGCGTATACAAGGATTAAATACTTTTCTATTTGAAGTAGAGCGAGGGAATTTTCCGAGTGATGTTTCATTTACTGCAGACGATGAATTTCATGAAGTGGAACGAAAAGTAATTGGTCTTGCTCGTCGCTTAGAGGAGCAAGCTGGGCTATTTCAAAAAGTAACGAATGAACGAGCCCATTGGAATGAAGAGATGAGACAAGAAGCGATTTCTCAAGAAAGGCATCGATTAGCGAGAGAGCTGCATGATTCTGTAAGTCAGCAGCTTTTTGCAATGTCGATGATGATGTCAGCCATTAATGAACAAGTAGCTGAAATTCCAGACACGACGAAAAAACAGTTGCAGCTTGTTGAGAATATGGTTGTAAATGCACAATCAGAAATGAGAGCATTGCTCCTGCATTTACGCCCAGTGCAGTTAGAAGGTAAGAAACTAACAGAGGGTATAGAAGAATTATTAACAGAACTGTCTAGAAAGCAACATATGAAAATTGAATGGTTAATTGAACCGATTCAATTAAAAAAAGGTGTAGAGGATCATTTATTCCGTATTGTACAAGAGGCACTGTCTAATACTTTACGGCATGCGAAGGCAAAGAAAACCGAAGTACGCCTTCGTAAAATTGATCAATATGCGATTTTGAAAATTATTGATGACGGTGTTGGTTTTAAAGTTGGGGTTAATAAGGCTGGTTCATACGGTTTAAGGTCAATGCAAGAGCGAGTTCATGAAATTGGTGGTACATTAAAAGTTCTTAGTTTTCCGAATAAAGGTACGCAAATAGAAGTGAAAGTACCGATTATGATTGAGAGAGGGGGAGAATCATGATAAAAGTATTACTAGTTGATGATCATGAAATGGTTCGAATGGGTGTATCAGCATATTTATCAACGCAGCCAGATATTGAAGTAGTTGGAGAAGCTGAAAATGGAAGAAAAGGTTCAGAGTTAGCTTTGCAATTAAGACCGGATATTATTTTAATGGACCTTGTTATGGATGAGATGGACGGGGTTGAAGCAACACGTGCTATTATTCAAGAATGGCCAGAAGCGAAAATTGTAGTTGTAACGAGCTTTTTAGATGATGAAAAGTTATATCCTGTTATTGAGGCGGGAGCGACAAGTTATTTATTAAAAACATCAAGAGCGAGTGATATTGCAGACGCTGTACGAGCTACTTATGATGGGGAAACGGTGTTAGAGCCGAAAGTTACTGGCAAAATGATGTCTCGTATGCGTCAGAAGAAAGAACAACCTTTGCATGAGGAGTTAACAGAAAGAGAGTCTGAAATTTTGTTATTAATTGCAGAGGGAAAAAGTAATCAAGAGATTGCAGATGAGTTGTTTATTGCCATTAAAACAGTAAAGACACATGTGAGTAATATATTAAATAAGCTAAATGTAAGTGACCGGACACAGGCGGTTATTTATGCGTTTAGACACCAATTGACGAAATAAGAGGGAAGCTTTGACTATATATGGTCAAAGCTTTTTGTTGACGATTAATTATGTAAGCGTTATCATAAAAGTGTTAACAGTACATACAAAGGGGAGAGAGTGTATGTTAGTTCAAACGATATTTGGAATGGATGAAACGAAGAAATTAGGTAACTATGTGAATGCGTTGCAAGCACTTTGTGAACAATATGATATTGAAACAAATCGAATTGCAATTATTGAGGCAACAGAAGAATATTATTTATTTCTAGTGAAGCAAGAAGATTGCTATGATGTTGTAAAAGTAGAAATGGTGGATACGAATATTGATTACTATACGAAAGCTTATAAAGTAAGTAGCTTTAATCATACTTCTTATCAAATGTAAAAAAACTCCCAAAATGGGAGTTTTTTTATGATACTTTCGATTCAGGTGAATGATCCGTTAATGGTACTTCTTTTGCACCACTTAATTTTGCGATAGCAAAACCGATAATAGCCCCAACTAATGCTGGTACTAACCAGCCAATTCCTTCATTATATAATGGAATAAACTCGAAATAAGATGTGATAGATGAAACAGGAATATTCCCTTGTTTTAATCCATCAAATACGCTCACAACTGCAGATCCAATTAATGCACCTACATAAACAGAACGATATCCACCGAAATATTTATGTAGTAATGATAGTAACACGAGTACAATCGCAATTGGATATACAACAAGTAAAATAGGAACAGAGATTGCAATGATTTTTGTTAAACCTAAGTTGGCAACTAATAATCCTAACGAGCAAATGATACTTGCTAACATTTTATATGAAAATTTCGTTAATAATGTTGAGAAGTATTGACTGCATGCAGATACAAGTCCAATACATGTTGTTAAGCAAGCGAGTGTAACGATAAGAGATAATAGAATTAGACCATATGGACCGAGTAATTGTTGTACGATAACGGTAAGTAGCTGTCCGCCATTTGTTGCGTATCCGAGAGAGACACTGGTTGTACCGAGCCAACCAAGTGCACCATATACAAGTATGAGACCAGTAGCGGCAATAAGTCCCGCTTTTGCTGTTGCAATGGCAATGGATTTACGGTCATTCACACCTTTTGAGCGAATCGCATTTACAACGATAATTCCAAATGCAAGTGCTGAAATGGTATCCATCGTTAAGTATCCTTCCATAAAACCTTTAAAAATTGGAGAAATTTGATACTCTTGCATTGCTGGTCCGGATTGCCCGAGGGGGGTAAATACACCCTTAACGAATAATAAGAAAATAGAGAGTAATAAAATAGGTGTTAATACACTTCCGATACGATCGACGAGTTTAGAAGGATTTAAACTAAGCCAAAATACAATAGCAAAGAAGATGACTGTGTATAAAAATAGCGCTAGGCTGCTAGAGCGAATAGTTTCTGGTAAGAAAGAACTAACTCCCATTTCATAAGCGACATTAGCAACACGTGGGATGCCCATAGATGGACCGATTGCAATGTATACAACTACAGTAAAAAATATTCCGAATAATGGGTGAACACGACTTGCAAGTTGCTGCATTCCATTTCCTGATAGAGAGATGGCGATAACAGTAAGTAGTGGTAAGCCGACTCCTGTTAGTAAAAACCCAATCATTGCTGGCCAAAAGTTTTCACCAGCATTTTGTCCAAGCATTGGAGGGAAAATTAAATTTCCTGCTCCAAAAAATAAAGAAAATAGCATAAGACCTGTGAAAAAAACATGTTTTTTTGATACAGTGTTCATTGTTTTTTTCCTCCTTTTTTGTAAATTCATTGTAAGAACACAAAAAACTCGTCCCTTAAGAAAGGGACGAGTTATATTTACCCGCGATACCACCCTAATTTATACATGTAGAAATATATTTATATGTATACGGCTTACAACGTACAACATGATACGTGTTCCTTGTAACGGGGGACGGCCGGTAAGAACTTACTTCAGCATTCGGTTCTACTTCTCGGAGATGATTTTCGGTTACGAACTGAGCATTGGCTTTCAGCAAAATACCAACTCTCTGGGGAACAGTCCTATAACTTACTCGTTCTCGTCAATGAATTTTTATTTAAGTATTCTGACAATATTTTCACATGTTTTTTTTAGAAAGTCAACATATTTTTTGGGAAATAACCTTTCCTGTAGAAATATAGCTGAGAATATAAGGTTTAATACTGTTTGTAAAAACGCTGTAAAACATTATAGAGAATTGTAAAGTTTATGGAGAAAATCGATATTTATAGGAATAAAGAAGGAATTGTTCGAATTTACAGAGAATAATAAAAACAATCCACTTGCTGGAAAGAACAAACCAAAAGAGGTGACTGAAATGCTTGCGATGGGAGTATTATTTGGTATTATTGCTATATTCGGTTTTATATGGTTATATTATTCGCGTTCATTTAAACAAGCAGAAGTTTTACTCTTTCAAAAAGGTAGTTTGTTGACAAATCATTCTAGATATTTAGTATGTCCGAAGTGTGGAAGTGCACAGGCCAGGAGTGGAGGATATCAAGAGTGTTGCAAAATTAGATTATGAAAGAAGGAAGCCTCACATTATTTTGTGAGGCTTCCTTCCTTACAATTTTTTAGCGCTCCAAATTGTCCAACGATCTTTTTCGATGATAGGAGAGACGTTTTGCAATGCCGTTTGGATATGATGTAGAAGTTGAGAAAGTTCATTATCTTTTAATTCATATAGAATGGATCGTCCGGTTCGAGGAGATAAATCTTGCAGCAATGCTTCTATAGAATCATGTGTTTTTCGTATTTCCCATTGTGTTTGAATGGGGAACACTTGAAGAGAATATTTTTGTAATTCTTGCTGTATAGTAGTGGTTTTTGGTCTTCTTTTTGATTCTATTTCAATGAGTTTTGGAAATACAGAGAAAAAGTATCCACGAATGTGTTCAGGACTTCCTGGAATTGTACAATCTTCAATGGTCCGGTCTTGTAAAATAAGTATACCGTCTTTTTTTAATATGCGAGAAGCTTCTCGTATAAAGGTAGGAATATCTTGTAAATGATGAATGACTGCACGAGAAATGACAAGGTCGAATGATTCGTTAGGGTATGGAATGTTATGCGCATCACCGTGAATGAATGAAATGTTTGGGAAGGCATTGCAATTTTCTTTTGCAGCTTGTAATATTTCTTTTGAAAAATCAAGCCCAACAACACTTTTGGCTCCCATAAGAGCAAGTTCTTTCGTATAAATGCCCCCACCACAACCTATATCAATTACTTGTTTATTTTGCACATCTGCAATATTGTTTATTGTTTCCTGCCATGAAATATGTGCGTTACGATTTGCATACGTATACTTATTATTTGCATCATGAAAATTAATGGACATTGTAAAATCCTCCCTTCATTGTATAGTATAGCTCATTCTATATAATGTAACGTTTTTGTTTTATGTATGAGGATTATAAGAATTTCTTATTGGAAAAGGAGAATCGATTTGAAAGGGAAATATTTAATGTTTTTATGTGTTATTTTACTAGCGTCGTGTGGTCAAGCCGAGAAAAAGAAAGAATCGAAACATGTAGAGGAGACAGTGAATGAAGTGAAAGAACCATTACAAGTAACTGTTATACAAAAAGGTAAAGAAGAAAAAAATTTAAAGAAAATGGATGCGGAATTAGTGGTGGATATTATAAACAAAGCAGAAAAACAAGAAGTAACGGGTAGTTTTGGTGAACCAGAATATGAAATGCAAATTAGTAGAGATGGGAAAATTGAAACATATTATGCATGGTTAAGAGGAGAAAATCGCCGAGGATGGATTCAATATAAGAAAGATATGTATATGCTGAATGAAAAAGATACGGAAAAACTTTTGGCTATATTTCCAAAGATTCCAGAACAAAAAGATGATGAGATGCAGATAGGACCTTTAACGGAAGTAACGAAAAAAGATTTGCAGATTACCGCGTTTCATATTAAAGCAGGTGATCAAAAAATGAATTATACGGTACGTTATACGATTACACAATCACTATATAATAAGTTAGCAAAGGAACAAGATTATTATTTGCAATTAATTTTTCCAGAAAAAATCCGGAAATTAATTGGAGCAAAAGAGAGTGAAATGATTTCAGCTGAAAAAGTAAAGGAAGGGTATAAACAGTATGAATTGAATGTTACTGTTCCGATAAAAGATGCTTCAGAATCACAATTAAAATCACTAGAAACCTATTATGATAATTATGATTTGCAAATATTAAATAGTAAGAAAGAAAAAGTAGGAGCATTTCAAAACATTATTCAAATTGTTAAAGAGTATGGTGAAAAAATGAATTTACAAAGATAAAGTGAAGACTAATAATCAGTGGGGTTTTGTTCATCCACCACTGATTATTAGCCTTCACCAAATCGGGCGTTTGCGGGATAAATATGAGTCGTAAAGTCTATATGGCCTTCCAAGGAGATGATAATAGAGGGGAAAGACCCCCTCTATTATTTTGCTTTTACAGATGGCTCATTCATTGATTTTCGTGTAATTAGAAAAGAAATCATAAGAGCAGAAAGAATAATAAGGGCTATAAATAAGTGATTTGGCAACCAATCTAATAATAATACGTAGCTGACGGTATAAAAAATAAGGGTTGAAGCTAAAAACGATAGAGCGCCTATCATAAGAGATTGTAATTTCATTTGTATTTACCTCCTTTTATTTTTATTTTTGGCTAAAAACGGATGAAATAAACATTATTTCTAACAATAGAAAAAAATATGTCATAATAGAGAAAAGAATAAGTTTTGATGAATGTATATGGCTCAGTAAAGCGAGATAAAGGAGAGGGATATGAAAAATAATAAAAAATGATTATGGGGAATTATTGTTGCAATAGGATTATTTTTACTGTCGAAGTTAAAGTGGGTATTTGCAATTTTTAAATTAGCAAAATTTTCAACTGTATTTAGTATGTTTTTATCACTTGGTGCATATGCAGTCATATATGGTTGGAAGTTTGGGGTAGCACTCGTGTATTTATTGTTTGTACATGAGATGGGGCATTTATGGGCAGCGAGAAGAAAAGGTATACCAACATCGCCAGCAATCTTCATACCATTTATGGGAGCTCTTATTGGGATGAAAGAGATGCCGAAAAATGCAAAAGATGAAGCATACATTGCGTATATGGGACCTCTTTTCGGATTGCTTTCATTTTTACCCGCGATCCCACTGTATATAATAACGAAAGAGCCGTTTTGGGCGCTTATTATTTTACTCGGAAGTATGATTAATTTCTTTAACTTAATTCCAGTTTCTCCGTTAGATGGAGGACGAATAATTTCAGTTGTAAGTACGAAAATTTGGGGAGCAGGGCTAGTTTTACTACTCGGCTATTCTATTTACTATAAGAGTATTTTGGGAGGATTTATTTTTATTATCGGCTGCATGGAACTATATAGAGTAATAAAGAGAGATGAGCCGATTAAGGAATTAGGATATAAAATCGATGGAATGAAAGAATATGTTGCTAGGCTTGAAGAGGAATTAAAAGAAACTGGTGCAGTGCATCGAACGATTTATATGATTCACCATGAGATGAATGTATTAAGACAAAGAGAACGTGTAAAAGAATTAAAAACAGGAGAACTTCAAAAGATTGAAGTGCTAGAGTACCTTTTACCAAAGTTTGAGTCACTTGATTATGTCCCATATGAAGATGAAAAAGAAACGCATACAATTCATATAAGAGAAGCATTTGAAATGTCAGAAAGAAAATTAAATGAATGGGAAACTGAAAAGGAACAACAAGAAAATTATTATAAAGTCGATACGAAAACGAAATGGACAGTATTTGCTTGTTATATCGGATTAATGGCTATACTCGGTTATACAGCTTATGAAGGTTATGTTGTTTTACAAGAGCATTTACCAAGGAGAAGTTTGTAGAAAAATAGTGTCGAAATGACAAGAAGGATTTAAACAGGAATTACATTTCTACGAGAGAATGTTACAAGTATAACAGTACATTGTAATATTCATAGTAGAAAAGGAGTTCTGTATATGAAGAAATTGCTAAATGTGTTTGGTATTATTATCGTGATGATAATTGCGAGTTATAGTCTTATGAAAGTATTATTACATTATGCAAATAAGCCCGCTGGGGTAAGTACAATAGCTCAAATAGAAGATGTGCAAGAAGAGACAAAAGTGCTTGATTTTATTCGTATGACACATGAAAGTTATAATAATTTTTTAAATTATGGTAAAGCAGAGAATTATACAGACGGGGACTGGAATCAATTTAAGCAATGGTTTCAACAACAAGAATCAACTTTAAAAAATATACATACAGAAATAAAGAATGAAAAAATAAAACGTGATGTAAATAGAAGTTATGAAATTGTAAAAAAAGGTGTGGAACTTCAAAATGTTGAGTATGTAGTGTATGCTCATCGTGTATATCATGACTTGGATATTATCGTAAATAAATATAGAGGCGAGACGAACATATGGGGGTATACAGAGTTTGGCGATGGGCAGAATATAAAAGTGATTGAACAAGCAATACAAACAAAGTAGTAGGCTAGCTAGAATTCTAGTTAGCTTTTTTTTTGAGCACAATTAATGAGGGTTAATAATTAGTGGCGGATGGGAGCACGCCACTAGTTAAAATTTATTTAATATGTGCATTGTTCATATATTTTTCACAAAAACACCGTGTTAATAGTGATTAAAATCACAATATGTATTATACAATTCAGTTAAACTAAAAACAGTTAAAGAAATAGAGGAGTGGGATACAATGTTAAGTGCAAAAACAATTGAAATCGTAAAGTCAACAGTACCACTATTACAAGAAAAAGGCGTTGAAATTACAACGAGATTTTATCAAATTTTATTTTCGGAACATCCGGAGTTATTGAATATTTTCAACCATACGAATCAGAAAAAGGGAAGACAACAACAAGCGTTAGCAAATGCTGTTTATGCAGCTGCAATGTACATTGATAATTTAGAAGCTATTATTCCAGTTGTAAAACAAATCGGTCATAAGCATAGAAGTTTAGGTATTAAAGCGGAACATTATCCGATTGTAGGTACATGTTTACTACGAGCGATTAAAGAGGTTGCAGGTGCACCTGATGAAGTTTTAAATGCATGGGGAGAAGCGTATGGAGTTATCGCTGATGCATTCATTAGCATTGAAGCGGAGATGTATGAAGAAGCTGCACATCAAGAAGGTGGATGGAAAGATTTCCGCAACTTTGTGGTTGTTAAAAAAGTGAAGGAGAGCGACGTTATTACATCATTTTATTTAAAACCTGAAGATGGCGGGAAAGTTTCTTCATTCATCCCAGGACAATATGTAACGATTCAAATAAATATTAAAGGCGAAACATATACACATAATCGTCAATATAGCTTATCTGATGCTCCTGGAAAAGAATACTATCGCATTAGTGTAAAGAAAGAAAAAGGTGTAGATACACCAGATGGTAAAGTATCTAATTACTTACATGATCATGTAGGGGAAGGAGATATTTTGCCAGTAAGTGCACCAGCGGGAGATTTTATATTAAATATGGATTCAACATTACCTGTTGTACTAATTAGTGGTGGAGTAGGTATTACACCGATGATGAGTATGTTAAATACGCTAATTGAACAAGAATCAAAGCGTAATGTATGCTTTGTTCATGCGGCGATAAATAGTAATACACATGCGATGAAAGAGCATGTTGAGACAGTAGAAAAAGAGTATGAACAAGTTAAAGCATATACTTGCTATTCTTCACCGACAGAGCAAGATGTGGAAATGAAGAATTTTGATAAAGAAGGATTCATTGAACGTGAATGGTTACAAACTATTATTCCAACAACTGAAGCAGAATTTTATTTCTGTGGTCCAGTACCATTTATGAAACATATAAATGCTGCATTAATTGATTTAGGTGTTAAACAAGAGAACATTCATTATGAATTTTTTGGTCCCGCAGCAAGCTTACAATAGATTAACGTTGCCAAGCAAAAAAACGAGGTATTATTTTACCTCGTTTTTTGCTTGTTCTCTTAATAAGCGATTTACTGTTTCGCGGCGTACACCTATGAGCTGACCAATTTCAGTTTGTGTTAATATTTCATAAATAGGGATGTCACCTAAATATAAGGTGAACCACTCTTGTAAACGATGAAGGCGCTCTTTAGGAGAGACTGTTGTCAATTGATCGATACGCTGTTGCATCATTCGTAATTTCGCTTGTAATTGCATAGCGATATTTGCATATGATGCAGGATTTGCCTGAAGTTTATCGTACCATTCATTACTAATTATAGGCTCAACTTCTGTTTTCATTAAAGCGATAGCTGTACCGTGATATTCCTTCGGTGAAATTAAAGAATGGTGAGGTATCGTTTCACCAGGAACGATAATATTAAATAAAAATGGTGTTCCGTCTTCTTCTAATCGAATAACTTTTAATAAACCTGTTTTTATAAAGTATAAAGGACCATCCTCACCTTGACGGAATAATACATCTCCCTTATGTAGAATCAATGTTAGCCCCCCATTAAAACATTTCTATTTCTTATATTTTAGCGTATATGTATAAAGATAATATGCTTTTTAAACAGCAATTTCATTGACGAAATATATGCTATTACAGTAGTATACTATTTAGTGTGTAATAGTACTAGCAATGAATACGCTGTAGGGGGTTTAGTATATTGTTAGATGCGATGAAGATGACGGATATAAGGATTCCGGCGAATGCTATCATTCATGTAGAAGAGATGAAAGGTGGAGTCGTTTTATCCGTTGAAATAGACGGCCAAATTATTTATACGATGGCTTATGATGAAGAAACAGATAGTTATGCTGAATTATATGATCGAAACGATAAGAGGGCGTGCCAAGTACATGAAGATTTTATGGGATGGTCACTTCTTCACTAAAAAGATGTCAATATGACATCTTTTTTTATTTAATCGATAGATTATACAAAGAAATGCAATATAAGGATAAAATTTGTAATAAATGATTTTGCATTGTTAGCACTTTGTAACTGTAAGATAACTGTTTTTTCGCTATCATAAAGATAACAGTCATAGCTATAGGAGTGATCAACTTGAAGAAAGTACATATTTCAAATTTTATGCTATTAAGTGTTTGTTTAGTTTTATTTGTTCTCCTAGGAGCCTTTTTATATTCATGTGTATAAGAAAAAAACGCATTCTAGAAAGAACGCGTTATAAAAATGAAGTAATGATTAATCTAGTTCCAAGAATCATTAATGTGATACGTAATAAATTAATTACTGCATTACCGCTTAATTTTGTGTTAATGTAAGCCCCGATTTTTCCGCCAATCCATGCACCAGGAATAAGAATTAATGCATAAGCCCAGCTGACATTTCCTAGAGAGATGTGAGTTAAAGAACTTACAATTGCTGAGAGAAATACGATAAACATTGAAGTTGCTACAGCAATGTGTGCTGGGAACGCAAAAAGGAGCATCATCGCTGGCACAAGTAAGGCGCCACCACCGATTCCGAATAATCCGGATATAAACCCAACTATAAAGGCAATAAAGATAGCGAGAAATGGTGGGAATTGATAGTCTACAGTATTTCCTTCGTTATCTGTAAAAGATCGCTTAATTACAGTCATATTTGATAGGGAAAGAGGTTTCAATTTGTCTCGTAGTATAAGAAGAATGGAGACGAATATAAGAAAAATACCAAAGTATAAAGAAAATGTATCTTGGTTTAAAAATTTATTTGCCCATGATCCGATAATACCACCAGGGCCACTCCCGATAAATAAAATAAGTCCACTTTTATAATCTACCCGTTTATGTTTCATATAAGTAAGGGTAGAAGACAGCCCTGTAAAAACGACTGTTACCATAGAAGTTCCCACTGCGAGTTGTGGGGATAAACTGTGCAATCCAATTAATAACGGAACGATAATAATTCCGCCCCCAAGTCCGACTAGGCTCCCGACTGTCCCAGCGATTAATCCGATGAAAAGTAACATGATGTATTCCAAAATTGCCAACTCCTCTATATAACTTATCCAACAATCATTATACACGCTTTTTAATAAGAAATAGACTTGTTCACAAAAAAGTCGTCTTCCTAGAAAAATAAGGAAGACGACTTTTGATTAAAAGATTAAGTGTAATAAGTAGTAAAATAACGCAGCTAAAGAAGCTGAAATAGGAAGTGTAATTACCCATGTAATTAACATGCGTTTTGCAGTTCCCCATTTTACACCTTTCACACGATGTGAAGCACCAACTCCTAAAATAGAAGAAGAGATAACGTGCGTTGTACTAACCGGTAAGTGAATGAATGTTGCACCGAAAATAACAAGTGATGATGATAAATCGGCAGCTACACCATTTACAGGACGAATTTTCATAATTTGTCCACCGACAGTTTTAATAATTTTCCATCCACCGACAGAAGTACCAAGCCCCATTGCAGTTGCACAAGCTAATTGTACCCAGAAAGGGATGTCGTCAGAAGTATGATAGTTATTGGCCATAAGAGCCATCGTAATGATTCCCATTGCTTTTTGTGCATCATTCGTACCGTGTGTAAAAGCTTGTAATGCTGCAGTGAAGATCTGGAATATACGGAAGTTTTTGTTCGTTTTCGTTAAGTTAAAGTTTTTAAAGACGACTTTAAAAATACTATATACGATATAACCAATAACAAAAGCGATAATCGGTGAAATGATTAAAGCTTCAAGAATTTTTATAAACCCTTTATAGTTTAATGCGTTAACACCGGCAGCAGCAATTGCTGCACCAGCGATTGCGCCAATGATTGCATGCGAAGAACTACTTGGAATACCATAGTACCAAGTGATTAAATTCCAAGCTATTGCCGCAAGCAAAGCAGCTAAAATTACAAGAGAACCATTAGGTAAAGCAAATGGGTCAACGATATCTTTTGTAATAGTTTTTGCTACACCTGTAAATGTCATCGCACCTAAAAAGTTCATAATAGCTGCCATAATAATTGCATGTCTAGGCTTTAGAGCTTTCGTTGAAACAGCCGTTGCAATAGCGTTTGCTGTATCGTGAAATCCATTGATAAAGTCAAAAGCTAAAGCGCAAATGACTACTAAAACGGTCAGTATCAAGAGTGTATCCATGATCAAACTCCTTACGCGTTCTTCATAATGATTGTTTCTAATACGTTTGCAACGCTTTGACAGCTATCAGCTACTTCTTCAAGCTCTTCGTAAATCTCTTTAAATTGAATAATCTTAATCGGATCTTTCTCACGAGAGAATAGGTGCTTAATCGCATGACGGCGAATATCATCACATTGTGACTCGTAATCCTTAATCTTAATCGCATTTGTACGAATATCGACTAATTTCTTTTTAGACAGTAATTCAACAGAGTTTGCAATTTCAATCGCACATTGATTAATTGCTTCTACGAATTTAATCATGTATTCATCAGCTTCTGTAATAGAATACATTTCGAATAGACCAGCACTATGATCTAATCCGTCTAATACATCATCCATACTCATTGCAAGCTGTAGGATGTCTTCACGTTCAATAGGAGTAATAAACGCTTTGTTTAGCTCCATAATGATTTCGTGAATAAATGAGTCACCTTTTGACTCATACTCTTTCATGCGCATAGAAAACTCTTTTAAATCGCTAGCATTTTTAATTTTATACTCCACGAAAAACTGCGCGCCTTCTTTTAAATTTTCGGAAACATTCATTAGCATTTCAGAAAATTTATCTTTTTTTGATTTAAAGACCATTATTGTTACCCCCACAAAAGTAAT
>NZ_BOQD01000163.1 GCF_018332515.1 Bacillus hominis | reverse complement strand
ATTATAAAAATAGTGGATAATGTGGTTATTCCATTAGATACTATCGTAGCAAAAGATCGGGAATTATTTGCACTCGGGCGTAATGAGAAATTTAGTGTGCAAATATTAGAATATTATCTCTATGATACATTTGGAGAGAAGTTAGGTTTACAATGAATCGAACGCGGTACAGATAACTAATTAGTGAAGATTAGGATCTATTTAAGTATCAGTTAATATCATTCATGTTTGACCTTCAATATATTTTATACTACAATCTGTAGTGTGAAAGGGGCCATGCGATGTTTACTCAAAACTACAAGTTAAATGAGCAAGGGTTAAATCACTTTTTCGGACCGCTTGAAGCGAAAATAATGGAAATTGTTTGGGCTACTGAGGGCATTACCATTAAAGATGTGCAACAGAAATTAAGTGAAGAATCCCCGGTGAATTTTAATACTGTAATGACAGTTATGAACAGATTAGTAGAGAAATCACATTTAGAAAAGCATATCGTGAAAAGAAGTGGTATGTATCGTGCTGCACAAACGAAAGAAGAATTTTTATCCAATCAAACGAAGAAAATGACACAGGAATTAATGGGTGAATTTGGAGATCTTGTTGTGAACCATATGATAGATGAGTTAGAACAAGCTGATCCATCTTTAATAAAAAAATTAGAAGAGAAATTAAGTCAGCTAAAAAAAGAGGACCGATAAAATGAAGTGGCAAATGCGTAAAACCGTTTTGTTAGCAGTGACTATTAGTGTTCTTTTTTTTAGTATGTTAGTATACTACGTTACATACCCATTTCTTTTTCAAAATAAAGCATTTTTTCTCTCGCAATTTTGTTTATTTGAATTACAAAAACATATGAGGGAATTATCAATACTTCGCATAATGATAGCCGGATTACTGTTATTTACTGTAATCATTATAAGTAAAAGAATTTGGAAGCAGTTTTTTTATAGTAAAAAATTGAAAAGAAATCTCGTGTCTATTACTAGAAAAGGAAAGCAAGTGTACGTATTATCAACGTTACAGATTACGGCATTTACAATTGGATTATTTCGACCGAAAATTGTCATTTCAGAAGGAATGTTTCAGGCGTTTTCAGAGGAAGAAATTGATGCGATTGTATTACATGAGGAATATCATCAAAAAAATCGAGATCCATTAAAGTTATTTTTCTTTACATTGTTAGCTGAAGGAATGATGTACATTCCTATATTAAAAGGAATGCTGCAGCGTTATCACGTGTATCAAGAGCTATCAGCTGATAAATATGCGATGCAAAAAATGAAATCTTCATTTGAGCTAGGTAGTGCATTATTAAAATTAATTAAAATAAAGACGATGGAAAACCAATGTATTACAGCTTCGTTTGCGAAAACTGCAATTAATTTACGGATTGAGCAAGTGTTGAATGAGAAAGTTGTTAAGCTGAATATACCATTACATACGAATTCAGTATATGTAACGTTAGGGCTATTTTGTATGTCGATTGTACTTATTGTTGGAGAGTGCATATAGCCTTTTTTTTTAATAGTTAACACTACAAATTGTAGTGTGTTTAGGAGGAAGAAAAGTGAAGAAACTACTTGCTATTATACTGGCCGGGGCACTAATTTGGGCAGGGGTTAATTTTTATAATTCAAAGAAAGAAGAAAAAGAAAGAAAAGCGAAACAAGCGGAGTTACAAGAGAAAGAAGTATTGCCACAAGTGGGATTTAAAGCACCAAACATAACATTAAAAGGATTAGATGGGAAGCTGTATTCGTTAAATGATGCAAAGGGAAAACCATATGTTATTAATTTTTGGGCATCATGGTGTGGCCCATGTGAAATGGAGGCTCCTGACTTAGTTCGTTTGTATGATAAATATAAAAAGAATGTTGAAATTTTTGCGGTAAATGCAACAATCGGGGATCCAGTACAAGAAGCGAGTGCATTTGTGGAGCGTCATGGATTTAAGTTTCCTGTTTTATTAGATATGGACGGAGTAGCTGGAATAGATTATAAAGTATTTTCTTTACCGACGACATTTTTTGTTAATAAAGATGGAATTATTGTAGATCATGCACGAGGTGTATTACCTCCAGATCAATTAGAAGAGAAGTTTAAGAAAATAATTGAGAATTAAGAGGGGATTTCATAGTGATGGAGTGGATCGTGAGGTTACAACCCGTATCTCTTATAATTGGAAGTCTATTTGGATTTACTCTGATGAAACTAAGGATGAAAAAGCAAAATATTCAATATGAAAAAATGATGGATGCAGTAACGAATGGTCTTCTCATCATTGTATTCATATGGAAATTCGCACCGGCAATTTTAAATCCGGTATGGGCCATTGGGGCGCCAATGCAAGCATTATTAGCTGTAGGAAGTATGCAGCATATTATAGTAGGTTTTATTATGGCTAGTATATACATTGTTTGGAAAAGTAAAAAAGAGCAATTTTCTCTTCGAATTTTACTTGATACATTACCCTTCGGATTGTGTGTGAGTATTATCTTTTATTTTCTATTCCATCAAGAAGTAGGTATACAAACGACACTTCCATGGGGGATGAAAATATATGAATCGAAATTTTTGTATCATCCTATTTTCATGTATGAGATTATACTTGCACTCGGTATAATTGGCTCGTTATGGATTAAAAATGAAAGATTAGGAAATGGAAAGAATATAAGCTTTTTTCTAATTGGCGAGGGAATTGCTCATATCATTATTTCGCTTATTAGTGAACAAAATTCAGTTCTATTTGGTCTTTCAATACAGCAAATACTCAGTTTTTGTGTTATTAGTTTAGGGATTTTGTTAGTACCAAAAAAATAAAAATAGCCATGTACGGAGAGCATCCGTGCATGGCTATTTTTTTATCATCACATGAATTAAAAAATCGGCGGAGTAACAGAGAATAAAACAATCGCACTTTTCTCGAATTGATTTACCCATTTATGTTTTAAATAAGCTGGTATTTTTACGCTATCACCAGTTTCTAATATGTATTCTTCTTCATTTAAGTGCAATGTGATTTTCCCATCTAATACAAATGCTAATTCTTCTCCTTTATGTTCTAGCACATTTTCTGACGAAGCAGTATTCGGTGGGATAGTCATAATTGCTGTTGCTAAGTTTCCTGTGAAATCAGGTGATAACAATTCATATGATAAATTATCGATAATCATTTTTTTTCTTTTATTAGAACGCACTATTAGATCGTCTGTATTAGTTTCTTCAAGTAAAAAACTAAATGTTGGAACATCAAGAGCTTTTGCGAGGACCTTTAATGTTTGAATGGAAGGGTTAGCGGAACCACGTTCAATTTGACTAAGCATTGATGGTGTGATTCCGGCCATCTTTGCTAGTTCTTTACTAGTTAATCCTTTTTCTTTTCTTTGCTTTTCAATCTTTTTCCCGATATCTATATTTTCCATAATAAATGCTCCTTAATGTTTATTAAATTATATTTAAATAAATTAAATTAAAATTAACCGAAACTGAATTTTATGTTAAACTATATTTAAATTAATTTAATTATAATTTATTATATGGCTAGCTACAAGAATATGAGGAGGAAGAGGAATGAAGGAGATAGAGGTATTAAAAGAAC
>NZ_BOQD01000162.1 GCF_018332515.1 Bacillus hominis | reverse complement strand
CTTCTCGTAAAATTTTAAGATGATGTGATACTGCTGGACGGGAAAGGTGTGTTTGCTTCGTGATTTCTCCTACACGTAATCCTGTTTGACATTCCGTTTCCATTAGCACTAACAAAATAGACTGACGCGTTTCATCACCAATTGCCAATAATACTTTTTGAGAATCAATAAAATCTTTTTTTATAATATTTAATTGTTCTTGTTTATTCATTTCAATCACTTTGCCTCCTGGTAATTAGTCGAAAGGTTTAAGATGATGAACCATTACATCGATACGGTAATGCTACATGATTGTTGTATGAGGTGCAATATTGGGAAAGAAAATCGAGACGAATGAATTTATGTGTATTAAAAATTATGGAGTATTAATTATAGAGAATAGAAAAGGGGAATGTATTTCTAAAAAAAATAAGCGGTGTAACCCCATATAACATATAGAGCTACGACCGCTTATATTGTTTTTATTATTTCCGATGTCTACGTCAGAAAATAGTTCAATGTAAAGTAGGTTCTTCTGTTTTAACCTTTCATACACACACAATTTAGGTGAATTGTAGATGTATGAAAGGTTAAAAGTAATTTGGGGCGTAATCTATCTATATGATAATTTAAAATGAAATATAAGTCTATATCTTTGTTGTTTTTTTGATTATATTTATGACACTGAGCTCAGAACAATGATGTGGAGGGTAAATATATGAAATCGAATTATGTACCAGTTTTAATTGTTGGAGGGGGATTATCTGGGTTAGCGTCTGCGTTATTTCTTGAAAAACATAACATTGAGTACTTACTTATTGAAAGGCATCCGTCTACTGCTATTCATCCGAAAGCAGGCGGGCTTACTTTACGTACAATGGAGTTATTTCGAGAATTAGGCTTGGAACAAAGAATTAAATTGGCAGGTAAAGCATTAGAGAACTGCCGAGGAAGAATAGCAATTCATACAATAGCTGAGGCGAATAAAGAAGAATTGGAACAAATGAGAGCGACTCAATACGGAAACGATGAAAAGTTACTTCAAAAAATAGAAAAGATTAGTCCATCAAAACAAACTGCTTGTTATCAAATTATTTTAGAAGAGATGATGTTACAAAAAGCTAAAACATTAGGCGGACAACTATCTTTTTATCATGAATTAGTTTCATTTGAACAAAATGAAAACGGGATAATAGCAACGATTCGAAATCGTGAAACAGAAAAAGAAAGTGTAATACATTGTGACTATGTAATTGCAGCGGATGGAGCGAAAAGTAAAATACGTGAGCAGCTAGAGATTGGTACTGAGGGACGAGGAACAATCGGTGGCTATTATATGAATATTTATTTTGAGGCAGATTTAAGTGAATTTATAAAAGGAGACGCATTCGGTTTTACCATGATAGTACATCCAGACGTTCTTGGTGCGCTTATTCCCGTCGATAACATGAGTAAATGGATTTATCATGTAGCTTATGATCCAATAAAAGGCGAGGGACCAGAGGATTTCTCTATAGAACGTTGTAAACAAATTATTCAAACAGCAATTGGAAGCGCGAAGGTTGAACCAAAAATATTAAGTGTTTTACCGTGGGAAGCGGCCGAAAGTACGGCGATAAAATTTCAAGATAATCGAATCTTTCTAGTTGGCGACTCTGCGCATATTATGCCGCCAACAGGAGGATTTGGTTCAAATACAGGAATGCAAGATGCGCATAATTTAGCTTGGAAGTTAGCTGCTGTTATAAAAGGGAAAGCAAAACCAAAATTGTTAGAAACATATCATGAAGAGAGATACCCTGTTGCAAAATTAACGACAGCTTATGCGAGTAGTTTACTATTTCGTGCTGCCAATAGAGAGGAAGGTAGTTTGAATAATATGGACGGTTTAGCTGTTACAGTTGGATATCAGTATTGTTCAGAGGCGATTATAGATGATTCAGTCACTCCACATAGAATGGATAGCGTAGAGTTGAACGGAAGACCTGGAACGCGAGCGCCACATTTATGGGGAATGTATGAAGGGAAGAAAGTTTCTATACTAGACTTATTCGGTAACAGTTTTGTATTACTTACAGGAGTAGAAAATAGTTCTTGGGCTGAAGCAGCACATACTGTTTCAGCTAAATTAGGAATAAATATAAAAGGGTATCGTGTTGGCTTAAGAGGAGACTTTATTGCTCAAGAAGATATTTTTAGCAAATTATATGGTATAGAGAATGGCGGAGCTGTATTAATTAGACCAGATGGCTTTATAGGATGGCGTTCGGCAAAAGAGGTATCAAATCTAGATACAGTGCTTAACGAAGTAATGAACCATTTATTGTGTAATTTTTAAGTAACTAGGAAGAATTGTCTTATATAAGACAATTCTTCGATTTGCACTCAACTTACAAAATAAAAATATTGTAAGTTGAAAAAGGGTGTGTTAATCTTATAACCTAATTGAAATAGTGATTTTTTGCACTCAACTTACAAATAATAAAAAATGTAAGTTATTATTAAAATAATATTATTATGTAAATAAATTGGACGGTGAGAAAAATGACAGATAAGGCATTAACGAAAAATGTTGTTTTAGATGCAGCGGAAAAAGAGTTAATGACATATGGATGGAGTAGGACGACACTTGTTAGTATTGCGAAGTCACTTGATGTTAGTCATGCAGCTTTATATTCTTATTTTCGGAGTAAGGCTGCACTACGCGATGCTATTTTAGAAAGGTGGTTGTTCAAGTACTCGGATCAGCTTGAGAAAATTGCTGGAAAAGATGGAGAGACGTCAATTATTTTACAAGAGTGGTTCTTTTATTTATTTCAGCTTAAAAAGAAAGAGCTACTTGAAAACGAAGAATTATTTACATTGAATAGTTTGTTAGTGCAGCAAAAGAATAAGGTGATCCAAAAGCATGAAGAAAGATTAGTTGGGCAACTGGAGAATGTGATAAATCGTGGGATAGAGCGCAATGAGATTGAAAAACAAGATAGTTTGTTTTTAGCGCATACTTTATTTGGTCTACTTTCATCATTTTATCACCCTGCTTTTTCTGAGAGATGGAAAGAAGAGAGGATAAACGAAGAGTTTCAAAAGTCGTGGGAGATTGTTGCCTGTGGCATTTTTCAAAAGTAAAAAGTTACGTATCATATAAGGCTTTCAAATAGTATGAGAAGGGGAGATTATTATTGCCGCCAGCTGCTTTAGCATAAAATACAGAAGAATGCTATAAATCTATGATAATATACCGTTAGTTATGTTTTATCTATATAATGAAATGAATATAAAGGGCTGAGCGTCACGAGAAGAAAAGGATACACATATTCATGGATGAGTATAGCTGCATTACTAAGCGTTTCAGCGGCAAGTTTGTGTAAAAGTAAAAGAATATTAAAAATGTAAATTTTTTATGAAGAAAATCTAAAGAAATGTCATGGGAGTGACATTTCTTTTTTTATATGCTGTATAATCAATTTAGAAATGAGATTCGTTTTCATTAACGCTCATTTCCTCTTTTGAAATTACCTGTAATTTTAGCCATAATAAGCTGTTTTTCTTTTTCGTTATTAGCCCGATTTATTTTGTTTTAAAAATTTTTCAGCGTCATTTCCTTTTAAAGTTATAATTTATTTTTCGTAATATTCAATTAATTATATGTTATTTTTTGTTACTCGATAATGAAACATCATATCATCTAAACGATTGCGTTTATCGGTCTTTTTCAAATTGCCACCTCCATTTTTGTTAATGTGTAACAAATGTTACATAAAAAATTTTAATTAAAGTTGAATCTATCCGATTGTAAGGTGGAAATTTTGTAAAAAAGAACTACAATAGAGAGTAGTTAAAATTTGAACGTTAGAAAAAAGGAATCTAGTTTACTATGAGGAATAATAGAGTAGATAGATTATAAAATATAAAAAAATAAAAAGATATAGAATAGAATGGAAAAGTATAAAGTGAAACTAGATAAAAGAGGGTTCCCATATGTTTAAGAAATGGTTAATCGTTTTCTTTGTTTTTGCTATTTTTTGTGGGAGTGTCGCTGCACTCATACATGCAAATAAAGAAAAGAAATACAGTTTGAAGGCATTTTCAAATTTTGAGGATAAGGTTGGAAATGATAAGCTGAAAGTTGATGCAAATCAGCAAAACCGTTATAATATTGCAGCAACGAAACTCGATCAATATTTAAAAGATAAAGGATTTAACGGAACGGTTCTCGTAACAGATAAAAATAATGTAGTTTTACGAAAAAGCTACGGGTATGCGAATGTAAAAGATAAAGTTTTAACAACGCCAAGAACAAAATATCGCATCGGTTCCATAACAAAAACAGTAGTTGCAATATCTATATTACAGCTAAGAGAAAAAGGGAAATTGAATATAGAAGATAATGTGAATAAATATATTCCATCGTTTCCGGCAGATAAAAATATTACGTTAAGAAATTTGTTAACACATACTTCCGGATTACCAGAGCAGGGACAAGGTGGTGTTGATGCAGCATCACGCTTAAAGTTAGTAACATGGATTGGATCTCAAAAGCTTGAATTTCCTGCAGGAACGGGATGGAGATATACAGATTATAATTATATGGTGCTTGCGTATATTGTAGAAAAGTTATCGAATAAACCGCTTTCTGAATATGTGAAAGAAAATATTTTTACTCCTGTTGGGATGCATGAATCTGGGATGGGGGCAACTTTTCCTGGAGATATGTTTTTAGCAGAAGGGTATACGAAAAAAGATAATGAGTTAATAGCTACGCCTCGTTTAAAAATGAATTGGCTATATGGTTGTGGTGAAATGTACACTACTGTTGATGATATGAAAAGGTTAGATGAGGCAATTATGGATGGTAAGCTACTTTCTAAACAAAATTTATTAGATATGTTTACTGTATCACCCGCTAGGAAGTATGGATTTAGTTTCTACATTAATGCAGATTATAATCATAATCATGGAGTATTAGCTGGATGGAACACATTTAATAATTTTAATGGAGATAAACGGATTTATGTGATTCTTTTCTCTAACGTACAAAATGGAATGAACGATGCATTTAATCAAGAGTTTAGAAAGATGGCGAAAGATTTAATAGAAGGAAAATAAGTGTTCAGTATGTAATGAAAAATCGGTATGGATAATTATCCATACCGATTTTTTGATTTACATTGTTTTTTAGAATTTAAATGATACAAATGGTAAAAATATGATGAATGAATTATATGTATGTTATTAAAATTATGTTAATAATAGCGGAGACTAATTGGTATTTTTTACATTAAATAAAAAACTTGAGCTTCACACTATGTGAAGCCTTACATTATTGGAGACAAGAACAGGAGGTTGGAAAAATGAAAAAAGTAGTGAAGCTTTGTTTAATAAGTGCATTATCTACAGCGATTATTAGTGGATGTTCTTTTGAAGGGAACAATGAAAATGCTAAAGGGAAAGAGAATGGAAAAGTAGAGGTACAGAAAACCGTCGGGAAATATACGATGCCCGATGAAAAAGATAAACATGAAGGTACATGGCTGCAATGGCCTCATGAATACACATATGGTGAAGAGTATAAGCAGGAAGTTGAACCGATTTGGGTTAAGATGGCAAGTGCTTTAACTGAGGGTGAGAAAGTCCACATTGTTGCATACGATGAGGAGGAGAAAGAGCGAATCAATAAGCTTTTAATAGAAAAAGGACTGAATATGGATAAAATTGATTTCTT
>NZ_BOQD01000161.1 GCF_018332515.1 Bacillus hominis | reverse complement strand
GTGTCTTTTATTTTTTAATTCACTTTGAAAGCGCTGTACATAGTTGGAGATAAAATATTTATTCCATCCAAAAGGCTATGTATAAAGAGGGATATTCATATGTTTTAAGTGAATGAATTGGGATTTACTAAGGTTTTCCAGGATAATATGCTGTCTGTTTTTTAAATCTATATAAGATTCAGGGCTGAAGGTAAAGAAAGTAAAAGTAGACAACGCTTGACAATGAAAATTGCGATAGATACAATGAGAATGTATATTTTTTCTTATATACGATACACTCTTCTCAAGAAGAGAAGTAATATTCGGAGTAAGACTTAAATCTTGCCGAAATAATAATATGACATTTTAATTGTGAAATGAAGAAAGTCCCTTAAAAAAGCGGGACGACGGTCTTTGCTGTACGTTGTAATTCAATGTACATGCCGACAGTCTTTTTTCATTCATAGCAAGGGGAGGTGAAATCATGACGAGTACATTTTGGATACTCATCTCCATTTTGCTTGCAACAGCAGTCGGTGCAGTTGTTGGCTTTTTTGTTCGAAAGTCTATTGCTGAAGCGAAGATTAATGGTGCAGCTAATGAAGCGAAACGTATTCTAGACGAAGCGAATCGTGATGCTGAAGCACTTAAGAAAGAAGCGCTTTTAGAAGCAAAGGATGAAATTCATACACTTCGTACAGAAGCTGAATTAGAAATTCGTGACCGTAGAAGCGAATTACAAAAACAAGAAAATCGTTTAATGCAAAAAGAAGAGAACCTTGATCGTAAAGACGAAACGCTCGATAAGCGCGAGCAACAGTTAGAAAAGAAAGAGGAATCTCTTGTAGCGAAACAACAACAGATTGAAGAGTTGGAAAGCAAAGTGGGAGAGTTAGTTCAAAAGCAACAAACAGAATTAGAGCGCATTTCCAATCTGACCCGCGAACAAGCGAAAGCAATTATTCTTGGTAAAGTGGAAAGTGAAGTTTCTCATGAAATTGCCGTTATGGTAAAAGAAAGTGAAGTTCGCGCGAAAGAAGAAGCCGATAAGAAGGCAAAAGAGATTTTATCTCTTGCAATGCAAAGATGTGCAGCTGATCATGTTGCTGAAACAACCGTTTCGGTTGTAAATCTTCCAAACGACGAAATGAAGGGACGTATTATCGGACGTGAAGGTCGTAATATTCGTACGTTAGAAACGTTAACAGGTATTGACCTTATTATCGATGATACACCAGAAGCGGTAATTCTATCTGGATTTGACCCGATTCGTCGTGAAACAGCTCGTATCGCTCTTGATAAACTAGTACAGGACGGACGTATTCACCCAGCGCGTATTGAAGAGATGGTCGAAAAATCAAGACGTGAAGTGGACGAGTATATTCGTGAAGTCGGAGAGCAAACAACGTTTGAAGTGGGTGTTCATGGCTTACATCCAGATTTAATTAAAATTTTAGGTCGTTTAAAATACCGTACAAGTTACGGACAAAACGTCTTAAAACATTCTATGGAAGTTGCATACTTAACTGGACTTATGGCAGCGGAGCTTGGTGAGGATGAAAAACTAGCAAGACGTGCTGGTCTATTACATGATATCGGAAAAGCAATCGATCATGAAGTAGAAGGTAGCCACGTTGAAATTGGTGTTGAACTCGCAACGAAATATAAAGAGCATCCTGTTGTAATAAACAGTATTGCATCTCACCATGGTGACACAGAACCAACTTCTATCATTGCAGTTCTAGTTGCTGCAGCAGATGCATTATCAGCTGCAAGACCAGGAGCTCGTAGTGAAACGCTTGAGAACTACATTCGTCGTCTTGAAAAGTTGGAAGAGATTTCAGAGTCTTATGAAGGCGTAGAAAAATCTTTCGCAATTCAAGCAGGACGTGAAGTTCGTATTCTGGTAAAGCCAGATACAATTGATGATTTAGAAGCTCATCGTTTAGCTCGTGATATTCGAAAACGTATTGAAAGTGAACTGGATTATCCAGGACATATTAAAGTAACTGTTATTCGTGAAACACGTGCAGTGGAATACGCAAAATAAAGTGGTGAAACACCACTTTATTTTTTTGTGTTGGAATTGGGTAAAATAAAGAAAATTATTTCTCCCGCGTTAACGGGCAGTAAAACTCCCACCTCAAAATTCGGCTTGAGCAAAGAAGTTAGGTGG
>NZ_BOQD01000160.1 GCF_018332515.1 Bacillus hominis | reverse complement strand
TCTCCCATACTTTTGCTTTACTTTATAACGCTCTTACTTGTTTCAACGGCCAGAAAACAGCTTGTCCTTTTCCGACAATTTCATCTTCTGAAATAAATCCAAACATACGACCATCTTTAGAAACTTCACGATTGTCTCCTAAAACAAATACTTGGCCTTCTGGCACTTTCGTTTTCCCTGTGATTTGTTCTAGCGTAAAATCAGGAGTTAATACACGGCCAGACGCCTTTTCTTTAAATTCTTTTAAATACGGTTCTTCCATCGCTTTTCCGTTTACATATAAAACATCATCTTTATACTCAACTGTATCACCTGGTAAACCAATTACTCGTTTTACTAAATCGTACCCTTCTTTTCCGTGGAAGACGATAACGTCAAAACGATCTAATCCGTTTATACTATAACCAATCTTATTAACGAGAACTCGCTCATTATTTTCTAAAGTTGGCATCATCGACTCACCTTGTACTAATGACGGCGTAAATAGCACCCCACGAACGATAAAGGCAATCGTAAGTGTAATACCTATCGTCTTAATCCATGAAATCAATTCTTTCTTCGTATTTGTCTTCATCGTTTCTCCTCTTTCTTAAATAATTACTTTATCCCGTATTAACGGGCAGTAAAACTCCCACATCAAAATTTGGCGAATGCGAGGGAGTTAGGTGGGAGATCAACTGCCCGTAAAAACCCGATTGGTGAGGGCTAATAATCAGTGGGGGATGGAACAAAACCCTCACTAATTAAAGTTTCACTTTA
>NZ_BOQD01000159.1 GCF_018332515.1 Bacillus hominis | reverse complement strand
AAAGAGAACAGGATTGTTAATATTTTTTATACAATCAATTGGTGAAACTTCACGAATTGTATAGCCGTCACGAACTTTTAAAAAGGCATTTGCTAAAGGTAATAAAGGCCATTTTGGTAAATGAAACTCAACTTTCAAACGATGTTGTAACTGTCCATAAAAATCAGAGAAAGGACAATCAGCAATATAAAAATCAGCACCATCTTCTACAAGTCCTGCATATTGAAGAAGAGTTGCAGCACCCATAGATTCACCATGAATTCCGAGTGTAATATTCGTTCCGAAACGATCTTTTAGCCAGTCAACTACTGACTTCAAATCATGTTTTTCATAATAGCCATAGCTTGTTGTTTTACCGCCTGTTTTACCATGACGGCGATGATCATAAATAAATACGTTATATCCTCTATTTAAAAATAAGTTTGCATATTTAACGGAATTCATTTTATTGACAGTCACACCATGACAAAAAATCATAAATTTATTGGAATGACCAGCTGGCATGTAATATCCGTGAAGTTCGTATCCGAATTGAGAAGGGATGTGAACCTCTTCTTTTTGAATAGCCTTAAAATCGTCTAAATGAAAATGCTTTTTCGTTTCGCGTTCTAAAACTTCTTCCTCTGTTTTTTTCTTCAAGTACATAACTTTATTTGTAAAGAAAATCCCAATCGCAGTTAGTGCACCTAGTATAGTAAACAATGCTGTAAAAAAACGTTTCATACTTTACCTCATCCTCCAAATACCTCTACATATGATACACTAACATTGTATCACAATGATGTAAAAAGGGGAGAAATCGTATATGGTCCATATACAAAAAATTACACCAGAAATGAAAGAAGTAATTCAAGATTTTATGTGTGAAAACTGGGGGAGCTCAATGATGGTCTCACGAGGCAGAGTACATCATTTAGAAGAATTACCCGGTTTTGTTGCACTTGAAAATGACAGAATAGTGGGAATTTTAATGTATGAAGTGATAAAAAACATGTGTGAAATTGTATCGTTAAATAGTTTTGAGGAAAGAAAGGGGATTGGTACAAAACTGGTGGATTGTGCATTGCAAGTGGCAAAAGAGAATGAATGTAAAAAAGTGTGGCTCATTACGACGAATGATAATATGAATGCACTTCGTTTTTATCAAAAACGTAAATTTAGCATGACAAATCTATATGTAGGTGCTGTGGAAGAAGCACGAAAAATAAAAAAAGAAATTCCGTTTATTGGTTATGATAATATCGCGATTTCACATGAAATTCAGCTGGAATATAAATTGTAAGTAAAACGTAAATTATGTAACAATTTTCAGAAATATAAAATAATAACCTTGACGAATGTTATATTTTGGTTTAGTTTAAAATTGTAATCTATTACCATATTAAGGGGTGACGATGTGGCAACTATACGTGATGTTGCAAAATTGGCCGGGGTTTCAGTCGCAACTGTTTCAAGAGTTATTAATGAAAAAGGATATGTCCATGAAGATACGGTAAAACAAGTAAAACAGGCAATTGAAGAGTTACAATATAGGCCGAATGCTACAGCAAAACCTTTATTTAAACAGCCTGCAACAATGATTGCATTACTTGTAGATAATTTGCATAACCCATCATACATCACTTTGCTCCGTTACATTGAGGAAATTGCATATAAAGAAGGGTATCAAGTAGTTGTTTGTAATATAGAAAACAAGAAGAACTACATAGAGGTGTTCATACAAAATGACATTGCAGGCGTTATAATGACGAAATCTGTTTTCCAAAGTATAGGAGAAGTTTCACTTCCTTTCGTTGTGCTTGAGGGACGGCAATCTCTTATGAGCTATTATGAAAGTGGACAGAAAGCTGTTTCGTTATTAAAAGAGAAAGGCTGCCAGTTTCTTTCTTATATCGGTGAGGGAGTAGAGAGTGAAGAAATGGAAGAGCATGTGGCAGGGTTTTTAGATACTGCTTGGAAAGAAGGACTTTCTTATCGAGAGGAAATTGTACAAGGGTATACGAATCAACAGTTTCTTGAATTGTTACAAAAACATCCATACATAGATGGGATTGTAGCTTCAAGTGATAAGGTTGCTATTGAGCTAATCAGGGCGGCGAAAACTCTTAATATTCATATACCAGGTAAGTTGCAAATCATTGGATTTAACGGAAGTATAGAGGGTGAATGGATAAGCCCATCATTAACGACGATTGGAAGTTGTATCGAAGAAAATGGGGGAATAGCATTTCAGCAGTTAATAGGAAAAATAAATAAGAAACAAGTGCGACAAGAAGAAGTTGAAACAGAATTTAGATGTATTGAGAGAGAAACAACACTATAAAAGGTGCGTTGATAAAACGCACCTTTTATAGTGTAATTGCGGCAATAAAGCCGAATATAAGTAACGGTATATTATAGTGCAGGAAAGTTGGAACACATGTATCCCATATATGGTGGTGCTGACCATCAGCATTTAAACCGGATGTTGGTCCAAGTGTACTATCAGATGCTGGAGAACCTGCATCACCTAGTGCACCAGCTGTACCTATAATTGCGATTGTTGCCATTGGACTAAATCCGAGTTGGACGCATAACGGTACGAAAATTGTTGTTAAGATTGGGATTGTTGAAAAGGAAGAGCCAATTCCCATCGTAACGAGAAGTCCAATAACGAGCATAAGAAATGCGGCAAGCGGTTTATTATTTCCAATTATATGTGCACTCGTTTGCACAAGAGATTCAACATGTCCAGTTTTTCGAAGAACAGCACCAAATCCAGCGGCAGAAATCATAACAAATCCGATAAAGGACATCATACGCATTCCACTCGTTAAAATAGCATCGGCTTCTTTAAGAGGGAGACTACCGCTAACTGATAAGACGATAATACCTGCTAAAGCACCAAAAATCATTGATTCTGTTGCTAATTGCACAGTTAATGTAGCGATTATTGATAATAAACCAAAAGTAATGCTTCTTTTCGTATAGGGAACGATTTCATTCTGTGCAGCATGAATTTGTTCTGTTTCATATGTACGTGGTTTTCGGTATGTAATGAAAACCGCTACACATAATCCGATAATCATACCGATTGCTGGAATAGTCATTGCTTTTGGAATAAGTGCGACATCAAATGTAAGACCGCTTTGCGCAGCGTTTGTTTGCAATACGTCATGATAAATTTTTCCGAATCCTGCTGGGACCCACATGTAAGGGGTAATTAACCCAAATGTAATAAGACATGTTACAAGCCTACGATCCACCCTCAGCTCATTTAATACTTTTAAAAGTGCTGGAATTAAGATCGGGATGAAGGCGATATGAACAGGGATAACATTTTGTGAGAAACAAGCCATTGTTAAAATGATAAATAATATAAGTATTTTAGAATAGACTTGTTTTTTCGTGTCTTGTTCGTTGCCGATCCATTTTAAAGCTGATTGGATCATTGCATCAGGAAGTCCTGTTTTTGAAAGGGAAATAGCAAATCCACCGAGCATTGCGTAGCTTAATGCGATAGGAGCACTGTTCCCAAGACCGGTTGTAAAAGTACTAATTGTTTCTGAAATACCGAGTCCGCCAATAAGTCCGCCTGTTAAAGCTCCAATGATAATGGCGACAATGACTTGGACACGTAACAAACTAAGCAATAGCATGACTGCTACTGCGATGAGTACAGCGTTCATAATAAATGTAATCTCCCTAATTTTTATTCTGTTAAGGCAAGCAAGTGTTTGCAGTGACATCTACTTGCGACATATCATTATAAAATGTTTTCTATGAAATGTAAAAGAGCCTTTCGTTATTTATGTTGAAAAGATAGTTCTTGTTTAATTGATTGTAAAGATTTGGCGAATAGTTCAGGTTCTTCTAAATCTGGAGAATGTGCCGAGTTTGGAAACCAAATCATCTTTTTTATAGGAGCTTGAATGATATCGCAATATTGTTGAACGAGTGCATAAGGAGTTTGATAATCATAGCGACCAGAACAAAAATAAACCGGAACGGATAAACTTGAAATAGACGAAAAAAAATCGATTGTTAGCATCTCTTCCCATAAAACTCCTGACTTTAAATTTCCTGCGAGAAATTTGAACCAATCTAATAGCGTATATTCAGGAGAAAAGAAACCTTTTCGTATGAAAGAAAAGGAAGATCCGTTTTGTATTGCTCCGCCAAATGTACCAAGCCACTTTCTTTGAATGATGAGACGTCTTGTATCTAAAA
Organism: Bacillus hominis; assembly: GCF_018332515.1. Lineage (GTDB taxonomy): Bacteria > Bacillota > Bacilli > Bacillales > Bacillaceae_G > Bacillus_A > Bacillus_A hominis. The sequence continues at coordinate 49,969 of NZ_BOQD01000159.1, read as the reverse complement.
AGGGCGGTTTCCCCAATTTTAAAAGAGAAGATAATGCTTTTTTATGGTCATGTTTTTTTGCAGAGCTAATTAAATGTTGATATAGTAATTCTTCGTTTTGCTTCATATGTACGATTTGACCGATGCCGATGTATGCTTCTATATATTCGGGATATTGATTAGCGATTTGCAGTCCGATAATACTCCCCCAAGAATGTCCAGCGAGAAACAATTTTTGTTTTTTAAAGCGTCTAAGAAGATAGTGAATGACTTCTTTTGCATCTGAAACAAATTGATCAATCGTAAAATTTGTTTGGATATCTTGCCATAAAAAGGATTTACCTGCCCCGCGTTGATCCCAATTAATAACGATAAAGTGCTTTTCTAACTCTTTTTGAAAATGACGAATAAAGCCAATTTGTGCCATACCAGGCCCACCGTGACAGCATAATAAAATAGGCTGTTCCACGTTTTGTCCGCGTATAAGGAGAGATTGTTTCCGGTCATTAATCATAACGCTTTCTATTGTAGCGATACTGTTAGGGATTAATTGCTTCTTTTCGTTATAAAACCGAGGGGTATGACTACGAAAAAGCATATGTAACCCTCCTTTTCTTAAATGGTATGAATCGCACAGGCTCTTTCTTTTGCATATACTACTAGAAAATCATTGTATCATAACATACTGGTTAGATTTCAAGCTTAGGCGATTAAGAGAGGAGGGAGAATGTGACGATTGGGGAAATTATTGATTCTTTAAATAGGCGCGAATCAATTGCTATTATAGCGAACCGGCTTGAAATGAGCCCATATACATTATCAAAGAAATTAAGGGTGATTGGATATGAATATGATGGAGAGCAGAAAAAACGTATCTTTATAGGTGATGGTGAAGAGCCGCGTCATTTGCAAATCCAAGAAGCTACTGCCCTTCAATATGCCAAAACAGACTATCAATTACTAATTTATGAACAATTACAAAGCATTTATGAATTGTTAAGAAAAAGGGAAGGAGTAAGTGTTCCACTTATTAGTAAAATTGCAGAGAAAAAGAAACGAACATTTTCTATTAATATGGAAATATTAGCGAGATTAGATGTTATATCTGAAGTTAAAGGGATTCAAAAGTCTAAAATTGTAGAAGAAGCACTACAGGAATTTTTGCAACGGTATGATGTTAATCATGAAACGTATCCAGAGAAATAAAAGAAAGGATACTATGTTCCATATAAGAGCGTGTATCCTTTTTGTCTTATTTCATTTTATTTTTTGTTTTGTTTTGTTTCGAAAAGTAATATAGGAACCAAAACGGCATGAGTTTGTCGTTTTGTTGAGATAATGTATCGTCGTTGTTTGAATAGAAATACATACAAACCCTCCCATTATAGTTTTCTATATACTACGGGGAAACAAGGGGCTATGTGCTTATCCTTTACTGCACTAGAAGAATGACAATACGTATGACTCTAAAAGAAGAAGCTCCTTGCATATAAAAGGAGCTTCTTCTTTCGAGTGTCACGCACTAGTTTGAATAGTATTTAGTTGATTTTTTGAATACGTCCATCAATAATCGGCTGAATTGGTTCTTTCACTTGTTTTACATAATCGACTAATGCCTCAAAGTCGTTTGGACCAGTTTCTGCATTTTTACCATTTTTAAATGATACGAATCCATCACCGCCAGAAGCTAAGAAAGCATTTGCAACTACGCTATACGTTGTAGATGGAGATAATTCTTCTCCATTTGTTAAGCGTATATTCGTAACCTTCTCACCGTTTGGTTTGCTCGCATCCCAAGTATATTGAATACCTGAAATTTGAAGCATTCTCGTTGTACCTTTTTGCCATTGTTGATTTAAAATATCGCGAATGTCCTGACCTGTTAAATCTACTTTAATCAATTGATTTCCAAAAGGTTGAATGCCGTACAATTCGCCCCATGTAATATCGCCAGCGTCTAAGTCATTACGAATGCCACCCGGATTCATAAGTGCGACTTGAGTTTGCATCGTTTGGCGCTGGGCATCGGCAACTAAATTTCCAAGAGTGGACTCACCAGCATCATTTTGTTTACGGTCAATAGGTGCTGTAGATTTTCCGACAACTTCATTTACAAGTGGTGCGATTTTTTCTTTATATTGATCTAGTTTTTTCTTTACTTGTTTATCAGGTTCGACACCTTCATGGTATGTTGTAACAACTTCAGCTTTTTTCTTTACAATATCTTTTGTTTTACGATCAATTGTTACATCTACGTCTGAGAAAGCTGTTCCGTAAGAGTTCGCTTGGACGATTAGTTTATTATTTACAGTACCATTTACGTACGTATGACTATGTCCGCCGAAAATAACATCAACTTCTGGATCAGTTTCATTTGCAATTCGAGTAAGGTCTCCATTTGTAACACCAGACTCATCTGTTGTTCCGCCAACATGAGCAAGGACTACGATAGATTTAACACCGAGACGCTTTAATTGTTGCGCTGATTTATTAATTGCTTCTACTTCGTCAGTGATTTCTACATTTTTAAGCATAGTAGGCATCACGACATTTGGTGTATCAGTTGTAACAACACCAATGAATCCTATAGGCACACCATTTACCATTTTTACAGTAAATGGCGGTAAAAATAAGCGGCCAGTAGATTTATTATAGAAGTTTGCAGCGACATAAGGGAAGTTTGCTCCCTTGAAATTTCCTGTTTTCTCATGGTAACCACCGTAAATGAGGCGACGCATTTCATCGACTCCTTCATCAAATTCATGGTTTCCGATTGTACCAACATCAAACTTTAAGTCATTTAAAAATTCAATAGTTGGTTCATCTTGTAACAATGCTGAAACTGGTGGACTAGCTCCGACAACATCTCCAGCATGTACGAGAAGTGTATTAGGATTTTGTTTTTTGCGTTCTTTTAAATAAGTAGCTAAGTAATCAGCGCCACCAGCCTCTTTGTTATTAATTTTTTTTACAGTATCTAGTTGTCCATGAAAATCATTAATACCAAGCATTTGTACGTCTATGTAGCGGTTTTGTTCAGCTGGAGTCTGAGATGGGGGAGCGGCGAATACGTTTGAAAAGGTAATGGTGCTTAAAATAGCAACAGCAGGAATAATTTTTTTCCACATGATTCATTTCTCCTTTTTTTATAATCTGACATCATACGACATAATTTTAATAGATTCATAGGATTATATCTATATAAAAATTTAGTTTTTTTGAAAAATTAACATATTTACAAAAGATGAATAATAGAGTAATGACCTTTTTTGTTGTCGATTTCATCGTGTATCCTCTATAATGGAGAAAAAAGTAAAAGGTGAACAGCATGAAGAAAAAGAAACAAAAACAAATGCAAAGACAATCGCAAGTGAATCAACCAAAGAAAGAATCGCTTACATTAGGTGATCAATTAAATGATTCACTCATGCAGCAATTAAAGAATAAGAAGAAAGAGTTGCAAGTGAGAGAAGAGAAAAAAGAGGCAGTAGAACTGGAAAGAAAGCGTCAGGAACAAAAAGAGCGTGAAAAGAATAAATCATTTGAAGAACTGTTAAGTGAAAGTAATCTTACTTGGAAAGACTTTAAATAATAACGAAAATGATCAGTGAAATACCGCTGATCATTTTTTTAACGAGCTTGTAAGAAAAGGGGAGTTTAAATGAGAAAAATTGTAGTCGTTCCGCATGAAAATCATTGGGGTGAAAAATTTCAAATGGAGGCCGAAAGATTAAAATTGGCGATGCCAGAAACGGTGAAAATCCATCATATTGGTAGTACATCAGTGCCAGGACTTGCGGCAAAGCCTATCATTGATATGATAATGGAAGTAGATAATATTGAAAGAGTAGATCATTGGAATGAAAAATTTGATGAGCTTGGTTACATTGTGAAAGGAGAAAATGGTATTTCAGGTCGTCGTTTTTTTATTCATGGAACTGAGGAGAAACGCTCGTATCATTTGCATGTATTTGAAAAAGGAAATCCTGAGATTACAAGGCATTTAGCATTTCGTGATTATATGATGGCTCATTGTGAAGAAGCAGAGGCGTATGCGACTTTAAAGAAAGAACTAGCTGAAAAATATACATATGATGGCACGTTGTATACAGAAGGAAAAAATGAGTTTGTACGTAATGTGGATGAAAAAGCGAAAGAATGGATAGAAAGTAACGTGAACGACTGAGTTCATGTTACTTTTTAAAAGGGTATAAAATTATTATGTAAACTGTACGTATGTTTTGACTTTTTGGATGAATATTGTTGAAATAAAGTTGTGGTTTATAAAAATGTAAGAATGAAAGGGAGACGACTGTGCATATTCCAACAATTACACTTCATAATGGCGTGAAAATGCCAATGATTGGTCTAGGTGTTTATAAAGCGAAAGAAGGCGACGAAGTAAAACAGGCAGTAAAAACAGCGTTAGAAGTTGGATACCGTTCAATTGATACAGCAACTGTATATGAAAATGAAAGCGGTGTCGGAGAAGCAATTCGTGAATCTGGAATCTCGCGAGAAGACTTGTTTATTACAACAAAAGTTTGGAACGACGATCAAGGGTACGAGGAGACGCTCGAGGCGTTTGAAAAAAGTTTAAAGAAATTACAAATGGACTATGTAGATTTATATTTAATCCACTGGCCAATTAGAGGGAAGTATGTTGATACGTATCGTGCTCTAGAAAAGCTGTATGAAGCAGGTAAAGTGCGTGCCATTGGTGTTTCTAATTTTCATAAACATCATTTAGAACTGTTATTACCAAATTGCAAAGTGAAGCCGATGGTAAACCAAGTGGAACTTCATCCAATGTTAGCACAATTTGAATTGCGTGATTTCTGTCAAGGTGAGCAAATTCAAATGGAAGCATGGAGTCCTTTAATGAGAGGCGGCGAAGTATTCCAGCATCCAATTATTCAGGCTATTTCTAAAAAATATGAAAAGTCACCTGCACAAGTTATATTGCGATGGGATATTCAAAGTGGGATTGTGACTATTCCTAAATCTGTTACGCCATCTCGTATTAAAGAGAACTTTACTATTTTTGATTTCTCATTAACTGAAGAAGAAATTGATCAAATTAATACGTTAAATCGTAATTTACATGTAGGAACAAATCCAGATAAATATGATACGTTATAAAAAAACGCTACCTGCAACGGTAGCGTTTTTTTAACGATGTAAAGCATATGTATCAAATTTAACAATTTGCTGAAGTTGTGTATATTCTTCTTTTGTTAACGACGTTTGTTCCCCAGCATGTACATTTGCTTGCAACTGTTGAATAGAGCTTGCACCAGGTATAACAGATGCAACAGCTTCATTATGTAAGCAGTATTGAATGGCCGATCCAGTTAAAGATCTTTCTCCTATAAGTTCTTTTACACTCGCAATTGTTGTATTTAATTCATCAAAAGAATAGGAGAGGTAATCTTTTTCCTTTACTCTTTCTATCTTGTTTGCATTGCTGTTAGTTAAAATGCCTTTCGCAAGTGGTCCACGTGCGATGACACTAATTTGATGTTCATTAAGCATCTGGAACCATTCTTCAGGACGACGATTTAAAAGGCTGTATTCCATTAATACACTAACGATATTTGAACGTTTTGCATACTCACGAATGACATTTGGACGTATAGAAGAGATACCATAATGACGAATAATACCTTCTTTTTTCAATTCTTCAAAGGCTTCAATTGTTTCATCTATAGGATCTTCAGTCGTCCCGCCATGCAGTTGATATAAATCAATATAATCTGTTTGGAGTCTACGTAAACTTTCTTTTACTTCAGCCTTTATATAAGCTTTAGAAGGATCCCAAGACCAACCGTTTTTTTCTTCTGTCCATCGATTTCCAACCTTTGTTGTAAGAACAATTTGGTCACGTTTTCCTTTCAGAGCTTTTCCAACAAATTCTTCATTTAATCCATAGTCGTATAAATCCGCTGTATCAAAAAAGTTAATTCCTAAATCGATTGCCTCATCGATAATACGCATAGCTTCTACTTCAGATGTACCAAGAGACATACAGCCAAATCCAATTTCCGTAACATATAAATCTGAGTTTCCTAATTGACGTTTTTTCATAGGTCAACCTCCTTATCTTTATTGTACGAAAGGGAAAGGAGGTTGACAAACGTTTACTTTTTGTTTGCTGTAATCCACTCTTGCACAGTGGTATACTCTTTTCCATATTGTTTTAGCTTATGACGAATTTGCCATGCTTTTCCGACTAAAGTGACGCGATTTGGTAAAATGTAAACTTTCATTTCTATCACGCTCCTTTCAATGTGGTAAAATGTATGAAGAACGATTAGGAAATAGAACAGGGAGATGAAGTAGTATGAGTAATCTTGCAGAAAGAACAGTAAAAACTGAACCGATTTTTGATGGTAGAGTTATAAAAGTTCGTGTTGATGATGTAGTATTACCAAATGGAGAAATGAGTAAACGTGAAATCGTAAATCACCCTGGGGCAGTTGCTATTATTGCTATTACTGATGAAGGAAAAATTGTACTTGTTGAGCAATATCGTAAAGCGCTTGAAAAGGCGATTATAGAAATTCCGGCTGGTAAGTTAGAACCTGGTGAAAAACCTGAGGTGACAGCAGTTCGTGAATTAGAAGAAGAAACAGGATATGTATGTGAAAATATGGAACTTATTACATCTTTCTATACATCACCTGGTTTTGCAGATGAGATTTTATATGTATATAAAGCGACAGGGTTAAAACAAAAAGAAAATAAAGCAGCTTTAGATGAAGATGAATTTGTGGAATTAATGGAAGTGTCATTAGAAGAAGCGGTTGATCTTATGAAAGACCTTCGCATTCATGATGCTAAGACGATGTTTGCAGTACAATATTTACAATTACAAAAATAAACACTCGCCTAAGGCGAGTGTTTTTAGTTGATTTTTGCATATACACGTGCATCGCGTAAGCTGCCATCTGGTGCTAGGAAATCATTTTCCATTGTACCTTCTAAAATAAATTCTAGACGTTCTGCTAAGTTACATGCGTTTATATTTGTTGCATCAGTACGAATTTCAATTCTTCTAGCACCTAGTTTATCAAATGCAAATTGAATCGCACCTTTAATGGCTTCTGTCATATAGCCTTGCTTTGTATAAGCGCTATGTAGCCAGAAGTGAAGTGAAAACTTTGGAATATCCCAGTTTTCAGGCTTGAGAGTAATAGCTCCGATGAATGTACCAGATACTTTATCGTATAAGTGGAAATCAAGTGTTTCACGAAGTAAAAACTGTCCGTGAGCTTCGCGAACAATTTCTTCAGCACGTTCTTCTGTTTCAGCTGTAATTGGCATCCATGGTAATAAGTCTTCTAGAGAAGTTTGGATTGCTTCATATACTTCTGTACCGTCACCTGGAAACGGCTTACGTACTTGCAAGCGCTCAGTTTGAAATAATGTTGGAAAATCTAATAATAATGGTTTCAAGAGAAATCCCTCCTATTCTCTACTTTTTAGTTTAGCAAAGTAGAGCGGAATTTCAATGTTAATTCGTCATACTTTTTTTCTTTCTTTCATACATTTTTAGTAAGAGTGTGAACGGAGGGAAGGAAAATGTGGCGAAAAACTTGGCAAGACCGTGTAATGTCTCACATACAGGAAAATTCTTCACTATATATATTTAATGCGGTTTTATTACTGATGGGAGTAATATTTGGAGCGATTCTTGTGAATAGTTTACAAATAAACCAAAAGCAAGATTTATCATTTTATTTACAGCGTTTTTTTGGACAAGTTTCTAAAGGAGAATTTGCTGTCGCAGGCGAAATGTTTCGAGAAAGTTACTTTTCGCAATTAAAATATATCGGCTTTATTTGGATTTTGGGAATTTCAATTATTGGGTTGCCGCTCATTTTTATTTTACTATTTTTAAAAGGGGTAGTTGTTGGATTTACAGTAGGTTTTTTAGTAAGTCAGCACGGATGGAATGGATTATTATTAGCATTTGTATCTGTATTGCCACAAAATTTAATTATAATTCCTGTATTTCTCGTTATGACAACAATTGCTGCAAGCTTTTCCTTACGCATGATTAGGCATCAATTTATACGGAAAATAACTGAACCACTATTACCGTTATTAATTCGCTATACATGCTTTTTTCTCGTGATTGGAGCGGTACTAGCTATTGCTTCTAGTGTCGAAGCGTATGCATCACCAGTTTTAATGAAAGAAGTTGTGGAGGCTATTAACAAACAATAAATACTTTTTGAGAATAATTATCAATTTGTTTTTATTGTTTTTCTTTTGACAGGAGCCCTTCTTCTGATATAATGGTGTAAGAGTGGCGAGGAGGGAGTAGTACCGAATGGAAGAAAGAATTGAACGAATTAAGAAGCAATTACATGCAGCGAGCTATAAATTGACACCACAACGTGAAGCAACAGTTCGTGTGCTGCTAGAAAATGAAGAAGATCATTTAAGCGCAGAAGATGTATACCTCCTTGTAAAAGAAAAGTCGCCAGAGATCGGATTAGCAACCGTCTATCGAACTTTAGAGTTATTGTCTGAGTTGAAAGTTGTCGATAAGATTAACTTTGGAGACGGTGTTTCGCGTTATGACTTACGCCAAGAAGGTGCACAGCGTTTCCATCATCATTTAATCTGTACACAATGCGGTGCTGTACAAGAAATACAAGAAGATTTACTTGGTGAAGTGGAGAATAAAGTGGAACGAGACTGGAGCTTTAAGGTGAAAGATCATCGTTTAACATTCCATGGGATTTGTAAAAATTGTCAAGAAAATGAAACGGATGAAAAATAACCTTTTCCTATTTAACTAGGAAGAGGTTTTTTATTTGAATAAGGTATAAATTGGTGAAAGCTTGGCATATGTTGTAATAACTTATATTTTGGAGGAATTTACAATGCGCCGAGCTTTAAAATTAACTTTTGATGGGATGAAAGTATTTTTATTGTTTACAAGTTGTACGATTTTGTTTTATTTCGCTATACTATGGATAAATGAAGAATATGAAAGTTACCATCGTTATGAAAAGCCAAAAGAAGAGACTGTAGAAAAAGTATCAGGGAATGAGGAGCCGGAAAAGGATGCTTTCGTAAATAGAATGATGTTTTTCTATGAAAATGGGGAGTAGTGTAGATTGGAAGATCAATTAAAAGATTTTATTCATTATATGATTGTTGAAAAAGGTTTAGCGAAAAATACAGTTGTATCTTATGAACGTGATTTGAAAAGCTATGTGAAGTATTTGCAAAATGTAGAACAAACGAAGACGTTTCATGAAGTGACACGCTTGCATATTGTTAACTTTTTGCAGTATTTAAAAGAAAACGGGAAATCTTCAAAAACATTGGCGCGTCATATTGCATCGATTCGTTCGTTTCACCAATTTTTACTTCGTGAACGAGCAGTGGAGCATGACCCATCGGTACATATTGAAACGCCACAAGGGGAACGGAAATTACCAAAAGTATTATCGATCGACGAAGTGGAAGCATTGCTTCAAACACCGAAAACGGCAAGTGCTTTTGGGATTCGTGATAAGGCAATGTTAGAGTTGTTGTATGCAACAGGACTTCGTGTTTCAGAATTAATTGCATTAAATTTAGAAGATGTACATTTAACGATGGGGTTTGTTCGTTGCATTGGGAAAGGGAATAAAGAAAGAATTATTCCACTAGGAAGCTTAGCGACAGAAGCGATTCAAAAGTATATTGAAAAAGGAAGAAGAGAATTGATGGGTAAAAAAGCAGTAGATGCACTCTTTTTAAACCATCATGGAAATCGATTATCGAGACAAGGATTTTGGAAAATTTTAAAACGATTAGCGAAAGAAGCAAATATTGAAAAAGAGCTTACACCGCATACGTTACGCCATTCTTTTGCTACGCATTTATTAGAAAACGGGGCAGACTTGCGTGCTGTACAAGAAATGCTTGGACATGCAGATATTTCAACGACACAAATTTATACGCACGTTTCAAAAACTAGATTAAAAGATGTATATAAACAGTTTCACCCGAGAGCATAGTCACTATGCTCTTTTTTCATAGATTAAGAAGAGTGAACCGTTTCACAGAAACTTCACAAATATTTCGTACATTGTTTTCAGCAGAAGACTGGAATATTACAATGTATTTCCTCTATACTAAATATAGTATGAAGGAGGAAATAATGATGAAAAAACTTATTATTACGTTATTTATCGCGATGCTAGCATTGGCTGGCTGTAATACAAACAAAGAAGAACCGAAAAAAGAAAAGAAACTTGAAGCTGTAAAAGTAGCCTTTCAAACGAATCCGAAAAAAATTAAACCAGGTGAAAAAACAGAAGTACAAGCACTTGTTACACAAGGAAAAGAAAAGGTAACAGATGCTGATGTGAAGTTTGAAATTTGGAAAGATGGCGACGAGAAGCACGAAATGTTAAATGGTAAGCATAAAGGGAAAGGTGTTTATGCTGTAGAGAAAACATTTGAGACTGATGGAGTATACCATATTATTCCTCACACAAATGCACGTGAAATGCATGTTATGCCAGAAGAAAAAGTGGCTGTGGGAAATGCCAAAGTAGAAGATGCAAAGAAAGAAAATAGTGATCATGGTGCAGGGCACGGCGATCATAAGAGTGATACAATGATTCACCTTATGGCTGGAGATTTGAAAGCCAATGCTGAATCAGAAATGAAAGTTCATTTGAAACAAAAAGAAGAAGCATTAACTGGCGCTGAAGTACAACTTGAAATTTGGAAAGACGGCGTTGAAAAGCATGAATTTATTCCAGCAAAAGAGGGGAATAAAGGCGAATATGAAAGTAAGCATACTTTCAAAGAGAATGGTGCTTATAAAGTGAAAGTTCATGTAAGAAAAGGCGAACTACATGAACACAAAGAAGAAACAGTAGAAGTAAAATAAAAAGCAGCTCTTTAGAGCTGCTTTTTATTTTTATATTAGGAAATATGTTATAAAATAATTAGCACTTCTTCGCAGAATGGATTACAATAGAAGTGTGAATAAAATAAGAAATTCTACGAAAATGTATTAAAAAGAAAGCGTAAACATGTTATGATATCAATATCAGATGTCTGACATCTGACTTAGAAAAAATTAGAAATTTTTTTGATTCGTTTGAAAGTAAAACGAAAAAGTTAGAGAATGATTTAAAGCAGTACTGTTTAATAATGAGGACGAAAGATAATTCCCATTGATAACAGTTTCACTTTATAGCGTTTTGAACATACTACAAGAAGTAGAACTGAACATATAGGAGGTTGCAGTTATGAATAAATATAAACGTATTTTCCTAGTCGTGATGGACTCTGTGGGAATCGGTGAGGCACCTGATGCTGAGCAGTTTGGTGATTTAGGTTCTGATACAATTGGTCATATCGCTGAACATATGAATGGATTAAACATGCCAAACATGGTGAAATTAGGTCTTGGTAATATTCGTGAAATGAAAGGGATCTCTAAAGTAGAGAAACCGCTTGGATATTATACAAAAATGCAAGAGAAATCTACCGGTAAAGATACAATGACAGGTCACTGGGAAATCATGGGATTATATATTGATACACCATTCCAAGTATTCCCTGAAGGATTCCCGAAAGAATTACTTGATGAATTAGAAGAAAAAACAGGCCGTAAAATTATCGGTAATAAGCCAGCCTCTGGAACTGAAATTCTTGATGAGCTTGGTCAAGAACAAATGGAAACAGGTTCTTTAATTGTTTACACTTCTGCTGATAGTGTATTACAAATTGCAGCACACGAAGAAGTAGTACCACTTGATGAGTTATATAAAATTTGTAAAATTGCCCGTGAACTAACGTTAGATGAGAAGTACATGGTAGGACGTGTTATCGCTCGTCCATTCGTTGGAGAACCAGGAAAATTCACACGTACACCAAATCGTCATGACTATGCATTAAAACCATTTGGTCGCACAGTAATGAATGAATTAAAAGATAGTGACTACGATGTAATTGCTATCGGTAAAATTTCTGATATTTATGATGGCGAAGGGGTAACGGAATCACTTCGTACGAAGTCAAATATGGATGGAATGGATAAGCTTGTAGATACATTAAACATGGACTTTACAGGTATTAGCTTCTTAAACTTAGTTGACTTTGATGCATTATTCGGTCACCGTCGTGATCCACAAGGATATGGAGAAGCTCTGCAAGAATATGATGCACGTCTTCCAGAAGTATTCGAAAAACTTAAAGAAGATGATTTATTATTAATTACAGCAGACCACGGTAATGATCCAGTACATCCTGGTACTGATCATACACGTGAATATGTACCGTTATTAGCATATAGCCCAAGCATGAAAGAAGGCGGACAAGAGTTATCACTTCGTCAAACATTTGCTGATATTGGTGCAACTGTAGCAGAAAACTTTAATGTTAAAATGCCAGAACATGGAACAAGCTTCTTAAACGAGCTAAAGAAATAGGGGGATAAACAGATGAATCGTGAACTAATTACAAAATCAGCTTCATACTTAAAAGAGAGATTTCAAGAAACACCACAAGTAGGACTAATCCTTGGATCTGGACTAGGTGTATTAGCAGATGAAATCGAAAATGCGGTAACAGTGCCTTACAGCGAAATTCCTGAATTCCCAGTATCAACTGTAGAAGGACATGCAGGTCAACTAGTATTCGGTACACTTCAAGGTGTATCTGTAGTAGCAATGCAAGGACGTTTCCATTTCTACGAAGGATATGACATGCAAAAAGTAACATTCCCAGTTCGTGTTATGAAAGAACTAGGTGTAGAAACTGTTGTTGTAACGAACGCAGCTGGTGGTGTAAATACATCATTCGAGCCAGGTGACCTTATGTTAATTTCAGACCACATCAACTTCATGGGTACGAATCCATTAATCGGACCAAATGATTCTGAAATGGGTGTACGTTTCCCTGATATGTCTACATCATATACGCCAGAACTTCGCGAAATGGCGAAACAAGTTGCAGCAGACTTAAACATTAAAGTACAAGAAGGTGTGTACGTTGGAATGACAGGTCCTGTATATGAAACACCTGCTGAAATTCGTATGCTTCGTACACTTGGCGGAGATGCAGTTGGTATGTCAACAGTACCGGAAGTAATTGTAGCTCGTCATGCTGGTATGAAAGTACTTGGTATTTCTTGTATTTCAAATATGGCAGCTGGTATTTTAGATCAGCCACTTCACCATGATGAAGTAATTGAAACGACAGAACGTGTTAAAGCTAACTTCTTAGCATTAGTAAAAGCAATCGTAAAACAAATGAAGGGGTGACTTCACAATGAGAATGGTGGACCTAATTGCAAAAAAACGTGATGGACATGCATTAACGACAGAAGAGATTAACTTTATCGTTGAAGGATACACAAATGGTGATATTCCTGATTATCAAGTAAGTTCACTTGCAATGGCAATTTTCTTCCAAGATATGAATGATCAAGAACGTGCAGATTTAACGATGGCAATGGTAAATAGCGGTGACACAATTGACTTATCAGCCATTGAAGGGGTAAAAGTAGATAAGCATTCAACAGGTGGAGTTGGTGATACAACGACACTTGTATTAGGTCCATTAGTAGCTGCTTTAGGTGTACCAGTTGCGAAAATGTCTGGACGTGGTCTAGGACATACGGGTGGTACAATTGATAAATTAGAAGCAGTACCAGGATTCCATGTGGAAATTGAAAATGATGAATTCATGCGTCTTGTAAATGAAAATAAAATTGCTGTTATCGGTCAAAGTGGAAACTTAACACCTGCTGATAAAAAGTTATATGCACTTCGTGATGTAACGGCAACAGTAAACTCAATTCCGCTTATTGCAAGCTCGATTATGAGTAAAAAAATTGCTGCTGGTGCAGATGCAATTGTTCTTGATGTAAAAACTGGAGCAGGAGCATTTATGAAAACGGATGAAGATGCAAAACGTTTAGCAGAAGCAATGGTACGAATCGGTAATAACGTTGGTCGTAATACGATGGCAGTTATTTCTGATATGAGCCAGCCGCTTGGTGAGGCTATTGGTAACGCATTAGAAGTACAAGAAGCAATTGATACATTACAAGGTAAAGGACCAAAAGATTTAGAAGAGTTATGTTTAACGCTTGGAAGTCAAATGGTATACCTTGCTGGACAAGCTTCATCTTTAGAAGATGCTCGTGAAAAGTTAATTGAAGTAATGAACAACGGTAAAGCGCTAGAATCATTTAAAACGTTCTTATCGGCGCAGGGCGGCGATGCATCTGTTGTTGATGATCCTTCTAAATTGCCACAAGCACAATATAAAATTGAAGTGGAAGCAAAAGAAGACGGTTATGTATCGGAAATCGTTGCAGATGAAATCGGAACAGCAGCAATGCTTTTAGGAGCAGGGCGTGCAACGAAAGATTCTGAAATTGATTTAGCAGTTGGTCTAATGCTTCGCAAAAAAGTAGGCGATAGCGTGAAAAAAGGCGACTCTCTTGTTACAATTTACGCAAACCGCGAAAATGTTGAAGACGTAAAAGCGAAAATTTATGAGAACATGAAAATCGCTAAAGACCACGTAGATGCACCAACTTTAGTACACGGTATCGTAACGAAGTAATAAAAAAAAGCTGAGGAGATTTCTCCTTGGCTTTTTTTACTATTTTTTGTTTATAATAATAATGGGTGAAATTATGATTAGAATTTGTGCAATAACGAAAAAAAATGAAGTTTTATATGATGTTTCGCTAGAAGAAACGCAAAAAGAAAACATCGTATGGTATTGGCTTGATTTATATAAGCCAACGAAAGAAGAGTATACATATATTTTACAAGATCACTTCAAGTTCCATCCCCTTGCAATTGAAGATTGTGTAGAGTATGTGCAGAGACCAAAGGTAGATTTTTATGATGGATATAACTTTTTAGTTCTCCATGCATTCGGAGAAGATGGATTAGAACCGCATGAAATCGATTTATTTGTTAGTGATCGATATATAGTCTCTTTCCACTTCTCTCATAACAATGCGATTGAAAGAGTATGGAAAACGCTCGGTGAGAAGAAACGTATTAAGAAGAGCCCTTTAAATGTAGCGCATACCATCATTGACCAAATTGTAGATGATTATTTCGCACCTGTTTATTACATTGAAGACCATTTAAATGCAATTGATGATAATTTAACAGGTGAGACAGCGGGAAGCGTGCTAGAAGAGGTATTTGATATTCGTGCGGATTTATCTAAGCTAAGGCGTACGATTATTCCGATGCGTGATTTATTATATCGTATATTAAATTCAACACGTTTTTACGGTATAAGCGATCATGAAATTTATTTTAAAGATATACATGATCATTTGCTTAAACTGACAGAGATGATTGAAGCGAGTCGTGAATTAACAGCAGATATTCGAGATAGTTACTTTTCATTGAATTCCCACCATATGAATAACATTATGAAAACATTAACTGTTTTCTCGACTATTTTCATGCCGTTAACATTTATTGCAGGGGTATACGGCATGAACTTTGCGCATATGCCAGAGCTTGGCGGGAAGTATAGTTACTTTATTTGTCTATTAATTATGGCGTTAATTGGCGGCGGAATGATGGCTTGGTTTTATAAAAAAGGTTGGTTTAAGTAAAAAAACACCGAGGATTTCCTCGGTGTTTTTTACTAGCCAATAGCGTGTAATACGAACATGGCTAAGAATAAGCATGTAATGATATACATGGACGGTGCGACTTCTTTACGCTTTCCAAGAGCAACTTTCAAGATAGGATAAGCAATAAATCCGAACGCAATGCCATCAGCGATACTATATGTGAGCGGAATCATAACGATAATTAAAAACGCTGGAAACCCTTCTGAAAAGTCGTTCAGAGGAATTTGTTGAATGCTTGTAATCATCAGGCCGCCAATAATAATTAAGATTGGTGCAATGGCACTATCAGGAATTAGTTTGACAAACGGAAGCGCAAACAGTGATGCGAAGAATAACAACCCTGTAACGATGGACGTCAGACCTGTTTTTCCGCCTGCAGTAATACCTGCGGCACTCTCTACTGTTGAAACGGTAGGGCTTGTGCCAAATAGACCACATGTCATTGCTGAAATAGCATTGGCTTGGTAAGCACGTGGGAATTTACGATCATCTTCTAATAAACCGTGCAATAGTCCCATGTTCTCGAAAATAAGCACCATGCTTAAGGAGAATGTTGCAATCCAAAACGGTAAGGAAGAAAGTTTCCCAAATGACATAGCTCCAAACACATCACCATAATTAGCGAATGAGAATGAACTATTTCCCATTTGACTCGTATCAACAAGACCGAATAGCCATGCGATACCAGTTCCTATTGCAATCGTCCATAAAAAGTTTCCACGTACGTTACGAATAAATAATACAAGTGCAACGATAAGGGTCAGTAATGTCGCAAGAACGACAGGATTACTTAACTTCCCCATTGCAACAGCAGTATTTGGATTCGAAACGACTAAACCACCTTTTTGCAATCCGATAAATGCTAGAAATAATCCGATGCCGACAGTAATAGCTTCCTTTAATGACTTTGGAATCGATACCGAGAGCACGCGAGCGATTGGTGTAAAAGCGGCAATTGCAAAAATAATACCAGAGATAAAGACAGCTGCTAATGCTTCTTGCCAAGTTAAACCGAGCGTATGGACAGCAGTGTACGTGAAGAATGCATTTACACCCATTCCAGGAACAAGAATAACAGGTGCATTTGCCCAAAATGCCATGAGCAGACATCCGACAAATGAACTAAAAACAGTTGCTAAAATTCCAGCTTCAAGAGGAATACCAGCATCTGATAAGATTGACGCATTTACAATCATAATATATACGATCGTGAAAAATGACGTAACGCCAGCTAAAACTTCTTGTTTTGGTGATGTTTCATGTAAACCTAATTTAAATGTTCTTTCAAGTATTCCTTTCATGTTAAACCTTCTTTTTCATATCCCTCTCCCACCCGTGATATCTCTTCTGTAAGAGCTCACCGACCTTTATTATATCAGAACATCATGTTTTTACAACAATAAAAATGATAACGGTTTCTTACAAGTGAAATTACTTATAAATACGTAAAAATAGCTCGGATAGAAGATATAATTTCTAATTCTCCCGATTGAATGGGCGGAGCTGCTTGCGCATGTAATGTAGCATAAGATGTAATTTCTCTTGGTAATTGGGCGGATTCTTCAACGAATGAAAGGGGAACAGGATTAATGTTTAAATTGTAGGTACTCGCAATAGCACGAGCTTTTTCTACTGCTTGTTGCAGGGCCTGAATAAGCGCTTGTTCATAATACTTATTTGGATGAGATATTCGAAAGCGTAACCCTTTTGCTACGTTTGCACCATTCGTAACGGCTATATCATATACTTCCCCTGCTTTTTGAACATTTAAAACGGTAATTTCATACAAATGCTCTACACGGTAACCTTGTAGTAATGCTTTATCATTTACATATTCGTATTGAGGAGTAATCGTATAAGAAATAGTTTCTATATCTTTATCGGCAATACCTAGCTGTTTGAGTGCATCAAGCAATTGTTTTGATTGCACTGCATTTTCTTCTTGCGCTTGTTTTACATTTTTACTATCTGTTCGAATGCCAAGTGTTAATATGACAACATTTGGTTTTGCCTTTACAATGCCTTCTCCTTGTACAGTAATAGTAGCTTCTTTACCAGTATTTGTCGTACGGATATTATGTAAATACGGATTCATTCCACTTTGCATTTATGCTCACCATCCTTTTTTATCCCACTAATTAAAGTTTCACTTTACATGTATATGTGTGAACAAAAAAGAAAATCGTATGAAAAAAGTTACATAAATGAGAATGTTGAGGGAAGAAAGCATATACAACATAGGTATTTATAGATTATAATATGTGTAAATATGATAAAAAAGGGACGAGGCTAGTGAACGAAAATAGAGAAACACTGATTTTAGATTTATCTGCATCATTTCGAAAGATGATACGTTTATTACAAAATGATATTAATACACGTTTTTCAGAGCATATGCCATATAATGAATTCTCTGTATTACGTGCGTTATTTTTAAAAAGTCCACAGATGGCTTCGCAAATTGCGAGTGAAGTAAACGTAACCTCCAGTCATATTACAGCTGTAACAGATCGTCTCGTGCGAAAAGGGTTTGTTGAAAGAAAACGTTCAAATTCGGACCGTCGTATCGTATACTTAGAAATTACTGAAAACGGACGAGAAGTAACTGAAAAGCTTGAAGCTGTGCGTAAAGAATATTATAAAGAGAAATTTAAAGGTTGGAGCGACCAAGAGATAGAAATGGTATTAGAACTATTTGGCCGCGTATTATAATAAATGAGGATAGGGAGCGAGAGCTTTCCTATCCTTTTTCTTTTGAATAAAAACATTTTGAAACTCCGATACTTTAATTAAATAGATCGGAGGAAAGATTATGAAATATATTGCTGCACTTACCATTTTACTTGGAAGTTTTTTTTGTTTTCATACATTCATGTACGCCGATACCCCTATCCAAGTCGTGCAAAAAGAAGTGAAGTATATTGAAAACGATAATACTGTCTTATATTCGAAATTATGGGTCCGCTCCATGCAAAATGCCGTATTATTTCATCATAGCGATAACATTCGTAATCAAGACACATTGCGTAATGTAACGAGTTCATCACTCGTTAAAGCGAAACCCTTACCACTTAAGAAATCATCAATGTACATTCCGAGATTATCCCAATACGTATCGAAAGCAGGAAAAGAAAATATTCAAGTGTATTACATTGCGGTGCGCTATAACGTGAAAAAAGAAAATGCATATCAGCTAAATGGAATGAACTATTTTCTACAAGTATTTATAAAAGAGCACGGGGAATGGAAAATTGCGGAAAGTGTAGTCGCGCCGACCGAACAAATTGTGAAAAATGGAGATGGGTTTGGGATGAAAGAGGAGATGGTGTATGGGGATAGGAGAGAGAATGTGAAATAACCTCCTTTAAAAGGAGGTTATTTCACACGCCAAGAAAATTTAAATTTTAATAAGCGAGATAATAGTAGGTAGACTATCGTACTGGTCCCTATAAAACCAATATAATAATTTAAGATAGAACGACTTCCTCCCGCTGCCATTCCTCCAAACATTCCAATAAAGATTACACAACATATCATACATAGTGTTTTGAGCTTCGGATATAATAGAAAGTTTCCGTTTTGTTCATTAGGTGATCTTGTATATAAGTACATTCCTAAAGGTAATAGAATAAGTATATTTGCGATTGGACCGATAAGTTTCGTTGCTGAAGGAATATAGGTAAAATTAGGTTCATCATGACGTACGCCTTGTTGATCAGTATAAGCACGTTGAGGATCGTAATTAAAATCAATATTGAATCCGCGAACGGGCGCTAAAATACTCACTTTTTCTATTACTGAGCCGTAACGATCTACATTCTCCTCCGTATAGACGGTATGATTGGAAATAAGTCCAACCGTATGAATAGAAATAGCTCCGGCAATTAGAGTCGGCAAAATAAAAGGGAATCCAAGTATAGCAACACTGAAGAGTCCTTGTGAAATCATATTACCAGCAATTGTTCCTATGCATAATGCAAGTGTATAGATAGCAATTAAGATGATAACCATGTATAAGAAGTAAGTATGAAATGGTGAAAATATTTGATACTTATTATGAAAGGTTGTCTTTTTCATAATAGCAAAAAGTCCCCAATTCAATATAACGATAGCTACAATATTACACACACCAAAAAGCCATTTCGTCATGAAGAGATGTTCCCGTTTAAATGGCATGGACCATAGAATGTCACTTGATTGATTTTGACGCTCCCATCCAATAAGGATGCAGGCTAATGCAATAAGGAGTGCTCCTTGAACCATGATAGCATCGGGAAGTGAAAGGTGATAATTGTACCGGTATATATATTTCCATTCATTATGTTCATGTAAATATTTTAGTTGCTCGGCAGCTGCTAAATAGTATTTATATGATAGTACATAAAAACTTACTAACCAAAATAGCCAAACAATATATTTACTTTGCTTGTAGGTATGCACCCATAATGCTTTTTGAAACATAGGATCTCTCCTTTAAAAAACTTTATAGTTTGTAAGACGTGATAATATAAAATAAGTGGCGATTCCAAATAAAAAGAACCCAACATAGTAACTAAATAATAAATCAAAACGTTTTAACATTTGCCCACCTATTAATGCAAAATAAAAGGTAGTAACCCATATCCAGAGTGAGTTGTATTTTGGAAAAAGGAAAATTTTCTTATTATGTTCATTAGGTGACCTTGCATAAAGAAACATCCCAATAAGTAAACTGAAAATTGTATAGAAGATAGGAACAAGTATTATTTTTGCAGAGTAATAACTATGAAAAGTAGGTCCCCTTTGTATTGCTTTTCCATGATCTTCATATGATTGGACAGTAGGGTGGTAATTATAACTAATTGAAAAGTCTAATATAGCGCTTGAAATGTTGGTTTTTCTATTGAATTCATAAACGTTTTCGAAACTCGTATAACTTTTATTCCCCTGTATTGCCTCAGTATGAGTTGTAAATAAAAAGAGTAAGAGTGAAAAGATTCCCATTCCCATTACGCAAAAAGTAATGCTAAAGATGCTTTGTGAAATAATACTTCCAGTAAATGTACCAATACATAAAGAGACAGTATAGATAGCAATATATGTGAAAATTGCATACAAGAAATATCGATGAAACGGTTCGAAAGATTGATATTCAAAGTGAATCGTAGATTTATAAATACAATACATAAAAATCCAATTGATCAGAAGTGATATTACAATGAAAAAAACACCGAAAATCCACTTTGATAAGAATATATCACGTCTTTTAAATGGAAAAGTCATTAGTGAATTTCCATTTTGATTACTTCGCTCCCAGCCAATTAATAGACAGGCTAGGACAATTGTAATAATACCTAACCAAAAGCTATTAGAGGAATAAAAAGAATAATAATAGTAGAACTTTTCTTCACCTAGTTTTTCTGGGTGGAGAAAGAGAGACTGTTGCGTTTCTGCTGCTTGATAGTATTCGAAAGATAAAAAATAAAGTGAACTGAAGAGAAAAAGCAACGCAGCATACTTCCCGCGCTTCCAATTCCACATCCACAACGCCTTATGAAACATACCCATCCTCCTCAAGTGTCGTAACGAAGACATCTTCAAGTGACATTGCTAATTCTTCAATGAGTATTGGTTGCTCTTTATAAAACTTTTCAAGTGTTGCAGCAACATTTCCTTCGATTAAAATCGTATATACTTTTCCCGTTTGATTTAATATTTTAATATTGCTTAAGTTTTCTAGTTTTTGAGGTAATGATCGCTCATAAGCAACTTGGATTTTAGCAAATTGTGATTTTGCATCGTCTAGTGATGTAATAGAATCTACTGTATGCCCTTTTAAAATAATGATTGTATCGGCAATTTGTTCAACTTCATCTAAATGGTGAGTTGAGATGAAAATTGTAATTTCTTTTTCTGCTACTTCTTCAACGAGAAATTGTAGAATCTGTCTTTTAACGATAGGATCAAGTCCGTTTGTCGGTTCATCTAAAATGATATATTCTGCTTTTGCAGCGAAAGCTAAAATGATCGCAAGCAGTGCTTTCATTCCTTTTGAGTAACTACGAATACGTTTGTTTGGTAAATTAAAACGTTCTAATATTTCATAAAAATATTGTTCATCAAATGCTGTATAAACGGCTTTATAAAACTTCACAATTTCATTTACTGTATATCCGTTCAGTATGTTAGTAGAATCCGGAACATAAGCAACCTTTTGTTTAATTTCAGGATGTTGATGAACATCTGTATCCTCATATGTAACAGTTCCTTTATCGGGGTCCAAAATGCCGACCATCGTTCGTAATAAAGTTGTTTTCCCCGCGCCATTTCTTCCGAGCAATCCGACGATACTACCTTTTTGTAATGTGAAAGAAACATCGTCTAAAATCGTTTGATTATCAATTGTTTTCTTCAGGTTTGTTACTTTCAACATCTGTATTTCCTCCAATCTCTTTATAGTATGAATCTATCCAATCGTGAATTTTATCTTTCGTAATCCCAAGATAAGAGGCTTCTAGTAATAATTGATGAAACTGCTTTTCAACCATAGCGATTTTCCTTTCGTCTAATGTTGGGGTAATCGATTGGGCTACAAATGTTCCTTTTCCTCGTAATGTTTCAATAATCCCTTGTCGCTCTAATTCTTGATAAGCTTTACTTACTGTATTTGGATTTATAACGAGCAAAGAAGCGAGCTCGCGTACAGAAGGAAGCTTATCACTTGGAGCTAACATATTTTTTAGTACGAGCTCTTTTATATTTTGAACAATTTGTTCCCATATCGGAGTGTTGCTTCTTGGATTAATTTGAATATGCAAGAGCAATGTCTCCTTCCTGATGAGTATTAAGTGTACTACTATGTGTAATACACTTAATACAATATAAGCAATGAATTTATTTGTCAACTGAAAATGATAGAAAAATATGGTATTAAAAATGAATAAATTGGAAAAAATAGGTTTGATATAGAATGGAGGGTTAGTCATGAAGCGAGTTTTTGGAATACTTGTTTGTTTCATGTTATTGCTTTCTGGTACTTCAGTTAGTTTTGCGCAATCTGAGAAAACGAAGCAGGAGAAAACAGAAGAAGCCACGCCGAAGTTAGCGGAACAAGCGTCGTCAGCGATCGTAATTGAGCAAGATACAGGTAAAGTTTTATTTGATAAAAATCCGAATGAAAAGTTACCACCTGCTAGTATGACAAAGATTATGACAATGCTTTTAATTATGGAACAAGTTGAAAAAGGAAAATTAAAACTGACAGATAAAGTGAGAGCGAGTGAACACGCAGCTTCAATGGGCGGATCACAAATCTTTCTAGAACCTGGGGAAGAGATGACTGTAAATGAAATGTTAAAGGGCATTGCAATTGCATCTGGAAATGATGCATCTGTTGCAGTGGCCGAGCATATCGCCGGTTCAGAAGAAGGGTTCGTAAATATGATGAACAAAAAAGCGAAAGATTTAGGACTGAAAAATACACATTTTCAAAATCCGACAGGTCTCCCGGCCAAAGATCATTATTCTACAGCGAATGATATGGCTATTATGGCGAAAGAATTGATGAAGTATCCACTTATTCGAAAATATACAGGTAAATATGAAGACTATTTACGTGAAAATACGGATAAGAAATTTTGGCTCGTTAATACGAATAAGCTAGTACGTTTTTATCCTGGAGTAGATGGAGTGAAAACGGGCTTTACGACAGAAGCGAAATATTGTTTAACAGCATCAGCTGAAAAAAATGGAATGCGTGTCATTTCAGTTGTTATGGGAGCACCTACTTCAAAAGAACGGAACAATCAAGTAACGAAGCTGCTTGATTATGCATTTGGTCAATATATGACAAAAAAATTGTATACACGTGGCGAAAAAATTAAGACTGTACAAGTAGGAAAAGGTAAGGAAGAAAAAGTAGATTTAGTTGCGTCAGACAATGTGTCTCTTCTTATGAAGAAGGGCGAAAATATGGACAAAGTAAAACAAGAAGTAATTGCAGAAAAGAAAGTGAAGGCACCGATTAAAAAAGGTGATGCACTCGGTACACTTGTTATTAAAAGAGATAAAGATGTTTTATTAAAACAAACAATTGTAGCAAAAGAAGATGTTGAGGCAGCTAGCTGGTGGGAGTTATTTAAACGAAGCTTTGGGATGTTTTCAACATCAAAATAGCGGTGAGAATTTTGCCGCTTTTCTGTTCGTATTTACTGGGATAATTGCTGAAAAGTTTCACTTTATGACGAAATAGTTCTTCTTTTGTCAGTAGGAAGGATTCTTGTTTTATATCACGAAAATCTTATGTTAATGAGTAAAGTTTGAGCATAAGGAGGAAATCGTGTGAGTCTTTCCATGCATTTAGAAGTAAAACGTGACGTCTTATGTGTGAGGCTAGAGGGTGAATTAGATCATCATACTGCTGAAGAGTTGCGAACGAAAGTAACAGATATGATTGAGACACATGGTGTTCATCATATTGTTTTGAGCCTAGAGAACTTAACATTTATGGATAGTTCTGGTTTAGGCGTTATATTAGGCCGATATAAACATGTAAAGGGATTAGGTGGAGAAATGGTTGTCTGTGCAATTTCACCGCCTGTTAAACGTTTATTTGAAATGTCAGGTCTATTCAAAATTGTTCGTTTAGAAGAAAGTGAAGCGCATGCGCTCGCGACGTTGGGGGTGGCATAAATGAGAAATGAAATGAACCTTCAATTTTCAGCGTTAAGTCAGAATGAATCATTCGCTCGTGTTACGGTGGCTGCTTTTATTGCGCAATTAGACCCGACGATGGAAGAGCTAACAGAGATTAAAACAGTTGTGTCAGAAGCGGTTACAAATGCAATTATTCATGGATATGAAGGAAATGCAGAAGGTGTTGTTTATATTTCAGTGATTTTGGAAGAAGCTATGGTGAAACTCACGATTCGAGATGAAGGGATTGGTATCTTTAACTTAGATGAAGCAAGACAACCCCTTTTTACAACTAAACCTGAATTAGAGCGTTCCGGAATGGGATTTACTATCATGGAAAATTTTATGGATGAAGTAGAAGTTATTTCAAACGAATCTTTCGGGACAACAATCCATTTGACAAAATACTTATCAAATAGTAACGCTCTATGCAATTAAGGAGAATAGCCAATGGACATAGAGGTCAGAAATGAGAAGAAGAAACCTCAGTTAAAGGACCACGAGCTAAAAGCGTTAATTCAAAAAAGTCAAGATGGAGATCAACAAGCGAGAGATACAATCGTTCAAAGTAATATGCGTCTCGTCTGGTCGGTTGTGCAGCGATTTCTTAATCGAGGATACGAGCCAGACGATTTATTTCAAATTGGATGTATTGGGCTCTTAAAATCGGTAGATAAATTTGATTTATCTTTCGACGTGAAATTTTCAACATATGCAGTTCCAATGATTATCGGTGAAATACAACGATTTTTACGTGACGATGGATCAATTAAAGTAAGTAGATCTTTAAAAGAAACAGGAAACAAAGTCAGAAAGATGAGAGACGAGCTTTCGAAAGAATTTGGAAGGGCTCCAACGATTAATGAGGTAGCAGAGGCTCTTGAACTAACGCCGGAAGAAGTTGTTCTGGCGCAAGAAGCGAGTCGTGCTCCTTCGTCGATACATGAAACTGTGTATGAAAATGATGGAGATCCAATTACTATTTTAGATCAAATTGCAGATCAATCGGAAACGAAATGGTTTGATAAAATTGCTTTAAAAGAAGCAATTAGAGAACTGGATGAACGAGAACGGCTAATTGTATATTTGCGCTATTATAAAGACCAAACCCAATCAGAAGTAGCGGAGCGCATAGGTATTTCGCAAGTACAAGTTTCAAGACTTGAAAAGAAAATATTAAAGCAGATGAAAGATCGAATAGATGAATAGCTATCTATTCGATTTTTTTTATTGTAATGAAAAGGAGAAGATTCCAACTATTTCTAATAATTTTACAGAATTTATTGAAAATTTAGTAAATTTAAAATATAATCCAAGTATGAACTTGTCACAAAGGGGGAAGGAAACATGGAAACGAGGCAACAATGGGGAACGAGGGCCGGATTTATTTTCGCAGCGGTCGGCTCTGCAGTTGGATTAGGGAATATATGGCGTTTTCCTTATACAGCGTATGAAAATGGAGGAGGCGCATTCTTTTTACCGTACTTATTCGCATTATTAACGACTGGTATTTCATTGTTAGCTTTCGAGTTTGCTCTTGGGCATCGTCATCGTGGTTCGGCACCACTTACGTTCTTCCGTATTCATCCACGTGCTGAGTTTATTGGATGGTGGCAAATGTGTGTAACGTTTATCGTTTCAACATATTATGCAGTAATTATTGCTTGGTCTATTTCGTATACGTACTTCGCAATTACTGGAGCATGGGGGAAAGACACGCAATCATTTTTATTTAAAGAATATTTACATGTTGCAGATAAGCCAGGGCAGTTTGGAGGGCTTGTGCCAGAAGTATTAATTCCATTAGCGCTCGTTTGGATTATTGTACTGGGTGTTGCATTTAAAGGCGTTAAGAAAGGAATCGAAGTTGTTAACCGCATTTTTATTCCGTTATTAGTTGTTATGTTCCTTATTATCGTTGTTCGTGCAGTGACAATGGAAGGTGCGATGCAAGGATTAGATGCATTCTTCAAACCAGATTGGAGTCGTATTTTTGATGGAAAGGTATGGCTTGCTGCTTACGGTCAAATTTTCTTTAGTTTATCGTTAGCATTCGGAATTATGATTACGTATTCTAGTTATTTACCGAAAAACTCAGACACAACAAATAATGCTTTTATTACTGGATTTGCAAATTCAGGATTTGAATTATTAGCAGGTATTGGGGTCTTTGCAGCTCTTGGATTTATGGCGAATAACATGGGGGTACCGGTTGATAAAGTAGCTAGTGCTGGTGTGGGACTTGCGTTTGTAGTATTCCCACAAATTATTAATGAACTGCCGATGTCACAGTTGTTTGGTGTATTATTCTTCTTATCGTTAACGGTTGCTGGAATTACATCACTTATTTCACTTGCGGAAGTATGCTTTGCCGCTGTATCTGAAAAATTCAGCTTAAGTCGCCAAAAGACGATTGGAATTATGGGAACGCTTCTCGTGTTAGTTTCACTTGTATTTGCAACACGTGGTGGACTTATGTTCCTAGATGTTGTTGATTATTTCGCTAACAATTTTGGATTAATTTCAATAGCACTTGTCGAAGTAGTGACAATAGGACTTATCTTGCGCCGTTTACCAGTTTATCAAAATCACGCAAATTTTGTATCTGATATAAAGTTAGGGACGTTTTGGAGAGTGAGTTTAATCGTTATTACTCCGCTTATGTTAGGGTATATGTTAATTGATGGTACAATCCAAAACATTAAAAAGAACTACGGAGATTACCCAACCGAGTTTGTTGTAACGTATGGTTGGTCAATTGCAGCAGCATTCCTAATAGTTGCAATAATCATTAGTTTGAAAAGATGGGATGCACAAATACATTCAGATTCTGCTAAGCTTGAAAAAGAATGGAAAGATCGAGGTGTTTCATGATGAGTGGATCAGCGATTATGATGATGGTGATTGGAATGGTAGTCATTTGGGGAGGACTTGCATTAAGCATCGCAAATTTATTTAAGAAAAAGGCATAAGCTGAAAAACATCTGTACCGAAACGGTACAGATGTTTTTTTTATGAAAAAATTGTATTAGAAAAAAATTCAATAACCATACTACAACTACGAGGAAGAGTGAAGAGGTGAATGAAAATTGGAACGAACAATTTATATTAAAATGCGTAATCGATTAAAAGTTTCTCCTACATATGAAGTAAAGCTGAGTGATGTTGCTCAACTTGCCGGAGATTCTGTGGTAGTTGAGTCGTTACAGGATGAGATAGTTTACAAAATAACAGCGCATGATAAGACACATGTTGTAATTGATGTTATGAAAATAATTGAGATTATTCAACAAAAAGCAGCTCACATACAAATTAATTTACTTGGTTCTGGACAAACTCTTGTTGAAATTATATATGAAAAAAAGAAAGTGCACCCGATTTTCTTCGGACTTGTATGGTTGTTACTTTTCATTGGAGCGGCCCTTGCGATCATTTATTTCCATGAGGATGTAAGTATGCAACAAGTACATCAACGGTTATATTACATGATTACTGGAGAGTTTAAGGAGCAACCGCTTTTATTTCAAATTCCATATTCACTAGGTCTTGGGTTAGGCATGATCTTATTTTTTAATCATGTATTTCAAAAACGCATTAATGAAGAGCCAAGCCCATTAGAAGTTGAGATGTTTCAATATCAGCAGTCACTCGATCAATACGTAATCGTTCATGAAAATAAGGATAATACGAAACAGATTGCTGATGATTGAGTGTGCATTTGTTGTATTAATTGGTTTAGCTGGAGGGATTGCTGTAGGGAGTGGATATGTTGCATTTTTAGCTGTTCTCGGTATAATTCCACGTTTAGCTCAATTAACGAGAAGTGGAAAGCATATTCAATATTTTGAGTGGGCAGTCATTGCAGGTACTTTAACAGGGGCTTGGTGTAGTTTGAAAAATATTACGTTTCAAACGTCACAATATTGGCTCGTAATATTAGGATTATTTTGTGGCACATTCATCGGAATGCTAGCTGCGGCGTTAACGGAAGTGTTAAACGTTTTACCTATTTTAGCGAAACGAGTAGGGGTAGAGGGTAAAATTGTTATTTTGCTCGTTGCTCTTGTACTTGGAAAAGTAATAGGATCATTGTTTCACTGGATTTATTTCGTAAAGTAGGAGGCGATATATATGGTAGGGCGAAAATTGAAAGATGATTACATAAATAAAGTGAAGGAGTACCATCCAAAACCGAACTATTTCATAAATTGTGTGAAGGCATTTCTTGTTGGTGGATTCATTTGTACCATCGGAGAAGTGTTGATGAAATTTTATATACATTACTTTCACTTTAGTGAGAAAGAGGCAGGAAATCCTACAGTTGCAACTCTCGTTTTACTATCAGCGATTTTAACAGGGTGTGGTGTATATGATAAAATCGGGCAGTTTTCTGGAGCGGGATCAGCAGTACCAGTTACTGGATTTGCGAATTCTATGGCGAGTGCCGCGCTAGAACATAGGAGTGAAGGGGTTGTTCTAGGGATCGCTACTAACATGTTTAAGCTTGCAGGAAGTGTCATTGTATTTGGAGTCGTCGGTGCATACATTATCGGCTTAATAAGATATACATTTCAAATTTTAATGTCTTAAAGGAGGGATAGGTATGAGATTGACAGGAAAACAAACGTGGGTATTTCAAAATGATATCTTCGTGAATGCAACTGGTACTGCTGTCGGTCCGAAAGAAGCTGAAGGCCCTCTTGGAAAGGATTTTGATATTTCATATTCTGACTTACATTGCGGAGAGGAAAACTGGGAACTTGCTGAACGAAGGTTAATGTCAGACTCGATTCAACAAGCGATGCAAAAAGGGAATATAAAAAAATCACAAATTGATTTCTTTTTAGCTGGCGATTTATTAAACCAAACAGTGACAGCAAATTACGTTGCGCGTGAGTATGGTATTCCTTTTTTAGGGATGTTCAGTGCTTGTGCGACGTCAATGGAAACTTTGGCGATTGGATCAGCTTTTATAGATGGTGGATTTGCAAATCGTATTTTAGCTACAGTAAGTAGTCATAATGCGACGGCTGAAAGACAATTTCGTTATCCAACAGAATACGGAGGTCAAAAGCCAGGGACAGCAAACTCAACTGTTACTGGAGCAGGGTCAATATTGATTAGCAATGAGGAGAGTGCAATTAAAATAACAGCAGCAACAATCGGCAAAGTACAGGATTTAGGAATTGCTAATCCTTTAGATATGGGATCAGCGATGGCACCAGCTGCTGCTCATACAATTCAACAGCATTTTGAAGATTTGAGAAGAAGTGCAGCTGATTATGATTTGATTGTTACTGGTGATTTATCAGCTGTGGGGACACCAATCGCGAAACAACTTTTACTTGAGGAAGGTTACGATCTTGGGCATATATATAATGATTGTGGATTAATGATTTACGATTCCGGTCAAGAAGAAGTGTTTGCAGGTGGTAGCGGTTGTGCTTGTTCAGCTGTTGTCACATATGGTCATTTATTACGCGAGATGCAAAAAGGGAATTTACAACGAATTTTTGTAGTTGCTACTGGTGCATTATTAAGCCCGATGATGATGCAACAGAAAGAAACGATTCCGACGATTGCGCATGGTGTCGTATTTGAGAGAGTTAAAGGAGAGTGAATTGTGGATTTTATATATGCATTTCTTGTAGGCGGAGCTATTTGTGTAATTGGGCAAATCTTGTTAGATTTCGCAAAGTTAACACCAGCTCATTTAATGGCAACTTTTGTAGTTATCGGAGCAATTTTAGATGGATTCGGATTGTACGATAAGCTTATAAAGTTTGCAGGTGCTGGGGCAACAGTCCCTATTACAAGTTTTGGACATTCACTATTGCACGGAGCAATGCATGCGGCAGAAAAACATGGATATATAGGAATTGGCATTGGCATGTTTAGTTTAACGTCTGCGGGGATTTCCGCAGCGATATTATTTTCATTTTTTGTTGCACTTATATGTAAACCGAAAGGATAAAACAAATGAGACGAAGGGTTGTTTTAGTCACAGATGGAGATGAATATGCAAAGCGGACAATTGAGCTGTTAACAAAAGAATTTGGGGGAAGGTGTATTTCAACATCGCAAAGTAATCCGACCAAATTGACAGGGAAGAAAGTTGTTGAGCTTATTATGCAAACGCCATATGACCCTGTATTTGTCATGTTTGATGACAGCGGATTTATAGGAGAAGGATCTGGTGAAAAGGCGTTAAAGTATGTCGCAACACATAAACAAGTTGATGTACTGGGTATTTTAGCAGTAGCATCTAATACACATCATTGGGAATGGGCGCGTGTAGATGTAAGTGTAGATCGGAATGGGAATTTGACAGAATACGGCGTTGATAAATTTGGACTCCCAGATGGTGAAATTGGCAGGATTAGTGGGGATACGATTTATTGTTTAGATGATCTGAATGTTCCTGTCATTGTGGGAGTCGGTGATATTGGCAAGATGTGCGGAAACGATGAATGGGAGAGAGGATCACCAATTACTAGAAAAGCGATTCAATTAATTTTGGAAAGGAGTGGGTTTTATGACGAAGCCTAAAAAAGTGAATATCCCGATTTCATCTTTTTTAAGTGATAATGAAAATTACCTAAAGCAAACAGTTGGGCTGGGTGTTACATACGATGTTGGTATTCGTAAATTTCAAATTTTAAATAAAGAAATTGGTGTGTTATTTGTAAATGGACTTTGTGATACGAATTATATTATCCCTATTTTAGAAGAAGCAGTGGATACAAATGAAATAAGGGATGTAGAAGAAGATACAGTAAAGCTTTTAGAGAATCGTCTAATTCATCAACAAGTAAGTAAAGTAAAAACGATGGATGAGGTAATGCTCCAAGTATTATCAGGACTCATCATTATATTTGTGGAAGGTGAAACAGAAGCGTTCGCAATAGATGTTCGTAGTTATCCGGGCCGGACGCCGACAGAACCAGATACAGAAAAGGTAGTACGTGGTGCAAGGGATGGATTTGTTGAAAATATCGTTGTAAATACAGCGTTAATTCGTAGAAGAATACGTGACCCACGTCTCCGAAATGAAATGATTCGAGTAGGAGATAGATCACAAACGGATATTTGTATTACATATGTACAAGATGTTGCAAATCCAGATTTAGTTAAGATTATAAAACAAGAATTAAATAACATCGATGTCGATGGAATTACGATGGCGGATAAAACAGTGGAAGAATTTGTTGTAAAGCAAAGCTATAATCCATTCCCACTTATTCGGTATACAGAAAGACCGGATGTGGCGGCGAATCATATATTAGAAGGACATGTGTTAGTACTAGTTGATACATCACCAAGTGTTATGATTACTCCAACAACATATTTCCACCATTTACAGCATGCAGAAGAGTTTAGACAAAATCCGGCTGTCGGTACATTTTTACGCTGGGTACGCTTTTTAGGTGTCTTATTCTCCTTGTTTTTACTACCATTTTGGTTAGTATTTGTATTTGATCCAACTCTTTTACCAGAAAATCTTGCTTTCATTGGGCCGAATAAGATGACGCATTTACCGATTTTATTACAAGTGTTGATGGCCGAAATCGGACTTGAGTTTTTAAGGATGGCAGCCATTCATACGCCGACATCATTGTCGTCGGCAGCAGGATTAATTTCAGCTATATTAATTGGTCAAATTGCAATTGATGTAGGTTTATTTGTGCCAGAAGTTATTTTATACGTAGCGGTTTCTATGATTGGATCATTTGCTACGCCGAGTTATGAACTAGGGCTTGGGAATAAGATAGGGAAATTGTTTGTAATTATTTTAACAGGCATATTTCATGAGATGGGATTTGTAATCGGAATGACGATACTGATTCTATTCTTAACATCTATAAAAAGCTTACAAACACCGTATTTATGGCCGTTTTTACCGTTTGATTGGGGCGCGTTAACGAAAATTTTACTCCGTCCAACTATGTCTAGTTTAAAAGTGCGTCCTAGTATTGTACGACCTCAAAATGTAAGAAGACAAAAATAAACGGGATTATGCTCCCGTTTATTTTTTATTGAAAATTTATTTTTTTTTAACAAAAACCAAACATTTTTTGTGTACACTTAGAGTAGATATTGTGTATGAAAGGGGAAGAGGACATGATTAAATTATTTGTAAGTGATTTAGATGACACGCTCGTTTACAATGTGAATGATATGCAAAAAGAAGATGAACGAGCGCTTTGTTGGCTAGCTGAAAAAGGGACAAATATTTGTTTTGCCTCTGGCCGTTTTACTCACCGAATTGATGAGGCGGTAAAAAGGTTTTCGTTCCCGTATTACACAACTAGTTTAAATGGAGCGACAATGATACTACCGGATGGAAAAGTATTTCATGAATCTAGTTTTGAAGATGGGGTTGCCCAGGAAATATATCGATATATACATAAAAAGGGACTAGCAGATATTGTTTGTGCAAATGAGCAGCGATATACAAAAAGGAAGAATGAACATCATCATACTTTTGAAGAGTATATGGGAGTGCATATCGCTGAAATCGAAGAATTAGAAGAGGAATTTGGGAAGACTGTACATCCTGCGAAATTGTTTGTTTTTGGAGAAGAAGAAAAAATTGTAGCATTAGATCAAGAGTTGCGAGATACATTTCATAGCGAAGCGGAAGTTTTTATATCGGGTAAGCGCTATGTTGACATTATGCCAAGAGGTGTAAGTAAAGGAAGCGCTCTGAAGCGATTAATGGAACATTTACAAATTGAAGCAAATGAAGTTGCATGTATTGGAGATTCTTTCAATGATATTTCTATGTTTGAAGTAACCCCGCACTCCTTCACCCTCCATCATGCTCATCCGTATGTGAAGGAGAAAGCAAATCATGTTGTTCGTTCGGTTGAAGAAGCTGTTATGAAATTACCGTTACTTGTATAAAAAAGAAGCTCGCCAGCGGCGAGCTTCTTTTTTACTTGAATAAAGATTTAACGAAATCAATGATACTAGAGAAGAAATCTTTTACTTTATCTAGGAAACTTTGTCCTTCATCAGATCCTAAGAAGGCAGACACATGGTCTTTTGCTTTATCTAATTGGCTACCAACTTGGTTCCAATCGATATTAAGATTTTTCATTTTATCAAATAACGATACTAAGTTATCCAACTGTTCATCTGTTAATGTAATGCCAAGTTGATCAGCAATTTTTTTAATTAATGAACGTAAATCTTCAGTTGTTTTTGGCTGTTCTTTTGCAATTTCTTCTTTAATTTTTGCAACAAGTTGAACTGCTTTTTCTTCGCCGATTTTATCACCAAGTTTTGCCGTTTGTACCATTTCTTCATTGGCTACTTTTTTAACATCTTCTGGAATTTCTTTGTTTGATGTTGTTTCATAGGCCTTCATTAAACCTGTTAAAGCAGCAGTTCCGGAAACTTTAAATGGTGCAGTAATTTGAATTTCTGCATCTTTTACACCTGCTGTAATAAGTGCATTTGTGTACATTGCATCTGTTATCGAATTAATGTTTTTTGAGCGTACAATGAGACCTGACCCTGGTTTTGTGTATGTAATCATAGAAGAGGAAATTGCTCTTGTACCAATTTGTGCTTTTGGAACAATTCCTTCTAGAAATTTATGTTCTTCCGCATTAGACACAGTGATGATTGTAGCATCTTTTGGTGCTTTCATTTCTTTTAACAGCTCTTGTTTTTGTTGTTCAGATAAGTTTTCTCCTAGTGTAACAATTGACTCTCCCTCAATGATGTCTGCAAATGAAGCTGTTGGCATAATAAATACGGCTACAGCTAATAGCAGAGCTAGTAATTTCGCTTTCACGAAAAATCGCTCCCTTTCTCTTTCTAAAATTTTCGGGCAACACAGTTATTATAGTATATTTTAAAAATTTGTCACCTAGCTTTTTCCACATTTCAAAAAAGAAGTATGCAGATTGTCGGATTCTTTTTGTTTCTCGTCATGAATATGGTAATATAGTGCTGAGATAGTTGAAAGGAGACATATACATATGAAAACTTTAGGATACATATTAATGGAAAATGGCGAAAAAATCGATTTAGAATTTTTCCCAGAAGAGGCACCAAAAACAGTAGAAAACTTTAAAAAATTAGCAGAGCAAGGATTTTATGATGGCGTGACATTCCACCGCGTTATTCCTGGCTTCGTAAGCCAAGGTGGAGACCCAACAGGTACAGGTGCAGGTGGCCCAGGTTACTCTATTCCATGTGAGACTGATGGAAATCCTCATAGACACCTTGTTGGATCACTTTCTATGGCACATGCTGGTCGTAATACAGGTGGTAGCCAATTCTTTGTTGTTCATGAGCCACAACCGCATTTAGATGGCGTACATACTGTATTCGGTAAAGCAACAAGCGGTATTGAAACGGTATTAAACATGCGTCAAGGTGATGTAATGAAAGAAGTTAAAGTTTGGGAAGAATAAGTTATGGGAAAAAGAGAGCGATTTTGCTCTCTTTTTTTATTTCCTATAAACAGGAATTGGTATATATTTTAAAGTATATGACACAAATAGGACGGCTACTAACGTTAAATTATATTGTTCATGAGAACATACTTTTAACAAAATACATAGGATGGAGTACAAATTATATGCTTCAATAAATGGATTTCTCTTAACATATTGCTTTTGGTAGAACTATTTTGTTCAAAAGTGGTTAATAAATGAAATGTGATGAGAAAGGGACTCTCCTTTTAGTTCCTACAATATTGTCTCTTTTTTGAGCAGTGTAATAGAAAGAAATAGCGTGGAAACATATATTTGACTTTCTTCTTAACGCTTTGTATGATTATCAAGTTGTTTCAGCCCCTTCTCACTCTGGTAAAAATATTGTAGAATGAATGTGATATGAAAAGAGTGATTGATGGGATAAATAGTTTGTAACTTTTGTAAGAAGGGATAAGGGTTATGTTAATTCGTTTTAAAAAAAGTTATGAAAAAATTGCAATGGGGCTTCTTTCATTTATGCCAACTGAAAAAGATGTAAAAACATTACAATTGACAATGAAAGAGTATGAAGCGAAAGAGGATTGGCAATTGTATTTGTGGAAACAAAATGAAGATTTTGTTGGGATAATGGGGATTATAAAAAAAGAAGATCAGGTATTGGAAATTCAGCATTTGAGCGTGAATCCGTCTCACCGTCATATGGGGATTGGGACGAAGATGGTTCAAGAGCTTAAGAGTAAATTTCTTGAGTTTACAATTTGCGGAAATGAGCAAACAGCAAGTTTTTGCAAAAAGTGTAAAGAGCTTGAACAAAATATACATTCATGAAAGCAGAGATAAGTAGTTTATTATCTCTGCTTTCTTTTTTGTAGTTGTTCGTTTCGTTCAGAAATGACTTCTGTTCGATCACGCAATGTGTGCTTATTTATGATGTATTCACCAGGAATGACGTTCACATCTTTCCAAGAGAGGTTTTGTTTCTTACATAACTGTATGCATTGTTTTTCTAACGATGCGTCTAGTAAGGGTAAAAATAACGGCGCGAAAATTTCTTTTTTGTGGATAGATTGTAACCTTTTATTTAATAAGAATATAAGTTGTTTATGATCTATTCCTAATTGATGTAAGGGCGCACTGTTCTTTTCTAAAAGTGCTATTGCGCTTTTTATCATCTTCTCTGCACCATTCCAGTTGGATCGTCTGTGATGGTATAAGGAAACAGCAATTTGAATGAGACCGACTAAGTAATTGTCGCGTTCTCCTCTAGGTTTTAATTTCCAATACTCTTCTAATATTTCATGACATTCAAAATAATCATAGTCTCCGTGAAAATGAATTAAAAATTGTATGTACTCGGTAGGATACATTTTTTTCGCTCCTGTCTAACGGTTATATGTACAGTGTATCATAGAAATATTAACAATAAGCGACTAGGGAAATATCCCTAGTCGCTTTCTTGCTTCATATTAGCAGAAGCAAGCTGCTCCTACGATGATTAGTAAAATGAACAGTACAACAAGTAATGCGAACCCACCGCTAAAACCGCAATCAACGTGACCCATAGTTTTTTGACCTCCTACATTGTTCTTACTACATTGTTATCATATGAAGCGGTGGGCATTATGACATGGGCATAGGTCTATTTTTAATTAAATTTCTTAAAAAGGTTGGATAGAACATGAGTATGCTCTATACTTATGTTGTTATAGAAAAAATGTGGTGGGATGCTTTGTGCAGTATAATTTTAAAGTAGAGGCTTTTGAAGGGCCTTTAGATCTATTGTTACACTTAATACATCGTTACGAAATTGATATATATAATATTCCTGTAGCGGAAATTACAGAGCAATATCTATCTTATGTCCATACGATGAAAGAATTACAATTAGATGTTGCCAGTGAGTATTTAGTAATGGCTGCAACATTATTACAAATTAAAAGTAAAATGTTGTTACCGAAACAAGAAGAAGATGTACCTGATAACGGTGAAGACTTTATAGATGACCCTCGTCAAGAATTGATGGAGAGGTTAATTGAATATAAGAAATATAAGCAAGTTGCTACTGAGTTAAAAGAAAGAGAACAAGAAAGAGCACAGCTATATACACGTCCGCCAATTGATTTTACATCATTTCAACAAGAAGAGGAGACAAGCTTACCTCTTGATGTTACGTTATATGATATGTTAGCGGCATTTCAAAAGCTAATGCGTCGTAAAAAAGCAAAGACCCCCGTAACAACGCGAATTACGCGCCAAGAAATACCAATTGAACAGCGAATGACTGATATTCTACAACAGTTAGAAATAAAAGGCGGTCGTCAAAGCTTTTATGATTTGTTTGCTGATGAAGAACGTGAAATAATGGTTGTAACATTTTTAGCGGTTCTTGAGCTAATGAAAAATCAACAAATCATAATTGAACAAGAACATAATTTTGATGAAATTTTCGTGTTAAGCTCTACTAAATCCGTATAGAGCCAGCATGTGAAGATGGGATAGAAATATTTTATCTTAAGTTAGGTTTTAATGTATCGTTTGGAACGAGAGAAGAAATATTGAACCGAACGCATTTACTGTGATTCGGTTTTTTTATGTGTATTTTTGTGGAAAATAGAAGGAAGGAGTTCGTGAAATGGATAGAAAAGAACAAAAAGCGATTATTGAAGGGCTTTTATTTGTTGCAGGTGACGAAGGGATTTATCCGGAACAGATAGCTAAAGTTCTGGAAGTTGAAGTGGAAGAAGTAATAAACAGTATAGAGGAAATGCAAAAAGAATGTGAAGGATCGAATCGAGGTCTGCAAATTGTACAATATGCAAAAGTGTATCGTTTTGCAACAAAGAAAGAACATGCTACATACTATCAAAAATTAATAAATACCCCAACAACGGCTTCACTGTCTCAAGCAGCTCTTGAAACATTGGCAATCGTTGCGTACCGTCAACCGATTACAAGGACAGAAATGGAAGAGATTCGAGGAGTGAAAACAGACAAAGCATTACAAACGTTAGTTTCACACTTACTTATAAAAGAAACGGGAAGAGCGGAAGGGCCAGGGCGTCCTATTTTATATGGAACGACGAAAGAATTTTTAGATACGTTTGGATTGAAAACATTAGATGATTTACCACCTCTTTCAGAAGAAAATGAACAAATGAATGAAGCAGATTTATTCTTTGGTTCTTTACAGGAATTATCAAAATAAAAGCTTAGCATTTTGCTAAGCTTTTTTTGTATATCAATTACAGAGCGTGCCATACTAAATGAAAAAAGGAGACGAGTTATGAAAGGTGTACGGAGTATTCTATTGTTGGTTTCTGTTTTATTATGTTTTTCGTTAAACAGCGCATCGGCTAAAAGATATATGATGTCTATTCATACTACGTCTTCTATACATATGCATCGGCAACATTTTGGTAAAATGAAAGTGAGTTTTTTAAAAGTTGGACAAGGTGATGCGACACTTATTACATTGCCAAATGGTCAAACGATGTTAATAGATGGGGGCCCTTATGAAGCAGGAGAGGTTATTATTCAAAAATTAATTGAAAAAGGAATTAATCACTTAGATGTGATTGTAAGTACTCATCCTGATATGGACCATATAGGGGGGCTTATTCCAATTGTAGAACAAATGCCGGTTTCACTCGTATTAGATAGTGGGAAAACATATAGTTCACTTACTTATCATACATATCGGAATAATATTAAAAAAAGGGGCATACCTTTCATTTCAGTGAAGGAAGGACAATACATACCGCTAGATCCACATGTTTCTATACAAGTATTGAACAATGGTAAATCGAAAGACGAGAATAATGAGTCCTCAATTGTGTTAAAGATTCGATATGGTAAAGCGGACTTTTTATTAATGGGTGATGCTGATATACGGACGGAAAATGAAATATTAAAGCAATTTGATGTACATGCAGATGTATTAAAAGTTGGGCATCATGGCTCGTATACTTCAACGAGTGAAACATTCTTAAAAAAGGTAGATCCACAATTCGCTATTCTTTCGTACGGGAGTAGAAATCCGTATGGGCATCCTCATCAAAGTGTAGTAAAACGATTAAAACAGCGTGGTATAATGATATACGGAACAAACAAGCGTACTGTAGAAATCGAAACAGATGGTGAACATATTACTATGGGGACGAGTGGGCTTATGCCATTACTTAAGTAACTAATTATATAAGAGGGTATTTTCCATTTTGGAAAAAATGAATAATATATATTATAATGAAAAAGAAATCAATTTCCTTTTTTCGCTGAACGAAGAGGAAATTTCATTAGAATGTATAGACAACTACTTGTGTGTATATTAAGATGGAATTAGGCGAATAAGGTAATAATAATAAGTAGGTATTTCATGGGAAAGGATCGATGAAAATGAAAACGCAAGTTGTCATCAATGCCAAAATTTATACAGGTAAAGAAGTAGTGGAAAACGGATTTATTCGTTACGCAGAAACAGTTAAAGAAATTGGTTTGATGGCTCAATATGTATCACAAGAAAATGAAACTGTGTTAGATGTGGCAGGAAAGATTGTGATTCCAGGTATGATTGATGTTCATATTCATGGTGGATACGATATTGATGCGATGGATGCAAATAGCGATGGATTAGTAACTCTTGGTAAAGAAATGTTAAAAGAAGGAGTTACAACTTACTTCCCAACAACAATGACACAAGCTCCAGAAGCGATTGAAGCGGCGCTAAGTGCTGCGAAGGAAGCGAAAGATAAAGGAGCACATTTTGAATATATTCACTTAGAAGGACCATATGTT
The DNA here is from genome assembly GCF_018332515.1 of Bacillus hominis. Lineage (GTDB taxonomy): Bacteria > Bacillota > Bacilli > Bacillales > Bacillaceae_G > Bacillus_A > Bacillus_A hominis. Next base: position 10,423 of record NZ_BOQD01000159.1, on the reverse strand, counting down.
TCAAAAAAACGTGCGGGTGCACAGCCACTTGAACATATTGTTCCTGCGAGTATCGAGCAATTTAAACAATGGCAGGAAGCAAGCGGTAATCTAATTAAATTAGTAACATATGCACCGGAAGAAGAAGGTGCGTTAGAGTTTGAACAGTATCTCGCTGAAACAGGTGTTGTTGGCACAATGGGGCATACAGATGCGATTGATGCACAACTGAAAAATAGAAAAATTACACATGCAACACATTTATACAATCAAATGCGTGGATTACATCATCGTGAACCAGGAGTCGTTGGTCATGTGTTATTAAATCCAGATGTAATGGTTGAAGTAATTACAGATGGTATTCACATTCATCCTGATATGGTGAAATTAGCATATAAATTAAAAGGACCGAAAAAAGTAAGTGTCATTACAGATGCAATGCGTGCAAAAGGTCTTGAGGAAGGATTATATGAGCTTGGCGGACAGCCGGTACATGTAAAGGATGGCAGTGCCCGATTAGAAGATGGAACGTTAGCTGGTAGTATTTTAAAAATGGATCAAGCTTTCCGAAATGTAATTGAATTTACAGGATGTTCAATCGAGGATGCAGTGTTGATGACATCAGTTAACCAAGCAGAAGAGTTTGGATTAAATAATAAAGGCGCGTTAGCGGTAGGCAAAGATGCAGACTTTGTTGTTATGACTGAAGAATTACATGTATATGATACGGTTCGTTTAGGAATTCATATGAAGGAAGGGAAGTAATTAAATGAATATTCTTGTTGTAAAAACTCCAGAAGAATTAGCAGAAGCAGGTTATAAGTTAATTGAAGAGGTTGTAAAATCAAAAGAAAATCCAACATTAGGAATGGCTACAGGGAGCTCTCCATTAGGTATTTATGCAGAAATGCGAAAAAATAAACTTGATACAAGTCATGCAACCACTGTAAACTTAGATGAGTACGTAAATTTACCACACGAAGATAAAAACAGCTATCACTATTTCATGCAAGAACAGTTGTTTGATTATCTTCCATTTAAACAAACTTATGTACCAAACGGGATGGCAAGTGATTTAGAGGAAGAGTGCAAGCGTTATGAAGGCATTCTAGTAGCTAACCCAGTTGACTTACAGATTCTTGGAATCGGTGAAAACGGTCACATCGGATTTAATGAGCCAGGAACACCATTTAATTCTCCAACTAACATTGTGGAATTAACAGAATCTACACGCCAAGCAAATCTTCGCTTCTTTGAAAATGAAGAAGATGTGCCGACTCATGCGATTACAATGGGAATTGGAAGTATTATGAAAGCGAAACAAATTCTACTTGTTGCTATGGGATCTAAAAAGGCAGAAGCTATTAAAGAATTATTGCAAGGTGAATATAGTGAGGCGTGTCCTGCTACAGTTTTACAACGTCATCCGAATGTAACCGTAATCGCAGATCCAGAAGCTCTATCTTTATGCAGTGAGGCGATTGCTGATGAACATCGACAAGTATTCACCATTTCCGATCTATTATCAGATTCAAGAGTGGGTGAAACAGCTAATTGAGGAAGGTGAATGGAAGCCGGGAGATAAAATTCCATCTGAGAATGAACTTTGTGATAAGTTCGAAGTGAGTCGTATGACAATCAGACAGGCGATTAATAACTTAGTGGAACAAGGTTATTTATACCGGAAACGTGGGATTGGAACGTTCGTCCAACTTCCGAAAGTGGAGCAAAAGTTGCAAGGAATGACGGGATTCACAGAAGATATGATTTCTCGTGGTATGAAACCGAGCAGCCAGTTATTAAGTTTCCGCCTAGTTCCAGCTACTGCTAAAATAGCAGACCGGCTGAGAATACAAGAGGGGGAGTCGGTTTATGAAGTGAGGCGTACTCGCTTAGCTGATGACGAACCGATTGCGTTTGAGACGACATATTTGTCGCCAACTCTTGTGAAAGATATTAACGAAGAAATATTGCAACAATCTTTATATGAACATTTAGAGAAAAAACTGGGCTTTAAGCTTGTTCGCGCTACTCAATCAATTGAAGCTTCAATTGCAACGGATAATGAGGCTGAACATCTGCATATTCCTAAAAAGGCGCCTGTACTTGTAATGCGTCAATGGTCATATTCAGAAGGTGAGTTACCGTTAGAGTATGTGAAATGTATTTATCGTGGTGATCGTTACAAGTTTATTACGAACATCGCACGTAACAAGTAATACATTTCAGTTTGTGAAGTACAGTGAACTTTGATGTTTTCAACATGTAAAGAAATAAAAATACGACTCATCCTTATAAGGATCGAGTCGTATTTTTATTTGCTTCTTCATTATAAACAAGTACTTGGTTAACGGCATCTTTGACAGCATCTACTACATAGTGAGCGTGCTCTTTTACCGCATCATCAGCTTGAGACATAGCAAAACTATGAGGAGTTAAAGAAAACATTGGAATATCATTGTAAGAATCCCCTATGCACGCAACTTCATCTGGTTGTATTTGAAATTCTTTTAATAAAATAGAAATAGCAGAACCTTTACTAATATTTGGTGGCATCACATCTAAACATTGTTCTGCTGAAATGAAAGTACTAACTTTTCCAGTGAATTTTTCGTCAATCTTTTCCTGAAGAACTTGTAAATCCTCTTTCGTTCCACCGACAGAAATTTTATTTGGATAAATGGTATCATCAATTTTTTGTAATAAATTTGGTTCTTCAATAGAAGTCATTGTTATTTGTTTTTCTAATTCATGTATAAAAGGTGTCTTCTCTTCAATGTAGTAATTATGTTCATCGCTTACATAACGGAAGTAAGGATCTTCTTTTGTCATCGCTAATAAATCAGGTAAAATACTAGAGTCAAATGTAGCGGATAGTAGTTGTTTATTATCGTTTGTATACACAAATACACCATTCACACTAATGCGATGGAAATTTGTATTAACTGCTTTCATCAAATCTGCAATTTCATTATCAAGTCTTCCTGAAGCGAAACAAAGAATTACATTTTGTTCAGCTAAACTGCGTAGAGCCATAACATCCTGTTCGTCGATAAGACCTCCGTGTTGCATCATTGTACCATCGATATCACTTACAAACATTTTAATCATGTTGCTATCTCCTTTCTATGTACAGTTGCTCTTACATTATACGCATCATATATAAACATGTCTAAAAAATGAATTTTTATTAAATGGTAGATGTTTTACATTGACGACAAAGAAGAATATTCTGTAACATAAAAGCAGGCTATTTAAGTACGAGGGTGGTGTTATATGAGTAATTATCTAGAAATTAAAAAAGTTTTAAATAATAATGTCATCATTGCTAGCCATCCTGAACACGAGGAAGTAGTAGTGATCGGTAAAGGAATTGGATTTGGAAAAAAGGCTGAAGATGTGTTGGAGCAAGAACAAATTGAGAAAATGTTTGTTTTAAAAAATGAACGTGATCGAGAACAATACAAACTTTTAGTGCCACATGTGAGTGAAAAGCTAATTGAATTGATGAATGATATTATGTTATACATTCAAGAAAAAGCGAAGTCTCCATTAAATGAACATATTCATATCGCTTTAACAGATCATATTTCTTTTGCAATTAAAAGGCTGAAACAAGGACTTACAATAGATAATCCTTTTTTAGTTGAAACGAAAATGCTATATCCAGAGGAATATGAAATTGCTGAAGGAGTTGTGCAACTTTTAAATTCTCGTTTGCAAATTACATTGCCAGAAGGAGAAGTTGGCTTTATCGCACTCCATATTTACAGCTCGCTTACAAACTCTGATTTATCTTCTGTTAATCAAAATTCCCGTCTTATTGCACAACTTGTTTCTTTAATTGAGACAAGCCTACAAATTACATTAGACCAAGAAAGCATTCATTATTTACGCCTTATTCGTCATTTGCAATATGCCATTGAACGGGTGAAAAAAGGAGAAAAAGTAGAAGAAGCACAAAGTTTTGCTGATTTATTAAAGTTGGAATATCCAGTTTGTTACAATTTGGCGTGGAAGTTAGTCAAAGTAATGCAGAACGAATTACAACTGCCTGTTTATGAAGCGGAGAGTATTTATTTAACGATGCATTTACAACGATTAGTGAAAGCAGAACATGTGTAAAAAGACATATATTTTTGTCTAAAATGAAAACGTTAAAAAAAATGATTGAATCGCTTACAATAGTTATGTATAATAACTATTGCAAAGTTATACAAAATTCGACAAACACAGTAAGGTAAATAACGAAAACGTTTGCCTTAATTATAGTGAATTTATACGTAATCCTATTTTTGACACGTGTTACTGATTCGATCAGGCATGAGTGGAGAAAAGTTGGGAATGTAAGCTAAAGAAAGGGACATACTACCCTTTGTATAGCTATCGTTCTATCTTTTTTTCCTCATGCCTTTTTGGCGTTTGTCGAAAAGTATCAATATAGATAAGAGAGGAAGGGTTTCCATGTTTAAGAAGATCTTTGGTGTTCTTCAAAAAGTCGGAAAAGCGCTTATGCTTCCAGTAGCGATTTTACCGGCAGCAGGTATTTTACTTGGATTTGGTAATGCATTTCAAAATCCACAACTAACAAATGTTATTCCTGCTTTAAAAGCAGATTGGTTCGTAATGGTTGCAAAAATTATGGAACAATCGGGTGATATTATTTTCGCTAACCTTGCGCTATTATTCGCAGTTGGGGTAGCAATCGGTTTAGCTGGTGGAGACGGAGTAGCTGGTTTAGCAGCGTTCGTCGGCTACTTAATTATGAACAAGACGATGAGTGTGTTCTTAGAAGTAGATAAGTTAGTGAAAGTAACAAGCACTGGAACAGATCCAGTGAAAATTGGATTTTCAGATCCAGCATATGCAAACGTATTAGGAATTCCAACACTGCAAACCGGAGTATTTGGTGGTATTATCGTCGGGATAGTAGCGGCATATTGCTATAATAAATACTTCAATATTGAATTACCATCATACTTAGGTTTCTTTGCAGGTAAGCGTTTCGTACCGATCGCAACTGCAACATTTTCTTTAGTAGTAGGTATTATCATGTGCTTCGTTTGGCCATACATTCAAGGTGGCTTAAATACGTTCTCACATCAAATGATTGATGCAAATAGAACGTTAGCAGCATTTATATTCGGTTTAATCGAGCGTTCATTAATTCCATTTGGATTACATCACATTTTCTATTCACCGTTCTGGTTCGAATTTGGTCAGTATACAAATTCAGCTGGCGAATTAATCCGTGGTGACCAAAAAATCTTTATGGCACAGTTAAAAGACGGCGTAGAATTAACAGCTGGTACATTTACAACTGGTAAGTATCCGTTCATGATGTTCGGTCTTCCAGCAGCAGCTTTAGCGATGTACCATGAAGCACGTCCAGAAAATAAAAAATTAGCAGCTGGTATTTTAGGATCTGCTGCATTAACATCATTCTTAACAGGTATTACAGAACCACTTGAATTTTCATTCTTATTCGTAGCACCAGTATTATTCGGAATTCACGCTGTATTCGCTGGTCTATCATTTATGACAATGCAAATTTTAGGTGTTAAAATTGGTATGACATTCTCTGGTGGTTTAATTGACTTTATCTTATTCGGTGTACTACCAGGCCGTACGGCATGGTGGTGGGTAATTATTGTTGGTCTTGTACTAGCAGTTATTTACTACTTCGGATTCCGTTTTGCGATTCGCAAATGGGATTTAAAAACACCTGGTCGTGAAGTGGCAAATGCTAATGACGGCGCAGGAAAAACAGAAGCAGGCGAGCTTCCTCGTGAAGTATTAGTAGCACTTGGTGGTAAAGAAAACATTGCTTCTTTAGATGCTTGTATTACTCGTTTACGTGTTCAAGTTAACGAACAAAAAAATGTAAATAAAGACCGCTTAAAAGAGCTTGGAGCAGCTGGTGTACTTGAAGTTGGAAATAACATTCAAGCGATTTTCGGACCGAAATCTGACACATTAAAATCACAAATTCATGATATTATGTCAGGCCGTACACCTCATGTCGAAAAAGAAGAGCCTGTAAAAGTAGAAGAAGCTCCTCAACAGGTTGATGAAAATGAAACAATCATTTCACCAATTGAAGGGAAAATCTTACCGATTACAGAAGTACCTGACCAAGTATTCTCAGGGAAAATGATGGGAGATGGATTTGCGATTGAGCCAACAGAAGGAACAGTAGTTTCTCCGGTTAATGGTGAGATTGTAAATGTATTCCCTACAAAACATGCGATTGGTATTCAGTCTGAAGGTGGAAAAGAAATTTTAATCCACTTCGGTATTGATACTGTAAAATTAAATGGTGAAGGCTTTGAAGCACTTGTAGCACAAGGTGATAAAGTGAAGCAAGGGCAACCATTATTAAAAGTAGATCTTGCATTTGTAAAAGAAAATGCACCATCTATTATTACACCAATCGTCTTTACGAATTTACAACAAGGGCAACAAGTCGAATTGAAAAAAGATGGAAATGTTAAGAAGGGCGAAAACGCTATTATTGACATTCAGTAGGAATTTGACGCAAAATGTTTATAATTATAATAGGCGATGTGGTTGACCGAACATCGCCTATTATATACAATAGATGATGTAGTACTCACGTCTATACAACTAAAAAAATACGTAATTTAAAGGAGATAAATTATCATGGAAAAAATCTTTAAAGTAACTAGCGACTCAGGAATTCATGCTCGTCCAGCAACTCTACTTGTAAACACTGCAAGCAAATTCGGTTCTGACATTAACTTAGAGTATAACGGAAAAAACGTTAACTTAAAATCAATCATGGGTGTTATGTCTTTAGGAATTCAACAAGGCGCGGAAATTAAGGTCACTGCAAATGGTGATGATGCAGCTCAAGCACTAGCAGCTATCGAAGAAACTATGAAAAACGAAGGATTAGGAGAATAATGACTCTTAACATTCAAGGGATCGCTGCATCAAGTGGGATTGCTATTGCGAAGGCTTTCCGACTTGAAAATCCTGAATTTAACATTGAAAAGAAATCGATTACAAACGAAGCTGCTGAAATTGCACGCTTAGACGCTGCGCTTGAGAAAGCAAAATCTGAACTAGAAGCTATTAAGGACCACGCTTTTGCTGAGCTAGGTGCTGATAAAGCTGCTATCTTTGAAGCACATTTATTAGTATTAAATGATCCGGAACTAGTAAATCCAGTAAAAGATAAAGTAAATAGCGAAAAAGTAAATGCTGAATTTGCAATGGATGAAGTTGCATCAATGTTTATTTCTATGTTTGAAAACATGGATAACGAATATATGAAAGAACGCGCTGCAGATATTCGCGACGTAACAAAACGTGTTCTTGCACATTTACTAGGAATTAACTTCTCAAACCCTGGTACAATTTCTGAAGAAGTAATCATTATTGCTGAAGATTTAACACCATCTGATACAGCTCAGTTAAACCGTAAGTACGCAAAAGGTTTCACAACTGATATCGGTGGACGTACATCTCACTCTGCAATTATGGCTCGTTCTATGGAAATTCCAGCTGTCGTTGGTACGAAGGTTGTTATGGAAAAAATCCAAAACGGCGATATCGTAATCATTGACGGTTTAGATGGAGAAGTAATTGTAAACCCATCTGAAGAAACTCTTCGTGCTTTTGAGGAAAAGAAAGCGAAATTTGAAGAGCAAAAAGCTGTATGGGCAAAATTAAAAGATCAAGCTACTGTAACAAGTGATGGACATCATGTTGAGCTTGTTGCTAATATCGGAACACCAAATGATGTACAAGGTATTATCGATAATGGCGGAGAAGGCGTTGGTTTATACCGTACAGAATTCTTATACATGGGCCGTGACAATCTTCCAACAGAAGAAGAGCAGTTCGAAGCGTATAAAGCAGTTCTTGAAGGTGTAAAAGAAGGTCAACCTGTCGTGGTTCGTACACTTGACATCGGTGGAGATAAAGAGCTTCCATACTTACATTTACCAAAAGAAATGAACCCATTCTTAGGATACCGTGCAATTCGCTTATGTCTTGATGAGCAAGATGTGTTCCGTACACAACTTCGTGCATTACTTCGTGCTAGCGTATACGGTAACTTAAAAATTATGTTCCCGATGATTGCAACTCTTGATGAGTTCCGTCAAGCGAAAGCGATCTTATTAGAAGAGAAAGAAAGACTTGTTCAAGCGGATACAACTGTTTCTGATTCTATTGAAGTGGGGATGATGGTTGAAATTCCAGCTTCAGCAGTATTAGCAGATCAATTCGCAAAAGAAGTTGATTTCTTCTCTATCGGAACAAATGACTTAATCCAATACACAATGGCTGCAGACCGTATGAACGAACAAGTAGCTTACTTATACCAACCGTATAACCCATCTATTTTACGTCTTGTAAAAATGGTTATCGATGCTGCTCATAAAGAAGGCAAATGGGCTGGTATGTGTGGTGAGATGGCAGGAGATTCACTTGCTATCCCATTATTATTAGGATTAGGTTTAGATGAGTTCAGTATGAGTGCAACATCAATTCTTCCTGCAAGAACACAACTAAGCAAGTTGTCAAAAGCAGAAATGGAAACATTGGCAGAAAAAGCGTTAACAATGTCAACTGCTGAAGAAGTTGTTGAACTAGTTAAAAGCATATAATAATAAAAAAACCTGAGTCGATTTGAAATCGGTCTCAGGTTTTTTCTATGAGAAAAGTAAGTCTTATTTTGCGGCTATTGAGGATAAAGAGCAGAATTAGATAGCGATTGCAACGATATCAGTTGGGCATACACGTAAAATACCAGTAAAAGTATTTTGATTGTTCTTACCGTCTTTATTGTTATTGTTATTGTTATCTTTGTTGTTGTTATTAGCTAAAGCAGAGAAAAGAGCAACGCCGTTAGCGAAACCTTCAAAAATTACATTGTTGAATGTTCCGTTACCTCTAATGCTTAAAAGAGAAAGCTCTGTTCCAACTGAAATGTTTCTAAGGACGTTACATACAGCATGTTGTTGTGGTCTAACTTCTTCTCTTTCTCTCTCTTTCTCGCGATGGTCACACTCTCTTTCACGATGATGGCATTCTCTAAAGTTATCACAGCATCCAAATGATCCAAACATAATCCTCATCACCCCCTTCACACTTATAATCTATGTAAGTTTGGCAGTCGGTGACTGGACAGATAATGAAAATTTTCTAGGGTATTTTCTCATTTTAAATGACTAGATGGGTATTTAGTATGGAATGATGTTTAAAATAGGGGAAATATCACAAAAAAATGTAAAGACCACCAAAATGAATGAAATAGGTAGCCTTTACACTTTTTTGCTTTTATATAAAACGATGATATATACAGGAAGAGCTAAGAGTAGTGGTGCAATGGATCGTGCAGTATGTTTTTCTGCTTCTAATTGGAACGCTTCTTCTTTTGGGAATTGTAACACTGATATGTTTGCAGCATCGCCAATAAAATATAGCAGTAGTACAGTTACTATGTAACTTAAAAGTGCGATAAAGCTTCCGTATGAACTCAATGAAAATCCCTCTCTTGTTATCTATTTGTTATCATTGTATCACAATTGTAACAAAAATACACGGTTATATTTCGATGCTCTAACAATTTTCGACACGAAACGCCATATTTATTTATAGGGATAGCATGAAAGTTACGATTTTTCTATGTATAGATGTCGAATAATACATTGCAATATTACGGATGTGTGACAGAATATAAAAAACGAAGGTAATGAAATTACCTTCGTTTTTTATTATTTTGCCCATTCACTCACTTGCTCTACGCTCATTCGTGGTGCAGGGTGGCCTTTTAAAGTTGATTCACCAATTGTAATAAGCATAATTGGTACGTAACGAGATGAAACATTAAATTCTTCCATTAGTGCTTGTGGGTTGAAACCACCAATTGCGCAAGTATCCCAACCAGTTGCTTTAGCAGCAAGCATAAGTTGCATTGCTGCTAAAGCAGCATTTGAAAAGGCAGCATCTCGTGGGTATTGCTCACGAGTATATGCAGATTCAATATTTTTAGCTAAGCGTTCTTTCGCTTCTTCTTTCATAAATCCTTGTTCTACAATTGGACCGTAAACAGGTTCAACATTTTTATATGCTTCTAAATCACCTAAAATAGCGACTACGGCAGAAGCATCAAGAATTTGTTGTTGGTTATAAGCAATTGGGTGTAATCGTTTTTGTACGTCTTCGCCTTGGAAAACAAGGAATTTCCAGTGTTGCAAGTTCCAAGCAGAAGGTGCTTGAGCAGCTGCTTTTAAAATTCCGTGTAATTCTGTAGATGAAATTTCTTTTTCAGGGTTGAATGCACGTGTAGATGTGCGTTCATATAAAACGTTAAAAAAGTCACTGTTTGTCATTATATATCCTCCAAATTACATATCAACTTAATTTAAAATACATTTAATATATTCTACTTACATTTTGTAAGTTGTCG
>NZ_BOQD01000158.1 GCF_018332515.1 Bacillus hominis | reverse complement strand
ACAGCCCTTGTTGTATGACAATATTATTTTAACATATTCATTGGTAATTTTTTCATATTAACATTCTTTTGATTCATACGTAAGACTCTACATCTTTAGTTTAATAAATTGATACAAAGGCGCGATATACGTACCAACAAACATATGTAATTGAACGCTAGACACAAAAAAATGCTGTGTAGAAAAATCTCTACACAGCTTCCTTATCTAATTCCCCTTAATATACCACTTATCATCACTTTAATAGCATTTATCCTTTGACACATCCACTTATACTACAAACTAATTACCGGCAGAATACCAGCTATTAAGTAGACGTGCCAAGTATAACCGTAGCGAATACTATAATGATTCCTAAGCCGAGACTCATCCCCCTACCCCTTTACATTATATGGTATATTTTCTCAAACAGAGCGAATAATAACAAATAACTTTGTTAAAGAATGGGGGTTTTTCAAAATGAAACGAAAAATAATATCTCTTTTTTCCCTTATCTGCTTAGCACTACCAATACAAGCTAATGCATACACATTTCAATCACTACCAATTGCGTCAAAGTCTAAACAGTGGTATATCGAAATTGACAAATCTCATAACGCAAACAAGCAAGCGGTGCAGCCAAAACAAGGTGTATATGATACGTATAGTTTACTCTTAAAAAATATTGGTAATGATGTATCAAATGTATCCGTGGAAATACTTGATAACACTCCTACATCTAAAGCTACCTTTAATCCTACTACATCAAATAACACCGTTTCTAAAAGTCATACAAGCTTTGACTACATGGTGTTCCCATTAGACTTTAATAGCCACAATTTCAAAGTCGTCATTACTTGGGAAGAAAAGAATTTCTCTTACAACGGTCATCCAGTAAATGAGAGTAAAAAAATGAAACAAACATTTGTATTCAATGAAGAGTAAGTCCTAATTTGATTAGGGCTTACTCTTTATTTACAAAACCAGATTGAATTGCTTCTGTCACTTCTTTTGCAACTTCCATTGTCGTTGCCTCCATACAAAGTTTTTTATACCAAATATGTACGGATGTTTTTTTATTAGAAAGGTGCTTCATTAAAATCAATCGATTATATGCCATTTTACTTTCTATAGGAGTAGCAATATACACAGTAAAATTCCTTGCTTCAAATACCTTTTCTCCCAAAACGTATTTACATCCCAACTCATCTACTACTAACTCATTTAGGCTCTCTATAGTCATATACCACATCCCCCTTTTAGCCTACATAATCAATCGAACCGCCGAATACTTGGTACAGACAATGCCGTTCCAATTGTTATAATTACTAAAATAGCTAGTGTTATAATGGTTATCTTTCCACCTATTACAGTAGCTAACCAGCCTACAACCACATATCCTAATGGTAATAAAGCAAATGAACCTAACATATCAAGGCTCGCCACTCTTCCAAATGCTTCTTCTGGTACAAGTTCTTGTAAACTCGTTTCCCAAATGAGCCCGAATATCATAATACCGAATCCTTCAATTGCCATTAATCCTATTAAGGCAGGTACCCAAGACACGAAAGGCATAATTAATAATGCCATTCCACTTATTAAAACACCACCATACGCAAGTAATCCTCTCTTATGCCACCGCTCCTTCCCACCAAAAATTAGTGCTGCGATTACAGCTCCAGCACCAGAAGAAGCCATACCCAATCCATACACGTAAGCTTCAAAATGGTGATGAACATTAAACAACCATGGAATTAATACAACGATAACCCCAGCATAACAAATATTAACGAAAGAAAAGACTAGAATGGTAATCCACAACCACGGATGACTTTTTAGAACAAGAATCCCTTCCATAAAATCTTTTTTGTAATTGACTTTATTTTTTTCAAATTTCTGTACTTTATTAAACTTTATTTCTCTTAAAAATAATAAACATAAAAATGATAGCAAATACGTTACTGCATCCAGTCCAAATCCTATTCCAGCAGATGCAACTGAAACGATTAATCCTCCAAGAGCCGGTCCAACTAGTCGTATCCCTTGATTACTCATTTGTGTTAATGCATTAGCTGCATTTCGAATTTCCGGTACAAATACTTTTGCTCTTACAGCTGAATACGCCGGCTGAAATATCCCTTCCATAAGCCCATATAACGCTACGAGTACATATAGAAGTGGAATTGTTAAAACGTCCATAAATATAAGCGTTGCAAATAACATCATTAGTATGCAGCGGATTATATCTGTAAATAACATTAATTTCACCCGGTCAATCCGATCCACGACTAATCCAGCAAACGGTAACGCAAGAATATTAGGAAGCATGTACATTGCCATAGTCATTCCCATTACAACTGTTGAGCCCGTTAATGAATAAACAACGACTGGCAGAATAACCATCGTTATCGAACTACCTAAAGTCGAAAGTAATTGCCCCAGCCATAAAAACTTAAAGTGTGGTGACACTTTTACTGGCAATAACAATTTCCCGACATAACCTAACTTTTTCTCTGTTGATATTTCTCCTTGCATAGCTCTCTCCTCTTTTCAAATTAAGTTAATACCTGAAAATAAATACAGAAAATTCAAACTCTAATAACTTAAATTATATATGAAACAATTAAATTATTGGTAAAAATATCAAAATACTAAAAAGAAAATCGTGATGAATATAAATAAAAAAGGTGTTTTCATATATGAAAACACCTTTCCACTTTATAATTTTAAATTCTTCTTCAATGTCCAATATTTTTCTGGAGCATTTTCAAGTGAGAATTCTACCCAGCCATTTGGATCTTCACGATATACATTTACTTTTGTACCATTTTCTAATTTTCCAACTTCATTTTGTGTAACATTTGGTACACTCTTAATTGGATTGTTAAACGGGAATGGAACTTGATAGTAAGATCCTACTGATTGAACTGTAGCTTTCGCATCTTTTACATAATCTTTATACGGAATTGCTTCGTCTAATGCATCTACATTTAATGTATTAGGGTTTTTCGGTAATCGTTTTACATTTTGATAATCTTTGTTATTGAAAGGCTTAATACGCTCCATAATATTAGCAATTTTTCCAGCCCATGCTTTATCTGTTGCATATTTTTCATTCATATCAGGTAATGTGTAACCATTGAAATGAGGAGCACCCTTCTCTAAGTAGTTCTTTCTTACATAATCAGCATTGTACGAAATACTTTGCCCGTACGACGGTAAATATTTTGCATTTGCAAATGGATCCCAATCAAATGCCTTTAGCCCAAATAAATTATGTTTACGATATGCAATTTCTGATTTCCCATACCCAGATTCTAAGATCGCATGAGCTGCTAAATATAAAGCATTCACACCATACTCATTTTGTGCTTTAATAAAATCTTGTCCAGTTCCAATAAGCGGACTGTCAGGATGAAATTCCCCAATAAAATTATCAATCTCTTGCGCTGTTATATTAGATGGTAACGTTACATCTAGATTGATATATGATGCCATGGCATTAAATAAAAATTGTGCATATTCTTCACGCGTTAAAACACTTGTTGGATTAAATGCACCTGCTCCATTACCTGCAGCAACGCCGTTAGACTCTAATGCACTAATTGCATCATTTGCCCAATGATCTTTCGGAACATCATTAAATGTATGATTAGCTTTTACTTTTAGTTTAAAGGCTTTCTGTAAAATTACAGCCATTTCAGCACGAGTTAAAGATTCTTTCGGTCTAAATGTTCCTTTACCATCACCTACGAAAATCCCCATATCTGTTAAAGCTAAAATTTCTTTTTGGAACATTGTTGTCCCTTCACTAATATCAGAGTATGGATTTTTATATTCGCTTTTTGTTTCTGGTTTTAACGCACGATATATTAATGCGGCTACTTGCTCACGATTTACAACATCCCCGAATCCAAACTTACCATTATCATATCCTGCAATAATTTCTTTTGACGTTAAATTAGTAATTGCTTTATACGACCAATGATCTTTCGGAACGTCTGGAAATTCCTTTTCAGCTGCAAATGAAGTTGCTGGAGCCATCACTACTTGAAGTGCGACTGTCACTGCTAACACATTAGAAATAACTTTTTTCATAATTTTTTTAACACGTTATGTATATGCTTGTCCCGTGTTAACTTGCCTCCCTTTATAATAAAATTTTCCCTATTAAACTAACAAACTCTTAATTAAATTAATTAGTCAACAGTAAAAGTATACGTGATACAAATAAACTAATCTACCATTATTTTGTTTATAATCAGCATAATACGATATATCTTTTTATTTCGATACAAAATTATATAAACTCATATAAAAAGCCCATCTCTATATAAACGATGGGCTTAGCAAACGATGTTTTTTTATTTAGCTAAACGATATTTTGAAACATTGAAACCTTTCCACTCATAATAATCTAAAATACCAGCATAAACTGCTTCAGCAGCAATTTGTCTTCCTGATTCCGAAGCCAGCTTCTCATAATCTGCACTATTATCTAAAAATGCTAGTTCAGTTAATACCGCAGGTATTTCATTTTCTCTTAGTACATAAAAATCTTCTCCTCTGGCACCACGATCTCTTGTATCTAGAGCTTTAACTACTCGTTTTTGTATTTTCTCTGCTAACATACTACTATCTTTTTCACGTTCAGTTAATTCTTTTTTTTCAGACCCTTTATAATAAAAAGTCTCCGTTCCATATCCGTCATGATTTTGAGAACCATTTGCATGAATACTTACAAAAATATCTCCATTATGCTCTTTCGCGAACTCTACACGGTTTTTAAGGTCCTCAGGTTGATTTTCACCAAGACGAATATCCGTTTCACGTGTTAACAACACATGGAATGGAGTATTTTTCTCTAGTAAACTTTGTAATCTTTTAGATGTATCTAATACAATTTCACTTTCATATAATCCTTGTGTTGGCTTCCCAGGATCTTTCCCACCATGACCTGGATCAATAATAATTACTTTTCCTTCTAATGCATCTGGAATTTTAAGAGAATCTGATTTTGCAATAAATTGCGCTGCTTCTGCTTTCGTTACAGTTTTATTAGGCAGCCAAGCTGTACTAGTTACACCTTGTGAAATATCCAATTCTACTAAAATGTTCGCTTTATCTTTTCCCCAACTAGGATTTAAATCTGCAAATTTTGTTGGTAATGGTTGTTTTACTTTCGCATCTAATTTATACGCCCCAACAAGCATCGCTGCCATAGAAACACGGTCAATTTTTCCATCTGGATCAAAAGTCCCGTTTCCCCTCCCTGCTATTACTCCTGCTTTCTCAACAGCAGCAATATACCGAGTTGCCCAATGATTTTTAGAATCTATAAAAGTTGGTTTTGCAGATTGATCGATTGGTAAATTTAAGCTTTGTGCAATGATTGTCGCTGCTTCTGCACGAGTTACTTCTTGCATCAGTCCAAATGTACCATCATCTTTACCTTTAATAGCACCTTTCTCTACTAGATAGTTAATAGAACCTTCTGCCCAGTGCCCTGCTGGGACATCTGGAAACGTTTTCGTTTGTGCGAAACTACTAGATGAATAAGATAATATACTAGCTGCTATTACTCCTGCTGCGATTATTCTATTTTTCATAGAATATATTCCCCTCTCAAGTACAATTTTTTTATATAACAGAGTAATTATAGTTCTGAAAATTAGTAATAGTCAATCGTATTTTGTATAATTTTGTCTTATTATTGTATTTTTTGGAACAAATAACTATAGTTAAACTATAAAAAGCTTGGAATCTCTCCAAGCTTTTCTTACTTTCCCTCTATTTTCTTAATCTCATAATCAATTTCTAAAAACTTAACTCCAAATATCCACATTCTATGATTAGCTTCTAATATTTGATCCTTTCTCTCTTTAATAATAAAAGTCTCTGCTAGTGGTAAACGTATTGTAAAGTAGCGAGTGTGTAAATAAATCCCTTCATCACCCTTACCATTTCCTCTTAGCTTACTAGTAATGATTAAATCATTACTATCATTACATAATTTCAAAATACCCGTCATATTCGAATATGGTAAAGGCAATGCAATATTCATATATGTCTCGTTCTTATGTGTATGCTTTGAATAAAGAGCTAAAAAAATAGACTCTCCTGCTTCATTTTTTCTTAACCAAGCCCTTACGTTCTCTCTTCCATCTTTCTCATCTATTACACCAACGATAGAGCCATGCATCGTTTCCCACTTGCCGCCCATTCCTAAATGTATTTGTCCTACACGTTTACTCATTTTCTCATAACAAAATGCAAATGGACGGAACCAACGAGCCCATTGAATATTCGATTGTAACTCATACGCTGTTGTATTTTCATAAAAGCGAATAATACTCATAGGAATCTTTGTCATGTCAAATACTTCACTATGAAAATCATTCATTTTATCAACTAGACCACTGTATTCCTTGCCATCTACTAAATTTCTACTATGTAAAAATGCTCCACCAATCTTCACTTTTCCTCTTAACCTGCTCATTGGTTTCCCGTAGTATTTATAATTTGGAACACTCTTTTCAATCATCCAACCGAGAAAAGCTGGTAACGCTACTCCAATTCCATTTACCACACCGTGAATCCAAACCATTTGTGCAATTGTAATCGTCATTACTTGTTTGAAATTTCCGTATGAGTATATAAGTGAGAACATAATTGTTACCATGAGCGTACTAGACGAAATAATTAAGAGAACCTTTGCAGTGATAGAATTAAATTTCGCTTTCCAAACGTAAATACCATATCCATAAATAGCACATAAATATATGAACACTGCAAAAAATTCAAATATCCTTGAGTATGTAATTCCTATCGCAACTGTCATAGGTGAAATAACTATGATAAACATAATTACATCATATACTTTACTTCTCTTTTCTCTTTTCCTTCCTACTAAACCAGCTGATAAGGGCAATAGAAACGCCGAATAATGAAAGTGGGCAGCTGTGAGTAAAACAATATCAGAACTAAAGTCCATAATTGAAAGCTTTGCTACTGAAGCAAAAAACCAAAAACCACCTAAAAACAAATAAATAAACGCACTATCTATTGCTGTTTCTTCTAAAGGCTTCCATCCTCTTTCTAGCAACCTACTAACGCCACATAATGCAATAATTCCTGTATACATAAACCAAAGGAGTGCAAAGACAAAATGATTTGTTATGAAAGCTAGCATCGCGCTAATTGCTGCGATTGGATATAAAAACGATACGAATTTATAAAATAGTAAAGACGATCCATTTCTTGTTCTTTTATCAATAATGCAAAAAGACATCGGTATAAATAGTAAAACGGATAATAATATAATTGCCTCAACTGGATTTACATTCGACCACTCACATATTAGAAAAACAATATAACAAGCAAGTCCAAATATTATATTTCTCATATCGTTTATTTCCTTTCCACAAATGTTCCCTTATATGAAAATAGCGAACCAATTAACGGGTTTCGTACTTGTACATGAATTCGAAAACATTGTAGTGCGTCATCAAAGCTTTCAACAATGTTTGCTTCTCCATACAAAAATTTCGGTAATGGAATTTTTCTTCCAAACATAAAAAACCATTGTTTCTTTGAAGAAATATGCATTGCCCCCATCTCATCAATATGAAAATTCAACGTAGAAACGAGTATATGCGGTTCACCAAAATAATCTACAATTTCATTTTCTTTTTCATCCAACTGCATAACCGCGTTAAAATATCTTTTCTTATTATGAAAATAAAAAGTGCGATTCCACCGTACAAGTTCATTTCCATGTTCATCCCGCTCAGCAGTATTATGTATCGTAAATGGAACTTCCTTTCCCCGCTCGGAGAAAAACATTCGAAACTTCGATGCAATTTTCAATATCAATTTAACAAAAAAAGAGCCACCGTAAATTTCATCCATCTTTCCTTCCCCTGTAAAACTATTTTCTTCTGTAATCGCATACCGCTTCTGTAATTCTGGATGCAGTTTTTTATAGGTATCCCCTAATAATCGCTCATAAATATTAACCATACACTTATCCCTTTCTCGTCCTCTTGCAATTTTTTGCACTCGGTAAATCAAAACTATTTATATAACCGACAATCGATACCCCCATAAGTAGAACGTTTAATGTAATTGGATTAAACGGTTCTGTAAAGCTTGTGATATTCGTAAAACCTGCTGCTATTATTAAGACTATTAACATAAAAATATGTAATATAAATAATTTTCGTTTTGGAAGTGGCAATAGCCATATGACACCAAAAATAATTTCTAACACCCCAATTATTTTAAGTATAAACACACTACTTTCATATGACCCAATTAGTACAGAAAGCATCTTTATTTCTTCTGAATGAGTAAACATAACTTTCGGTACTATGCCTTGATATAACCATACGAAAGCAAATAAAAAACAAACGAGCCAATACGTAATCGTTCTTTTAATTAGCAAACTAGGATGAAGCCCCTTTTCTAACCATAATTTGAGGGCATCAAAGCTCCAAGCAGTCGCCCATCCTAATAAAGGTCGAAAAATATATGAATCAATTACATTTCCTATACGACCAAATCTCGTATCATAATCATATTGCGTTTCAAAATGAATGTATTCTTTATTCGGTGTATACTTCCAATAACCACGCCCTATTTGTATAAGTGATAATGTATTATCTGTCCAAAATTTCAAAGAAGAAATTCTTTCACCAGTTTCTTTTCTTATTTCACCTATCGATTCACCTTCCCCAGCTATTTCAAGTCCAAATCCGATCTTTGTTTTATATAAAAACTGCTGCGGTTCTCCTTCTTTTTTCTCTAAATACGAAATTTCAGTAAAGCGAGCATCCCACTCTGTATGTATGTCTGGTTCTTGTGTATATTCCCATAGTTTTTCCATTGTTGTTTTCATTTCTGTTGCAACGTAAATAGGCTTTTTCTTACTCATTCCCCCACCTCCTAAGTACTATATTTTTAATGTACATGCAATGAATTTATTTTGCTACATTTTTCACAAACTTCTTTGTAAAAAAGAAAGAATTTTAAAAAATATATAAAACACTTGATTCTCCAAAAAATTTGAATTATTATAAAACAAATGTTACCAACAACTTCATAATTCAAACACTCTCGCCTAAAACGTGAGATAGAGGTTGCAATACTTATGAGTATTCTAATGGAGACACAGAGATGTCTATGAAATTAGGTGAAAGGAAGTGTTGCCGAAATCGATAAATTTCTCTGTATTTATCAATTGGGGCTGTTTTCGAATAGAAACAGAACTGTCATATGTACAAACGTGTATGTATGAAGAGCTATCTACAAAAAAGAGATATCATTTTTTATGATATTCCTTTTTTGGCGGTTTTTTTATTAGCTCCGTTTTCTGTTTCCCTTTTCCTGTAACAGCACCATCCTCACTTATTTGAGATGGTGTTTTTTGTTTTTTCTCTGGTAACTACAGGAATATTGGGATTTATATATGTCCTAATCTATTCTTAAAAATGGACGAAAGAAGGAATTCGTAATGGAAACGATTGTACAAAAATTTGGTGGTACTTCTGTCGGAAGTGTTGAACGCATTCAACATGTAGCAAATTTAATTATTGAAGAATATGAACGAGGACATAGCATTGTCTCTGTCGTTTCAGCAATGGGAAAAAGTACGGATGAACTTGTAGCACTTGCTAACGCTATTACTGAAAATCCAAGTAAACGTGAAATGGATATGCTCCTATCTACCGGAGAACAAGTAACCATTTCATTATTAACAATGGCACTACAAACAAAAGGTTATAACGCAATTTCATTAACAGGATGGCAAGCTGGTATTACGACAGAATCTGTACATAATAGTGCACGGATTACTGATATTAATATTGGTCGTATTCAGTCTTACCTTACTGAAGGCACGATTGTTATAGTAGCTGGTTTCCAAGGAGTAAGTGAAGAAAATGAAATTACCACACTTGGCCGCGGTGGCTCCGATACGACTGCTGTCGCATTAGCTGCGGCACTAAAAGCAAAAAAATGTGATATTTATACGGATGTGACCGGCGTATATACGACTGATCCACGAGTTGTACAAGATGCTTATAAATTAGATGAAATTTCTTATGACGAAATGTTAGAGCTTGCAAATCTCGGTGCTGGTGTATTACACCCACGCGCTGTTGAATTTGCTAAAAATCATAATGTAGTTTTAGAAGTACGATCAAGCATGGAACAAGAAAATGGAACAATTGTAAGGGGAGAATGTAACATGGAACAACAATCAATCGTTAAAGGTATTGCATTTGAGGATAATATTACACGCGTCACAATTAAAGGATTAGAACAAGGTGCACTTTCAACAGTTTTCTCTACATTAGCAGCAGCACATATTAATGTAGATATTATTATTCAAAGTATTACAAATGAAGGAACTGTTCACCTCTCCTTCTCGATCCATTCTAATGATTTAAGAGAAACATTAGAAGTATTGGAACAAAACCAAGAAGCACTTCACTATGAATCTGTAGAACATGAAAATCATTTAGCGAAAGTATCAATTGTAGGATCAGGTATGGTATCTAATCCAGGTGTCGCTGCGAATATGTTCACTACTTTAAAAGAAGAAGGTATTCATATTAAAATGGTAAGTACATCTGAAATTAAAGTTTCCGTTGTCATTGATCGCCTTCATTTAGTAGATGGTGTTGAAGCCCTTCATCAATCATTTATGGCGAAAATTGAACCTTTAGTGCAAATGATTTAATTTCCGCCGGTAAAACTTACAACAAATTATATTAATCTATTTCCTTCCTATATAAATAGAAAGCTGTTCACATAGAATTTTAAAACTCTATGCAGACAGCTTTTTATCTTGTTATCGATATCCGAAAATCATTATAAAACAATTAAGTTATTCGTTATACCCTTTCCTAGGAAATATAAATGACTCTACTTATTTCTTATCACATATACACTTTCGCTCTTTTCCTTGAAAAAACGATCTATATTCATTCAAAATAACTTTTTTCACATCAGAGTAAAAAAGGGAGAGTAGCTCTTATTACACAGCTACTCTCCCCCACACTTATATTAAAACAGATGAATGTTTTCTTTCTTGCAAGCTTCGCGTAAATCGTCAGGCCATACAGAAGATTGAACTTCACCGATATGCGCTTTACGTAAGAAGTACATGCACATTCTTGATTGTCCAATACCACCGCCAATTGTTAATGGTAGTACATCTTCTAATATACCTTTATGGAAATCATACTCACGTTTAAAGTCATCACCAGTTTTCGTTAACTGCTCATCAAGTGATTTACTATCAACACGAATTCCCATTGATGATAATTCGAACGAAGCTTGTAATACTGGATGCCAGAATAAAATGTCACCGTTTAATTTCCAATCGTCATAGTCAGCTGCACGTCCATCGTGTTTTTCACCTGAACGGAGTGCATCACCAATTCCGATAATAAAGACTGCACCGTGTTCTTTCGCAATTGCATGTTCACGATCTTTCGGCGTTAATTCTGGATATTTATCTTCTAGCTCTTGGGAAGTAATGAAAACAACATCTTCTGGTAAATACTTTCCAAGGAACGGATACTTTTCAAATAAGTGGTCTTCTAAATCTTTGAATATTCCATAAATTGTTCGTACTGTTTCTTGCAAGTATTCGACAGTGCGCCATTCTTTTTGAACAATTTTTTCCCAATCCCATTGGTCAACGTAAATGGAATGTGTTGCATCTAGTTCTTCATCGCGACGAATCGCGTTCATGTTTGTATATAAACCTTCACCAGCTTCATACCCATACTCATGTAATGCAAACCTTTTCCACTTCGCTAGTGAATGAACAATTTCTAACTCTTCTCCTGAATGTAACATATCAAATTCAATTGGACGTTCTACACCGTTTAGATGATCGTTTAATCCTGATTTTTTCGTTACGAATAATGGTGCAGATACGCGGAATAGTTCAAGGCGTTTTGCTAATTGGTCCTCGAAAAATGTTTTAACTTCCTTAATTGCGATTTGAGTCTCTCTTACTGTCATTAATGATTGATACATGGTGGTTTCCTCCTAAAATGTTTGGATGTTGTGAAAAGAAGCCAACAAAAAAAGCCCTTCTTCCCCAAAAAACTGGGACGAAAGGCTTTGGTTCCGCGGTACCACCCAAATTAGCAACAGAGGTTGCTCACTTATACAGTACGGAGATAAAACATCTCGATACTGCTCTTCTTGTAACGGCGAAGTACCCGGCTAAGTCTACTTTCCTATAAAGGATTTCGGTTAGCAACTCCAGGAGGTTCTTCATAATAGGCTTCGTATCAGGCTCACACCAACCCTGACTCGCTTAGACTACATCCTACTACTACTCGTCCTTTCATAGTCGTTTTGTTGTCACATCTCTGAAACATTTTATTAATGATTATTCTATACAAAAAATAGATAAAGTCAACAAAAAGTTTTAAAATATTTTTCAATTCTTTATTTTATGTCTTTACCGACTGTTCTTAATATAACATTTTTATTTCCTTTGTCTCTTCAATCCAAAAAACATTTCACTAACTGAAACTAACATATACACAACCAATAATGTGATCGTTCGAAAAATAGAATCCGCAGTATTTCTTATTATTTTCATTTTATTTGTAATTCCTTTCAGTTTACTCGCAATTTCATGATATACTATAGCATTCAAGCAGTTTGTTTTTACTTAAAGCAAACATAGTCATTTATCGATAGTATTTTTCTAAAACATTGGCTATTATCAAATCAGATTTTTTATATAACGGAGTGATCATATGAGTAAAACGAAAGCAAAACCGAAAAAAGGTGTAGGACAAGGTACAGGAAGTAAAGGATGGAACCGTTGGCAATCAAGTGCAAAGAAAAAGGCAGCTGCAAAACCGTACAAAAGTAAAGGTACAAAGAAGTAATTTAAATAGCGTTTGATTTCTTTACTTTGCACAAAACAAAATTTAATTATTACAACAAAAAAGCTATGCTCTCATAAATTTGAAAGCATAGCTTTTTTATATTAAATCATAAGAATGTCTCGAATTTCTTCCTCAGTTATAGAGGATAATTTCCCTTCTCCTGGTTCAATTACTTCAGCAATTAAATTTTTCTTAGTTTCTTGTAGTTCATGCATTTTCTCTTCAATTGTTCCGTGGGCTACTAACTTAATAACTTGCACCGTATTTTTTTGTCCCATTCGGTATGCTCTATCCGCTGCTTGTTGTTCAACAGCTGGATTCCACCATAAATCGTATAATATGACTGTATCTGCACCAGTTAAGTTAAGACCCGTACCACCAGCTTTTAAAGAAATGAGAAATAAATCTCCTTCTCCTTCGTTAAAACGATCACATAACTCTACACGCTCCTCCGCCGGTGTACTCCCGTCTAAATAAAAGTATGGAATTGCTTGACGATTTAGTTCGCGACCAATAATGGAAAGCATCTTCGTAAATTGAGAAAAAATTAAAATTCTCTTCCCTGTACTTCTACATTCCTCTAATATCTCTAACAGTTGTTCAAATTTAGCTGAACTGCCTTTGTAATCATCAACGAATAAAGCGGGATGATTACAAATTTGGCGTAATCTCGTTAAACCAGCTAAAATTCTAATTTTATTTTTACGTAACGTATCTTTGTCTAAATGCTTTAACGTTTCTTCTCTTAACTTCGCTAAATAAGCAGCATATATTCTCTTTTGATCTGGTAACAACTCCGATGACTGTAAATGTTCTATTTTATCTGGAAGCTCCTGTAATACGTCCCCTTTCAATCGTCTTAATACGAAAGGTTTTACGCGCTTCGCTATATCTTCACGTCTTAAATCACCAAATTCTTTTCTTCCTGGTAATAGTTCTGGGAAAACGACATGAAAGATAGACCATAGTTCTTCTAATGAATTTTCTACAGGTGTTCCCGTTAGTCCGAAACGATACTCAGCTTGAATTGTTTTCACTGCTCTTGCCGTTTGCGTTGTAGGATTTTTAAACGCCTGTGCTTCATCAAGAAACAGTGTATGAAACGGCTTTGCATACAACCTTATATCTCTTCTCAGTAATGGATATGACGTAATTACAACATCAAATTCTGTTATATCCTTTAAAATCTTACGGCGTTCAGTTTGATTCCCATCTGCAATAACCGCTCGAATATGAGGGGCGAATTTTTTCAATTCACTAAGCCAGTTATAGACGAGAGATGACGGAGAAACGACTAATATGGGCATTTTCTTATCTCGAACTTCCGGCAAGACAGAATCTATAAAAGCAATACTTTGCAGCGTTTTCCCAAGCCCCATATCGTCTGCTAAAATGCCTCCAAAACGGTAATAGGCGAGTGTTTTCATCCACTCAAATCCATACACTTGATACTCTCTCATTTCTGCATGTAAAGTATTTGGCACAGCAAATTTCAATTTTTTCGGGTTTTGAATATTTTCTACTAACTCTTGAACAGAATCATCCAAACTTAAAACATTTCCTTCGTGAAGTCCGTTCATCCATTTTACACTCCGAATAAGCGGAACATTCACTTCTTCCCCATGTAAAAATTCTTTTCGAATACCCGATTCTTTTACAAACTGATTAATTTCATTAAACTCTTTGCTCTCCAGTGATAATAAAGAACCGTTTGCTAATCGGTAATATTTACGTTTCTCTTCAAGAGCCACTAATACCCCTTTAATTTCCGCTTCCGGTATTCCTTTTATATCAAAGCGAAATGACAACCAATCTATTCTTTCTTTTCTTCTCACTCTAATAAGAGGAGCTGTGTCCCCTTTATGAATTCGTAATTTGATTGCTGTCGTCGCATAAATATCAAGTAAACCTTTTAATGTTGGAACGACGTGATATAAAAAATTGTACTCTGCTTCTTCATTATGCATAAAGTAACCGCCTTCCGTTTTCGCAAAGGCACTTTCACTCATAATATCTAAAATCTCTTTTTCTTTTTTCTCATCACGATTAAAAACAGACGGCTGTCCATCTTCTTCTAGTGGATTAATTAAGACGTTTCCATAGTGAAATTCAAGACCCGCTAACAAGCGATTTTTAACTCGATCTAAATATAATTTCGCTTTTAATACGGGGGTTTCAACACGCTCTGATACTACTTCATCTATCCGCACAGTTCCTAACTTCATTAAACCTGGTATAACTTTCGCTACGAAATATTCCATCTTATCCGCCGGAATATATAATTGGTTACTACTAGAGCGATTCATCATTTTTTGTAATTCGATAAGCCGCTTGCAATCCTCAGTGTTCAACTGATACAGCTTCCCTCCAAATAGAGCATAACTATATGTATCCATTACCTCAACTCGTTGTAAGCCATCAATATAAAGTGTAAACCCACCGTTACTCCCTTTATTAAACTCAAACTGTAAAGGAAGTAGTCCTTTTGAAGTTTGTAGACCATGAAAAGATTGTCCATCTTGATTAAGTCTCACACACTCAACTTTAGAAAGTAAAGAAAGCATATCCGTCCAAGACGCTGGTGGTATTAAAATCATACTCTCATCTTGTTTCGCATGAACTTCTAGCGCATCCTCATACATTTTTTCATTGTGATACATTTTAATAAGTTGCTGAATAATCGCATCTGTATCTTGTTTAAAGCTATGTACATCTGGTGTATATGTAAATTCATTGGAACAATTAAAATTTTCTCTTTTCTCCACTTTAGAAAGAAACTCTCTAATTTGATTTACGAAATACGTTTTGGCAAGTTTCAGCTGCATTCCTAGAAGGGCCCCGCCTTGTTTCGTAACTACTGGTGTACAAATAAATTCAACATGAAGTATTTCACGTGTATCAAAACGATGTTGTTTACTTTTTGGTCTCAGTGGTTTATCTGCAAACAACTGAAACATCCCACTTGTTAATTGATCATTTCCGCTCATGTTTTCGCTACTAGCGGGGAGCATTCCACCCGTTTGCTGATTATAATTTATTTGTATCAATACTGCCGCAACATGTTGACAGTACGTTTGAAAAGAAGCTAACGAAGGACAACTACATCTCGCAACAACATCACCTTTTTTAGCTTTTTCTACTGTAACATGAAAATCTTCGTTCCCTTTTACTGTCGCCTCGCAAATCTCTTTAACTTCATCATATTGACTCACTATCACTTTATTTGATTTATAATAAGCTTCTCCTCTTTTATATGAGGTTTCTCCGCATACTTCTTTAATAATCGATTTATTTATATTAAAACTCAATGGTGCACCCCCTTACGTTACTCATTTCATTCTATAAATATTTTACATGTATACTCCAGTAAGTAAAGTCGTATATACGATAAATAAAAACAAGTCCCTTTCTCTATATAATGAAAGGGACTTGTCTTTTAATTAATTGATGTCATCTAAATACCATGATCCATCTTTTTTCACTAAATCATACGTATACGTAAATGATTCACCTTGCTCTCCTTGAACTGGTACACTTACTTTCACACTTAATGTTAATGGTGTTTCACTTACTCTTGAGAATGTTTTAATTGCCTCTGTATTATAAACATTCGTTACAGGGTATAAATAATATGGATTTAATATCCACTGTCTATTATACTTATAAGCTTTTTCAAATTGCTTCACTGTAAATTTCGGCTCATAAAACTTTTTCATATGTTTTTGTAAATCTTCAAATTTTTCTTCTTCCGGTGATTTTACTGCTGCTTGCAAAATATTATTTGCGTGCTGTTCTGCATCTAATATTAATTGCTGAGCACTTGGTAAAGATAAACCTGATAGTGCTTGCTTATCTTCCTCACTTCCCGAAACTTGAGCACTCACCTTGCCTGTTAACCCTTTATAAGCGACATTAATATCGGTCGTATCTCCTATTTTTGCATCGTCCTTTACTGTTACTTCTCCAAATTCATTCACGATAACGAAATCTTTTGAACTTTTGTAAGTAAGTAGGTTAGGTTGTGTTACTTTTTTATAACGGTACTTCTCAACCGGTAATCCTAATTTTTCATATTGTTCAATTACTTCTACCGGCACAGGTATTGATAATCGTACTAATAATTGCTCTTTCTGCTTTTTCATAACAAATGTTTTTTCAGGATCTACTTGTAACTTTGTTGGCTTCACGATATAAACCGGAACTTCTATTTCTGACAGTACTTTTCCATCTTCCACTAACTCAAATAGAAGGTTTACTTTCTGTTTTTCTTTTACATTTGATTTTGCATGAATTGAAAAATTATTTGTATCTTTTCGTTTCGCTTCTACTATACTATTATTTTTACTCGATACCCGTATTTCTTGATTTTTCGATAATTTATCAACTTTCATTTTTAATTGTTCATCATCGAACATCCTTTTTACTACTTTTAAATCCGTATCTTCTCCCTCTTCAAGTAACAAATAATCTTGCGCTGATTGTAAATCTACTTTCTCACAATTACTTAATTTAATAAAATCACCATTGATATCTAATAACGATTTCTTAATTGCAAAAATATCAGCATCAATTAAACTTGCCTCTAGACCAGCTTGCACATAATACCCAACTGACCCTTTTGCGCAAACATCTTTATATGCATTCCATATATTAGCATCAACTTCTTTTATTCCACCCGATGCTCTTGCCATCGCTTCTAATTTCAATCCCGCTTCAAAATCGGCCCCTATTAAAATTAAATTAGCAAGTGTTAAGCCACCTTTTACTTCTACACCTGCTTTTCCATCAACTTTTGCTTCCCCTGTTAAATTAACGTTAGGACCTCTTTTCGTATGTTTACTTACAACTTCGCCATTTTCAATTCCCGCTCGATACGAATCTATTTGGGTAACGTCTACTTCTACACCCAATGATAAGTCTGCTTTGGCAACTATCGAACCTTCAACCATTAAACCTAAAGCTGGATTAGCTGGATTTTGCACACGAAAAATGAACAGAGATTTTTTAAATGTCTTAAGCGAAATCCCTTTTTTATTTATTATTTCTTGCCATTCTTCAAAAGATTTATCCTCTAAGTTTTCTCTATCACATGATACTTCCGTTCCAAAACATTTAGAGTAATCAAAAGACAATTTCAAATTTCTCTCAACATCACTTTTAATAATAAATTTCAAATCATCCAAGTCAGTTGCGTTTTTATAAGCCACATCAAAATCTATATCTTTAATTTTCATCTCACCTTTTACAGCGAAAGTCACATCATCATTAAGCTTTAGCTCATTACCTTTCAATTTAACATCGACATTCATACTAAATTCATTTTTATCAATGTCATATTCAGCGAATGCACGTTGTAATAAATGATCTGGTGACATTAATGCAAGTTGATTTTTTTCTTTCTCACCATTGATTTTCTGCTTAAAAGGGCTTAAGAATGCTGGTTGATTATTTTTCAACGTTACACCTTCAGCTAAATATACAGGCACTGCATTTTCTCGCGTTACTGGCATTTTACCTTTTACATCTATTTTTTCAATTACTTCTTTAGCCTCTGGCTTTACTACTTTTACAATCTTCTCTCCATTATTTCCATCTGTTATAGCGATGATTTTAATAACAACCCCAAGTGGATTATTTGGAATCGGTGGCAATATTAAAATGTTATCATTTTTCAACTCTTTCAATTTTGCTGCTTCATTTTTAAATGTGAAAGTATCTTCTTGAGTTTGCTCTATATCATATTTATATTTTTCTTTAATTTCATACACATTCTTTTTATATACAATGTCAGCCTTTTCAGTATCTTCTCCTGTACCTGTACCAGCATCGGTATTATTGTCGTTATTACCATCCCCAGTCACTGGCTCATCCTTCTTATAGTCTATTACTTTACTAATAACTACCGTTGCTTCAGCTCTTACTAACGATTGCTTCGGTTTAAATGTTCCATCTGGATATCCTGCAATAATCCCTGCATTTACTAATGCTGCTATTAATTTTGGATTTTTCGTAAACTCTTCTTTATCTGTAAACTTTATTTCCTCTTCTACTTCTTTTAACTTTAATACTTTCGCTATTATAAGCGCCATTTCTTCCCTTGATATTTCTTGCTCTGGTTTAAAACTACGCCCATAATCTTTCGTTTCAATTATTCCTTCTTTTAACGCTGTTTCGATATATTTATTGGACCATTTCCCTTTCGGTACATCTGTAAATGTTTCCTTATCATTTACTATGTTGTACCCTTGCTGTAACACAGTCATTGTTAAAAATTGTTCTCTCGTCAGTCGATCTTCTGGACCAAATAAACCATTTCCTTTTCCAGATACTATCTTTAAATCTTTTAATCTCTTTATATATTCATAAGCCCAATGTGCAGGAGGTACATCATCAAAAATGTATGCATAATCTATTACTTGAGCGATTACTGTCGTTGCTTCAGCTCTTGTTAATGTTTGTTTTGGCTTAAACGTCCCATCTGGATATCCTGCAATAATTTTTGCATTTACTAATGCAGCTATCAATTTAGGATTTTTCGTAAATTCTTCTTTATCTGTAAACTTTATTTCCTCTTCTACTTCTTTTAACTTTAATACTTTCGCCATAATAAGCGCCATTTCTTCCCTTGATATTTCTTGCTCTGGTTTAAAACTACGTCCATAATCTTTCGTTTCAATTATTCCTTCTTTTAAGGCAGTCTCGACGTATTTATTGGACCATTTCCCTTTCGGTACATCTGTGAATGTTTCCTTATCATTCACCATGTTGTACCCTTGTTGTAACACAATCATCGTTAAGAACTGTTCTCTCGTTAGACGATCTTCTGGACCAAATAAACCATTTCCTTTTCCAGATACTACTTTTAAATCTTTTAATCTCTTTATATACTTATAAGCCCAATGTGTCGAAGGTACATCTTGAAAAACAAATTCATTTGTATTACTAGCTGCACTTCCTAAACTATTTCCCACCTTATTCTTGTCATTTTCAGCGTAGGCTGTTACACCATTTAATATTAACGATATAAATAGTATGAAAATCACACTCAATTGAAATATGTTTTTTAACTGATTTCTCATTTCATTTTCCCCTTTTGCATTCAAAGTGAAATAAAAGCAAGTGTACTATGTTATTCAATAGTAGAAAGAACAGTCTCTACGTTAGCACCATCTCCGACTTTCTTAATAAATGATTTCCCAATATTTAAATCTCCTGTTATCGTTGGAAGCAATAAATAATCAAGCCATACAGTTTCTCCTGATTTAATAGAGTTAACTACTCGACTCATTTCTGTTCCTGGTGTATAAACAAAGTTTTTCTTTTCCGCTTCATTTAGCTCTACTTTTAAATCATAAATAACGTTTGGAGATTTATTTTCAATTCCTACCTTCACTAAATATGGGAAACCTTTATTTGCCTTTTTATCTACTTTAATATGCATCTTCACTCCGTCTTCTCCATATACCTCAATAGGCTTAACTGTTTTAAATTCAGCAGAAAGCTGTTCATCAAATGGATATAGTGTAGATGAGAAATTAGCACCTAAATGATACTCACCTTTTTTATCGCCACGAATATACCACTCGGCTTTTTTAACTTCGTTTCCACCTATCGTTCCTAAATGGATTGTTTCACTTTGTTTTGCGTTAATTGGGGCCAAACTTAATCCTTCTGGTAAATTTAACGATACATTTGTATTTGTTAATTCAAACGGTTCATCTGCAAAACTTTGAATCATCACTTCCACTTTAAAGAACTCTTTCAGCCAACTTACTTTCCCTGGGACAACCATATATCCAACTGCAGGAGGAGCTTCCTTTTCTGCAAAACGTTCGTTTTGAATAACGACTGGATATACTTTGAGCTCACCTGCATCACCATTACCAATGGATACATCTAAGTCACCTTGAATAATTTTTCCTACATTGTTAATGATGTAATCAACCTTTTTTTCCTCATTGTCTATTTTTAAATGTAATTCAAACTTATATACGTGACGATTATCTGGATGGTTTACATCAATTCCAGCTTTCTCTATTTCTTCTTTCGACATTTGTGTTACGTTCATCTTCCCATCAAATAACTGCGAAGGTTCTAATACTACTTTTTTCTTCGTCCGCTCATCTTTCTTTACATCTACGTCTACTAAAGATGGCTTATACCCTTTTTTGTAAACGTATACTTTATACGTACCTTCTTGTGGTTTTAACGACAAAGTACCATTTCCATCTGTTATGAGCTTATTCAATTTCTTTTGAGAGTCTTCTAAAACGACGCTAACATTATCAATTCCTCGTCCATTTCCATCTTGCACTTCTAATAATAGCCCTGTCTCTTTTTCAGTTACTTCAACAGGAATCCTTAAACTTTGTTTATCTTTCGTTATCGTAACAGTTGCAGTTCCTTTTTTATCTTGAGCTACTAATTTCCCAGAAGCATCTACTTCTACTACAGATGAATTAGAAGATTTAAAATTCACACTTTTTGTAATATCTTTCAGCGAACCATCTTCATATAACCCTGTAACTTTTAGTTCATATGCTTCTTTCGTTTTTAATGCAATTTTCTCCGTACCAACTTGTAATGCAACGAGCGGATTCTCTACTTTTACTTTTACTTCCTTTTTTATATCTCTTACAGATACTGTAATAATAGATTCTCCTTCTTTTTGCGCTACGATATTTCCGAACTTATCGACTTTCACGTTGTCGTTGTTACTAGAAAATGTCGCTTCATTATTAATTGGTGAACGATAATTCTCCTCATAAACGCCTGTTACTTGTAACTTTTTCGTACCGTTAATAGGTAATGTTATATTAGATTCCTGAAACTCAAGGTCCTTTAATCCATTTTCAACGTATATTGGAACACGTATCTCATGATTTTTATAAATAACTACAAGTGTAGTCTGTCCTTGTCTAAGACCTTTAATTTCTTTATTCTCTATTAATTCGGCAAGATTCCCATCATTTATCCAAAAACTCACTTGGTTTGTAATATCTTCTTCTCTATTTTCATATTTGGCTTTTACAACGATGTTATCTTTAGCACCTTCTTTTATTGTAAATCGATCCTTATTTAGTACAATCTCTTTTTCTTTTTCTTTTACCTTAACCAACATTTCAGTAGTATAGTTTTTATAGGTGATTTTTAAAATTGATTGACCTTCCTTTTTTCCATTAAGGTATAAATTATCTTTGCCGATTTCTAGAACTTCTTGATTACTTGAAATTATCTGTATATCTTTCGGATTCAACGTTTTCCAAAGTCCATTATCATACTGTGCTTGAACCCAGTAACTAGTTGTTTCGCCTACCAATAGCTCATTAGAGTAATAGAGATTTAGCCCTACAATTTTACTGTTTGATTCTTTAACATTAATATCTAAAGTCTTCTTAATACCAGCATATTGAATAGTAATCGTTGCCACTCCAGGACCTATCGCCTCTAATATTCTGCCATCTTTTACTTGAATTATATTTTCATCGGAACTGATGATTTGTACCCCATTATAAACTTCCTCTTTTTCATTTCCTTCATAAACACCTTTAACTTTGACCTTGGTAGACTCACCTTCAGTCATAGAAGTACTATCAGCTATTACTTCAATATCCTTTAGAGCTTTTTCAA
This sequence comes from Bacillus hominis, assembly GCF_018332515.1. Taxonomy (GTDB): domain Bacteria; phylum Bacillota; class Bacilli; order Bacillales; family Bacillaceae_G; genus Bacillus_A; species Bacillus_A hominis. The sequence continues at coordinate 10,668 of NZ_BOQD01000158.1, read as the reverse complement.
CTGAAATATGTCCCCACCCAGGTGTATTACCGTAAGTAACTTTCATGTCTATTGCTCCATATTGTTTTCCAATTATTTTATTATTAGCATTCAATTGTACAATATCAGAGTTATTTAATTCTAACTCTACCTTCTCAGTAACGTCTATTTCCTTACCATCCCTATATTGTGCTATTACTTTAAATTGTTGTTCTTCCCCTATTGCTAATTTTATAGGTGTAGGTTGAATTGATAGGCCTCTTAAAAATAAATTATAATTACCAGATCCCAAGATTCTTATTTTTTCAGACGGTGAATATAATGAAATTTGCAAATCTCTCTCTTCTTTATTCACTTCAACTTCAATATCCTTTTCTGACTCGCCTTCCTCAAATATTAACTTCCCTTGATTCTTTATTTGTTCTGTACTATTCTTTATTTTTGGTATAGCTAATTTCCACTCTACACTATCTTGCTTTGATAAATTATTTGTCCTTTTAAACGTCGCTACTATTTTTACTTTCTCTGCACTTATATCTTTTGATGAAAGACTTTTAATTTGGATTTCACTTTCCTTTTCTGCAGCATCTTCAAATTTAATGGATTGAACAAGTAAATTTGAATCCACACCACTATCCCGTCCATCAGCAATTATTAACTTAATTTTATTCCATTCGTTCACATTCAAATTGGATTTAGCTTCAAGTACTGTACTCATTCCATCCATTTCTGTATTTTTAGTACTCTTTGTATTTGAGACATAATAACTTCGATGCCACTGATTTATAGATGCAGTTGTTATAGGTTCATTATAAGTATTTGGTACAAATGCAACGTTCTTATCATTAACAAACACTCCTATAGCATCACTATACCAAGAAAACTCCTCATACTCATCTGAAGCGAGTACATACTTCATGTTCATCCTTTCTTTTGAAGGCTTAAGTTCAAACTCCAAAACACTCGCATCAAATGTTTTTGTCCCGCCCCCTAATAATCCTTCTAATAAACTATCACCTTGCTGATTATTTATTTGTGTATAACTATTATATTTATTAGGTCCAATAATCCCTTTCGCATTACCTGTACTTAAAATAACTCCGTCTTCAATTCCAAAAATATTTTGTTTCGCTTGAAATGTTCCAGCTGCTTGATTTGCCCCTTTATATGTTACATTTCGAATTTCCACTCCGTCACCCACAAGCTTTTTCGCTAGCTGTTCTGCTGTCACATTATCATCTAATGAGGATACTGAAACATCTGAATTATTACTCTTACCAGCCTCTTGTATACTCTTGATTTCGAATTTTCTGTCTTTATTAGTTATCTCTTCCCCATTTGCTTTTAAATAAAAACCTGGTAGCTGTAAACATAAAATAGCAATGATAAAAACTGTTAGCACATTTTTAAAATACTTATATTTTCCTCCCAACTAATTATCCCCTCTCATATTTTCTCGACTATGTAACTTCCTGATTTCACTCCTTTCTTTTCATTCTATTGGAAGCACATAATTATATTAATCTATTTCTATTATTGAATTCAATAGCATTTATTATTAATTGTACGTTTATTCTGAAAATACTTTTCGACATAAAATAAACCAAATCTATGTAAGATTTGGTTTATTAATGATCATACCCTATATCGTATCTTTTCACTCTATCTCCATCAACCGTTTCGCCTCAAAATACAACACTTGAATAAATTTCTTCGTATTAATACGTATATGCCCAGAAGTTGCCACTTCATCCTTCGTCATTTCTGTCATACGTTTTCTAACTACAGTGAAATCAAAAAATTTCGGCGCATAGCTTTCAAATTTCGGATTTGAAAAGTCCGTTAATCCTAAGGAAGCTAAATGATTTAACGATTGATAAATTGCTCTACGTACCCTTTGCTCAGATGCTTTTTTCTCTTTATCAATATCCGTATCTACAGCTATAGCCCCTAGTTTCTTTATCGTAATATGATGGAAAATATCTTTTAGCGCAGGAAATCCAAATTCAAACGTTTGCTCTTTTTCTTGCCCATATAAATATTCCAGCATACTAAGTAAGTCTTTACTTCCATTCTCTCCCGCAATACCAAGTTCTGATAATAAATAGCGTCCTGAATCCGCTATTTTTTTCCCTTCTTGCATTGGCTCATTTCGAACTTGCGGTTGTTCCCACTTGAAAACGTTATTCAATGATTTTTGAATATCATGTATAGAGCGTTCCAAGCGAATACGTTCCATCACTTTTCGTACAACTGATTCAACCTCAATTTTATTTAGTGGTTTTGTAATATAATATTCTACTCCAAGTGTATATGCCTCACCTATAAGCTGCTTCGATTCAACTTGAGAAATCATTATGATTTTCCCAGTAAAAGAGGATGCAATATGGCGAACTGTTTCAATCCCATCTCGCATTGGCATTAATAAATCAATAAATAAAATATCTACTTTTTTAAAATTTAGTTGATCTGCTTCAATAAAAGCTCCGTCTTCCGATTCTCCAATTACTTCCCCAAGATCGCCATCTTCAATAATTTGCGAAAGCATAGAACGGAAAACTTCATCATCATCTACGATATAATAAAACAACTTTATTCCCCTTCCCGCTTTAAACTGCACTCCGGTAAACAAACGACAAACTTACACCCTTCACCAGTTTCCAGGTCTTCCAATCTTACTTCTCCTCCGAGCTCTGTTACCATTTCGTTTATGTAAGAAAGTCCAATTCCTGTTGATGGTGTTCCTGTTTGATCATACTTTGAAGTAAATCCTGGCTTAAATACTAGTTTTTTATATTTTTGCGCAATACCAGGCCCATCGTCAATTACTTCAAAAAATATACGTTTATCAAGTTTATATAACTTAATAATGATAGCACCATTATCCTCAATTGCTTCAACTGCATTTGCAACTAAGTTGTTGAAAATTGATAAGACTGTATACACATGATATTCTGCATGTTCACCTTCTATATGTTTAAAAAAACGTATATCTTTTTCCAACATGTCAGCGTACTTCTCATTTATTCTCACAATCATTTCCGCAAGCTCATGACCTTCTACATACTCAGCCACATTTTTATCTAATAACAATTTAGATAATCCTGCAAAAATTCTTTGATTATCCTTTTTTATTTCATGCACTTCTCCCGCTATTTTCAACGCTGTTTTACTATAATTTTCTATACTACTTGAATCATCGTTCGCTTGTAAATTCCGATATAATTGATACGCTTCTTGTGTAATTAACTCCGCATTTTGCAGCGTTTTTTTCAAATGAACGGATTCCACATATAAATTAGAAAGGTGCATCAACATTTTCTCATTTTCTTTTCGCACTTGTGATTCTTTTAATTTCGTTTCATACAAATTCATCATATTTAAAAAACCAAGCGCAAAGAAACTACGAAAAATAGCAATAATGATTAGCTTATTCACTTCAGAAATTGTTATCGTTGTACCAAGTACTACCATATGATAAATCGCAAGTTCCGACATACTTGCGATAATTTCAATTGTAATCCCAAGGCAGCCAATTATAATTGGCTTCTGATGGAACTTATTCACCCTAAAAAGCGAAAAAAGACTTCCATAAATAAAATAATAAAAGAACACAGGATAGCGCAAATAAAATGATTCTGTCATATGAAATGACCCTTGCAACACCCAATCAAGACATACGCGGAATAAGACTACAGATATACCGACAAGAATACCTGCAGCTGCTGCTGGTATTTTTCTTAAAAATAGTAACAAAAAGAAGAAAAGCGGTGTCCCGAAGCTAACACGAAACGTATCGTTGAAAGGATGAAAATTCAGCTCTCCAGCAATCGGAACAACAATCATTAAAATAATTAAAAGAGACATATCTTTCTTCCATAATTGATTCCAATTCAAAGCTGCCACTTCCTATGTATTTTTTCAAAAATGTACAAGTAAAGCCCGCTTATTATAATAAACGGGCTTTTTTTCTATATTCTAACCTTTTCTACCGCTTTTATTTGACGATACTCAGGCTCCCACATTGCGTCTTTCACTGCAATCTTAATATCGTTATCACTTAAGTTTTCTCTAGCAACACCTTCTGCAACTGCAACTTTCGCTACTTCAATTGCAACCATTTCAGAGATATTACGTAATTCTTCAACTTCTGGTAAGATAGGTGCACCTGGCTGACTTGTATCTACCATACTTGCAACCGCTTCTGCTGCCGCCGCAAACATACCGTCTGTCATTACGCTTGCACGAACAACAATTGTTCCAAGCCCAAGACCTGGGAAAATAAGTGCATTATTTGATTGTCCAATCACATACGTTACACCATTGTATGTAACTGGATCAAACGGACTTCCTGTTGCAACTAACGCTCTTCCTTCTGTCCACTCGATTAAATCTACTGGCTTCGCTTCAGCAAGTGGCGTTGGATTCGACATTGGTAAAATAATTGGTCTTTCTACGTGAGAAGCCATCTCTTTAATAATCTCTTCTTTGAATGCACCAGCAACAGTTGATGTACCGATTAAAATTGTCGGTTTCACATGTTTCACAACTTCAGCAAGTCCGATAGCATCACTTTGTTTCCAATCATTCACTTCAGCTTCTTTTCTTGCATATGGAATTTGGAAATCAAGAAGATCTTCCATATTATTTGTAATTAACCCGTTACGATCAATACACCAGAAACGCTCATGTGCTTCTTGTTCTGATAATCCCGCGCGAACCAGTGCGTCTCTTACTTGATCTGCGATACCGATTCCAGCTGTACCAGCACCAAACACAACTACACGGTGTTCACTCAAAGGTACACCAGAAGCTTTCACTGCCGATAATACTGCAGCAAGTGAAACTGCACCTGTACCTTGAATGTCATCATTAAACGTACATACGTCATGACGGTATTTGTCTAAAATTTTTCGTGCATTACGAGAACTGAAATCCTCCCAATGTAAAAGTGCTTTCGGGAACTTATTACCTACAGCTTGTACAAATGTATCAATAAATTCATCATAAGCCTCACCAGTTACACGTGGATGGCGATTTCCAATATAAAACGGATTGTTTAATAGATCCTCACGGTTTGTACCTACATCTAAAATTACAGGTAATACGCGACTAGGATCGATTCCAACTGCGGCCGTATAAACAGCTAGCTTTCCGATTGCAATGTTAATACCACCAACACCCCAGTCACCAATTCCTAATATACCTTCGCCATCTGTTACAACGACTAAGTCAATATTTTCAGCTGTTGCACCGATATTTGAGAACGCTTCTTCAATACCTGAAGGATCGTTAACTGATAAATAAACCCCACGTGGTTTACGATATTCATGACTATATCTTTGAATTGCTACACCAACAGTAGGTGTATATACAATTGGTAACATTTCACGTAAATGATCTGTTAGTATACGATAAAATAATACTTCATTTCGATCATGTAACGCAGTTAAGTATACATTCTTTAATAAATCATCCGGCTGAGAACAAAATTGCTCATACGCTCGGCGTGCTTGTTCATCTAACGTTAAAACTGCTGGTGGCAATAGCCCCTTTAGTCCTAACTCTTCTCTTTCTTCTTGTGTGAAAGCTACCCCTTTATTTAAAAGTGGTGTTGATAATACTTCTACTCCTCTTAATGCTGTTTCTAATGAACCATTAGAAGCCACTGTAAACTTACTCATAACATCCCTACCCCTATTCGTATATATCATTTCTATATTGTAAACAAAAAAGAGGGGATTGTCCCCCCTCTTTTTTTAATTTTTCTTTAAAAGAGTTGCTCCTGCAATCCCTGGGTGTGTCATTTCGAATGGGTCTAGAATTAACTCTAAGTCTTCTTGTGACAATACACCATTTTTCACACAAAGTTCTCGAACGGATTGACCTGTTGCAATTGCTTCTTTCGCAACACGAGCTGCTGCTTCATAACCGATATGAGGGTTCACGGCTGTAATAATTCCTACACTCTTCTCAACATACTCTTTTAAGCGATCTTCATTCGCTTCAATTCCTTTTAAGCAATTATCTGTAAAGGCACGGAAACCGTTGTTCATAATGCTAATAGATTGAAGTAAATTGAAAACAAGTACTGGTTCCATAACATTTAATTCTAATTGTCCCGCTTCTGAAGCAAGGCAAATCGTATGGTCGTTACCAATAACTTGGAACGCAATTTGGTTAATAACTTCTGGCATAACAGGGTTTACTTTCCCTGGCATAATAGAAGAACCTGGTTGACGAGCTGGTAACATAATTTCTGCTAAACCAACACGTGGACCTGATGCCATTAAGCGAAGGTCATTCGCAATTTTAGACATGTTCATCATACATACTTTTAGTGCTGCAGACACTTCTGTGTACGCGTCTGTATTTTGCGTCGCGTCCACTAAATCTTCTGCACCAACAAGCGGTAATTCACTAATTGTAGCAAGATGTTTTACAACTGCTTCAATATACTCTGGATCTGCATTTAAGCCTGTACCAACTGCAGTTGCTCCCATGTTTACTTCATATAAATGTTGACGTGATTGCTTAATACGTTTCATATCACGATCAAGTACGCGAGAATACGCTTTAAACTCTTGTCCAAGACGAATTGGTACAGCATCTTGTAAATGCGTACGCCCCATTTTAATAACATGGTCGAATTGCTCTGCTTTTAATTCAAATACATCATGCATATAACCCATCGTTTGTAATAAGCCTTCTAACGCATTTAATGTCGCGATATGAATCGCCGTTGGGAATGCATCGTTTGTTGATTGTGCCATATTTACATGGCTATTTGGACTAATATAATGATAGTCTCCCTTTTCCATTCCTAATAATTCAAGAGCACGATTGGCAATGACTTCATTTGCATTCATGTTCATTGAAGTACCTGCACCACCCTGAATTGGGTCGACGATGAAATGATCGTGCCATTTTCCATCTAGAATTTCTTGAGCAGCTTCTGCGATCGCGCCGCCTTTATTCAATTCCAATCTACCTACATCTGTATTTGCAAGTGCCGCTGCTTTTTTTACAACTGCGAATGCTTGAATTAAACCTTCATGAATTTTGTAACCTGTAATTGGGAAGTTTTCTACTGCACGCATTGTTTGTACGCCGTAGTACGCATAATTGGGTACTTCTTTTTCACCTAAAAAATCTTTTTCAATTCGCACACCATTTTTAACTTCAGTTAATGTTGCCATCATTATTCACTCCTAAACGATTTCTTATGCTGCTTTTGTTTGTTTGACTGTTTCTACATATTGTTTTGCTTTCTCATCATCGAATTCGCCTTCCCACTTCGACATAACAATGGCAGCTAATGCATTTCCTAATACATTGACAGCTGAGCGAATCATATCTAAAATGCGGTCAATTCCCGCAATCAATGCGATGCCTTCTAGTGGTAATCCCATTGATCCTAACGTTGCTAATACAACAACGAATGATGCACCCGGAACTCCCGCCATACCTTTGGATGTTAACATGAGAACGAATAATAGCGTTATTTGCTCCGTCAGTGACATGTGAACACCGTACATTTGTGCAACGAACAATGCCGCTAACGCCTGATAAATAGCTGATCCAGTCAAGTTAAATGTATAACCTGTCGGAATTACGAAAGAGGCAACTGCCTTTGGACAACCGAACTCTTCCATCTTTCTCATTATATTAGGTAAAACAGCTTCTGAACTTGCTGTCGTAAATGAAAGAATAAGTTCTTCTTTTAAAATTTTTATTAATGTAAAAATGTTTACTCCGACCATTCGTGCATTAATACCTAATACAATCACAACGAATAGTATAACAGTTACATATACAGCTAGCACTAGTTTTCCTAAAGGAAGTAGTGTGCCTACACCAAATTTTGCAACCGTAACAGCAATTAATGCGAAAACACCAAATGGTGCAAATTTCATAACTTGATTTGTGACCCAAAACATCGCTTCGAGCACACCTTCAAAAAAGTTAAAGACAGGCTTTCCTTTTTCTCCAATTGCCGCAACTCCTAAACCGAATAGTACTGAGAAGAATATAATCGGTAATAAGTCACCTTGTGCGATAGATTCAAATACGTTTTTCGGTACAATATGAACAATCGTTTCAGCAAAACCTTTCTTCTCTGTTGCATCTGCTGTTTGTTTATAAGAAGAAATATCACTTTGCTGTAAACTATTCATATCAACGCCAGTACCTGGCTGGAATATATTCGCTGCAAGTAATCCCATTAAAATAGCAATCGTCGTAATAATTTCGAAATAAAGAATTGTCTTACCGCCCAGCTTCCCAAGCTTCTTCATATCACCTACACCAGCTACCGCAACAATTAATGCTGAAATAACAATTGGTACTACAATCATTTTAATTAAGTGAATAAATATATCCCCAATTGGTGTGATATAAGAAATCGCCGTTTTATTGCCATAAAAGATTGCCCCTACAACAATCCCTAAAACAAGTGCGACAAAAATTTGTGTTGCCAATCCGAATTTTTTCATTTATGTTCATCCCCTTTATGCGAACGCTTTCATTTCGTATTTATAAAAGCTACTCACACATCATATAAGCAAACCTACAAAATCATACAAAAACCTACAAGTTCGTCACAAAAAATTCAAATTTTTTTCTTACATTTTTCATTGACACCTTTTTTCGTAAAAAGAAATAAAATAACTTGATAAAACATCAGATTATTTCGTATAATCTAAAAGATATACAAATTCAAAATAATCGAGTGCGAAAAGGAGTGGATGTTATGAAAAATCACGTGAAGAAGTTCATCATATCTATTTCTTTTCTATTTCATTTTCTTACGAAGGAACAAAGGCATTCGCCTTTGTTCCTTTTTTATTGCAATCTATATAGGGGGAATTGTTATGAAGCCATATAAACGTGTCTTAATTAAATTAAGCGGCGGCGCTCTTGCCGATCAATCCGGAAATAGCTTTAACTCCAAACGATTAGAACATATCGCAAACGAAATAATATCCATTATTGACCTAGATATCGAAGTATCCATTGTCATCGGCGGCGGTAACATTTTCAGAGGTCATCTAGCTGAAGAATGGGGAATTGATCGTGTAGAAGCTGATAATATCGGTACGCTAGGTACGATTATTAACAGCTTAATGCTTCGCGGCGTTTTAACAAGTAAAACAGATAGGGAAGTACGCGTTATGACTTCCATTCCTTTTAATGCAGTAGCTGAACCATATATTCGCCTACGTGCAGTACATCATTTAGATAACGGTTATGTTGTCATATTCGGTGGTGGTAACGGGCAACCATTCGTTACAACAGATTACCCAAGTGTACAAAGAGCAATTGAAATGAATAGCGACGCCATTTTAGTCGCAAAACAAGGAGTAGACGGTGTCTTTACAAGTGATCCTAAACATAACAAATCAGCGAAAATGTACAGTAAACTGAACTATAACGATATTGTTAGGCAAAACATACAAGTAATGGATCAAGCAGCTTTATTACTTGCTCGAGATTATAATTTACCGGCACACGTCTTTAACTTTGATGAGCCTGGCGTTATGAAAAGAATTTGTTTAGGTGAACATGTTGGGACGTTGATTAATGATGATGTTTCGATGCTTGTGCATGAAAAATAGTATTCCCATTAACAAAGGGTGCCTTTTATAGACACCCTTTGTTCGTTAATCATCACAAATAAAAATCAACCCATCCAACTACTTTCTCCTTACAACGCTCCCAGAAAGATAAGTTGTCAAAAAATGTTTCTGTCATCTCTTTCGAATCACCAATGTCTTGCGTTAACGCCTCATTCACTTGCGCTATGATAGATCCACCATGAATATACAAATTCATCTCATCATTTATATAAAAACTACGTGCAGTTATGTTCGTTGTACCGATAACGGTTAATTCATTATCAATAAGCATTAACTTCCCATGGAACATCCCTTTTTTATAGCCATATACAGTAATTCCATGTTTAACAGCTTGACGAATGTAAGGATATGCCGCCTCTTTAATGAGAGGAATATCTGGTTTATATGACCAAAGGATTTTTACTGTAACACCCCGTTTTTGTGCTCCAAATAAAGCATTCATTAATTCTTTATTTTTCGCTATAAAATAAGGCGTTGTAATTACAATCGAATGCTTCGCTTGTTTTATTAACTCTATATATTTTTCAGCAACATAATGCCCATTGTAACTGGCCATAGTATGTAATGTATTCCCTTTACTAGCTTTATTTGTACTTCTTTTTATGTCTTCTTTCGTGTCTCGTTTCCAATCTAAAGCGAACTGTTCTTCTAAATCTTTTGCTCCTTCTCCTCTGAGCCGTACATGGTAATCACGCCAATATCCAAATCGCTTATCTTTTCCTAAATATTCATCTCCCATATTAAACCCACCCGTATAACCAATTTCCCCATCAATCGTCGTAATACGGCGATGGTTACGATGATGTAGAGAATAAAATCCAAATGGCAATTCAGGTTTTCTACTATATGTAAAGTGAACACCGTTCTCTTTTAATTCATTTTTCAACTTTCTGTCAAAAGATAAATCATTAATTAAGTCGACCGACAAATATACGGTCACCCCTTCTCTCGCCTTTTGCATTAATAAATTTAAAAAAGTGTAACTACTTTTATCATCTGACAAAATGTAAAAATAAGTGTAAATGGAGCTTTTCGCTTTTTTAATATCTTC
>NZ_BOQD01000157.1 GCF_018332515.1 Bacillus hominis | reverse complement strand
GTATCATATAAGGATGCAAGGGAATACTTATATACATTTGTGAAAAAATTGTTACATTTTTTCAGCGTTTGCGATATCATTTTATTTGATATAAGATTAGAATGAGAATAAAATGAGAATATGAACGTTTTAGTAATTTTTAAAATGTATATATAGGATTAATGGAGGTATTGAGATGGCTGGTTCTACATTAACGGTTAAAGACTTACATGTATCAATTGATGGCAAAGAAATTTTAAAAGGTGTAAACCTTGAAGTAAAAGGTGGAGAAATCCACGCAATTATGGGACCTAACGGAACAGGTAAATCAA
>NZ_BOQD01000156.1 GCF_018332515.1 Bacillus hominis | reverse complement strand
GTTGTACAAAATAGTAACGGCTCTTTCAACTTAGGTGACTTTTATAACGTTTCTCCAAAGGAAAATACAAAAGCTTATAATGGTTCAGGTTCATCAAATGTTGCTTTTGTTGCCAATACATTTAGCGGTGTTAGTGCAACAAACACATACGATTCTGATATTGCAGACCAAAACCAAGTTGGGACAGTCTAGAATTTTCCATTTCCCTCTATCCCCTGAATAAAATTCAATATTCCGTCAATAACATAGATAGGCGATAGCCAGAATTCATTTAATGAAGTCCCTAACCTCTCTCCTTGTCCCCCCTTGGAGAACCGAGCAGTTAGCTTTTGCTGGCTGCTCTTTATTATGAAAATACAAATTAATCACCCAACCGCATTTCAGAAAAGCTTCATATAATATGGTGATTCCTTTCTTTTGAGAAAATGATCTCGTCACGAGAGCACTTTTATGAAGTTCTCTTTTTGTGTTTCAAATACATACAAAATGAAATTTTTATAAATTGTATACAGTTCATATGGAACTGTTGAAAAAGAAATACCGTATGGCGTAATATGATGCATTGGGTAATAATATTCCATAGATGAATAGTATGGTTGTATACCTTGTTGCATTTGCTGCTGTGCTTGTAACGCTTGTTGAACAGCCTGAATTGTGCTTTGTGCTCCGCTATACGTAATACCCGCCGTACCGTACGGACGCATTCTAGCTCGGGTATCAAAATATGAATAAAACATTATTATTCAACTCACTTCCATATAAATTATTACAAAGTATGTTATGATTCTTAATTTCAGTGAGTGTTAAAAACTGGTTCACTAGCCTTTATTCAAATAGCATTTTTGTTCAGCTTCCTGCTTTTAATCCCCACGTCTTGTCAAAATATAATCTCATAAATCTTTCAACTTATTATGATGTAAGTGTCTACACTAAATTGCTGGACAAGCATAAAATAAATTGAGTCTAATAATAAAGGAGGAATAAATATAAAAAAGCGTCACATGCTTACAGTCAAACTCACTTCATTTAATGGGACTTCGTTGACTGGCATCACTACAGAAGGCTTCACGCTGACAGCGAACGTCACGATGAAAACAATTTATCATCAAGTAATTCCAAATCAACACCCCGTTCATCCCCCAAACATCACGATGAAAACAATTTATCATCAAGAAGTTCTCAATCAACATCCCATTCATCCCCTATTCGTGAACTATAGCACAGCCTTCATATCTGGTAGCAGAACTGCTATCTTGAATGCGGTGACTGCACTCGCAAATGCTGGGGTAAGCGCGCAGGTCCGTCTGGAACCCTACAACAATACCGTAACATCCTTCCGGCCTGTTCCCTCAATAATATAAGTCAGATATCCGTCACAGTTGGATCTTAATTTCCGACCGTGACGGGTACGGAGCTGTTCACACGAATAGTCCTCGAAATTACGATTGGTACATACCCCTATATTTATCGATATGCCTAGCTCTGCAAAAGTTACGTACACATATCAAGATACAATTAATATTTCAAATGCCGGTTTCAGTTTTTATTCAAATAACTATTTTATTAAAAATCTTTAATGAGCTAATCCTTACAGTTTTGTAATACTAATGTCACTAAAATCAATTTTTTCACTATAAACTCTTTACCATAATTCTCCTTATACACAAACAAGAATTGTTAAGAAATAACTAAGAATTAATTAAGAAACCGTTGAGCCTCAGTTAAAAACTTTTTCACATAATAAAGTTATGGACACACAATAAGGAGCGATTTAAAAATGTCTTTTTCTCAATTAAACATTGATGCTTTCCGAGCTATCAATGATTTAGGAAAGCAATATTCATCCCTAAACTCAACTATGGTATTTTTGGCGGTATATATGGTGTATTTTTTAGGCTTAATTATTATGGCTTATTGGTTTACTCAATCTAGAAATTGCCAATCCTAACGCTTCTATTCTTTATTCAAGTTTGGGTAGAGCTCCAGTACTTAATTTTGACGACCAGATTAACTCAACTCGCCATTTTATGCGCGAATTAAATAGATTAGGTATCACAAGTGCCATTGACGCAGGTGGTGGATTCCAAAATTATCCTGATGATTACAAAGTTGTGGAACGTTTAGCCGAGAAGGATCAATTAACTTTGCGTATTGCTTATAATCTATTTACACAAAATCCAAATCATGAATATGAAGACTTTGCTTCATGGACCAAAATTGTTTCTCCGGGTCAAGGAAATGATAAGTATAAAATGAATGGTGCCGGAGAAATGTTAGTATTCTCGGCAGCCGATTTTGAAAAATTTCAAATGCCACGGCCCGACCTAGCTACGGTGATGGAAGCTGACTTAAAGAAAGTAATTTCTCTATTGGTGGAAAACCGTTGGCCATTCCGTTTACATGCAACTTATGACGAGTCAATAACACGTTTCTTAAATGTTTTTGAGGAAGTCAACAGAGAAATTCCTTTTAATGGTCTACGCTGGTGGTTTGACCATGCAGAAACAATCTCAGATCGCAGTATGGAACGTGTTAGGGCTTTAAATGGCGGTATTGCCATCCAAGATCGCATGGCTTTCCAAGGTGAATACTTTGTTGATTTATACGGAAAAGAAGCTGCAAAGCGTACTCCCCCAATTTATCGTATGCTAGACCTGGGTATACCTGTTGGCGCCGGTAGTGATGCAACCAGAGTTTCTAGCTATAACCCTTGGGTTGCTCTTTACTGGATGGTTGCCGGAAAAACCATTGGTGGTCTTTCGATATATGATGAAAAGAATAAACTTGACAGAAAAGTAGCCCTGGAACTATATTCCAAAGGAAGTGCATGGTTCTCTGGTGATGAAGGTAAAAAGGGAACCCTTGCAGTAGGTCAGTTTGCTGATATTGCTGTATTGTCTTCTGACTACTTTACTGTGCCAGAAGAAGAAATCAAAGACCTTGAATCATTACTCACCATTATGGGTGGGCAGGTTGTTTATGGAAATGATGAATTTAAGAATTTATCACCTGAATTACCACCAGCATCACCCGATTGGGCACCGACGGGAGTATATGGGTATGGTGGGGCTAATATAGCCCACAATATACTTTCTCGCGATGCCCATAATCACAAGTCACACCGTTGCAGTAACCCTCTCCATCAGCACACTCATACCGTAATAGGAAAAGATGGAACTAGATGGGGTATTGGTTGTACTTGCTTTGCTTTCTAATAAGGGTTTGGGGCCAATGATGGACCCAAATAGTAATGGTAATAGGATCAAAAACGGGCATTAAGTCAAAGAACTTAATGCCCGTTTCAGTTTGGTACTAAAGAAACACCGTTACTCTGAAAGGTTCTGGTGCAAAATTGATTTCAAAAAAACATAGCTCATGAATTTCTTGCTAATTTACGGAGTATGCTGTGATACTGGCATAAAGCCCTCGCCTTTTGACTTTATAAAATAGATTTTGAATATCTATAATTTCATATTGCTCAACTAACGATCTCCCAGGGTCGTATGGAGCCAGTCGAAAATGGTCTGATGAAGCAGACGCATTGCACCCATATGGCAGTGCTCACCTGCACCATCAGCGTTTCGCATTACGACATGCTTGTGTGGCGCTTTTAGCTCGGACGCTAGTTTGCTTGCCTGGCCTTTGAACACAATATCGTTCTCTCCCTCAAGAATTAGAGCCGGGGACTTGATTTTGTGCATGTCTTCAGTGGTGAGAGAAAACTGCTCGCTCTTACGGATGTATTCGGGTTCATTCGAAGTGCCAAACACCCACACACCATTTTGCAAAGCCCAGCGAGCATAGGTGTCGTGTTTCTTAATCCATTCGAGTACGGGTATCGCCTGCTCATCGCGTCCGGCTCTAATCCATTCAACAAGAAATTCCGGAAGGGGAGGATACGTCGCGCTAAAGCTCGTTATACCGTCGTCGAGCACGATTGCTGCCGGACGATGATCAAAAGCGGCTGTCCGAGCGCACAGATATCCGCCCAGGCTATATCCAAACAGCACAATTTTGGACGTGTCAATCTCAGGACGTGTCTCAGCATAATCCATAACAGGACCGAGCACTACTTCCCAATCCGGACGGTAGGATACTTTTTTCTCACGGATCATGCGACCCGTACCGGGGCCGTCATACAGAATTACGTTATAACCGCGTCGCAACGCGGCTGCGCCAATAACGTAGTAGCCTTCTTCTGTCGTCGAGTCAAATCCATTAGTATAAATGATAGTCGGTCGAGGTTTCCCACTGTCGTCCACGAGTAGTAAGTATCCAGGGAGCTTATCTTTACCGTAAGGGATAGCGATCTCCTCGAAGGGGCCATCCAGCAGTTTGCCTGCCTTCACAAACGCCTCGCGAGAAAGGTTGAATAGATTGAGAACGTGCGGATCGTTTAGAGGATCATTACGTCGGTAAAATTCAGCGTTGCGATAGTAGGCCGAAGCGCGCAAAAACGCCTCCCGTGCGCTGACTTTGTCCCCATACTCGAAGGAATATTTCCCACGTTCATAAATACGGTCTGCGGTAGATTTCCACGCCCGCATCCATGCTTCTTCATCTCCCTCCTGGATTGCAGCAACGGTCAAGAACACTTCATTGAGATCAGCACCGTTGTCAACTACAAACCCAGCTGCGCGTAATGTTTCGAAATTAAAGGATTTATCTTTGAAAAAAAATCTGTGGAATAAGCTTCCTTTTTGTTTGTCATTGAAGGGGGAAGTTGTGTATTAAATTCCCCTTTCACAGATGTTGTATACGCTGGAGATATTGAGGACGGTGCATATATTGGATTATTTACTGGGGCGGTATACCCTGGAAATATTGAGGGTGGTGCATACATCGGATTATTTACTGGGGGTATATGCGCTGGAAATACTGTGGATGGTGCATTCGGGTCTATAAAACTAGCTGGGTACCCATAATACCAATAGTGTCTTAGATATTGTTCGTACATGTTCTCCTCCTACTTTCCAAATGATTTTTAACGCATTAAACATATATAGCCTATAATATAGGAATTGGAATAGAAAAGTGCTAAGTAGATGTCTACCCTTTACTGAACAATTACACGTTGAAGTATGTAAATTCTTTGTAGGTGGATGAAGGTGAAACTACTAAAAACAAGCGGTTTTAGACCACACTCTCTGCTACAAAGGTGCTTTCTGCAAGCTAAAGCTCAGTGTGTAAAATAAGAAGACGATTCTTTAAATATATGAGAATCGTCTTTTGAGTAAACTTTTCCCTTAATGTGGTGCTACCCCTACTAAGACTGATAATCTAGACCGATTGTTATATCTCTGTTCATCCCTTTTTTCCTTCTTTCATTTCTATAAAATTCAATACTTCTTTAAATAGAACATCATGATTTTTTTCATATACTGCCCAGTGTGTTGCATTAGGAATCACAACTTCCTTTTTTTGCTTAGTCCCAGTTAATTTCGATAGCATATCTCTATCGGCAAATAAATCATCTTCTCCATAAATAACCAGCACAGGAGCAGTAATCTGAGATGCATCATATAAAGGACGGTTATTCCAAATAGAATATAAATCTTCTAGAGGCCCCATCGGTCGACGAATGATGCCATTATTTTTCTCGCTAATTGGATCTGAGTGAAGAAATACATGTTTTACAGAATCCATAGCTTCATTTGTGACAATTTTTTTCTCGCCCATCATCATATGCCAGTGATGCATTCCTTTATCAAAGTCTACAGTTTGATAAGAGGGTGTATGAGGATTGAATTCCCCCTGCTGTAACGGATTGTCAAAGGGCTCTGTCATCATTGGAAGCGTAAACCCATGCATGTACCCATATAAAACAAGTGTATTAACATCATCAAAATGTGATATTGCATAATTTCCAGCTACCACTCCCCCGTATGACCAGCCAACAAGATGAATTTTTTTTACATTCCTTTTACTTTTAATCCAATTCACAACCGTTTCTAAATCTTTTGTTGCATCATCTAAATGAACGACTGGTTTATTTAAGTTAGGCGCTTCTGACATTTCTTTTGGCCTTGAAGATTGCCCAAAGCCTCTAAAATCCATTGCCCACGTATCATATCCTTTTTTTGCATACTCATCCATCCATGAATATTTTGATACATCAAAGGCTGCTGCAGTAGGAACACTAAATGGTTCTAAAAACAAAATGATTTCGTCTGATGTATATTGCTTTTTTGTATTTACACTTTTATGAAGTAAAAATAATGTTTCGTCTTCTAGTGGAATTTTGTATTCTTCTTTTATTATTTTAGAAGTTTTTGTCCCCTTTGAAACTTCTTGATGATTTGAACAGCTAGACAGTAAAAGAACGAAAAAAATACCCATTAAACTTATAGATTTCCAATTCTTTTTCATTTTTAAAATCCCTTTCTTTTCATAGAATTGATGGCTATTATTCCAGCTGCAATAATTAACCCCGCCGGTAACCCCTTTGTAAACAATACAGCCATCAAAGTACCTATTAAAACACCCAATAATATAGTTG
This sequence comes from Bacillus hominis, assembly GCF_018332515.1. Taxonomy (GTDB): domain Bacteria; phylum Bacillota; class Bacilli; order Bacillales; family Bacillaceae_G; genus Bacillus_A; species Bacillus_A hominis. The sequence goes on along the minus strand of NZ_BOQD01000156.1, from coordinate 147 downwards.
GATTCATCGGTAGTACCCCTAATCCAAAGATAATTACTCTTTTATTCCTAAGACATTCTTATTCTGCTTTTGAATAGACACCAATGTTCTTTTTTACCATTTCCCAATAGTAAGTATCCATATCCATTTAAAAACCTCCTGTGATGT
>NZ_BOQD01000155.1 GCF_018332515.1 Bacillus hominis | reverse complement strand
TAGGCTTTAAATGTATCATGAAAGCCACCGCGATAAACCAGTTTACCCATTTTGGTACACACAACTAAATCGTAATTTAAATATGCTTGACCCAGTCTTAATTTGACAGCATTTATTTTTATTTTATGTTTTTGTAATGCTTCAATTGTCTTTTCATCAATTGAAATTAATCGTCTAGCGCTAGAAGTTTTTGTATTTTAGCATCAATATATTATCCTGGTTTAAAGTTTGACTAATAGATATTGTGAGGTGGCTAAGCAGCAAGGAGCTTCGTATGCAGAGCGTTGGGAAGCTTGGTTACAAAGGTTTGCGGAATTGGAAAAGGGGTGTAGTGTGAACAACGGTGTTCGAGGTTACCAAAAAGGAAAATATGCAATATAAGTAAAAAAGGACAAGCAGTCGTACCTGCTGTCCTTTATAGGAGGAAAATTATTTTGGCTTAGAACTACGAATAGCCGGAAAACGTGCTTATAACCAATGTTGTCAAAGATATAATAATCCATGCAACAAGGCAGCTTAGTCAGAATTCAAAACACCAAAATGGCTTGCATTGGTAAACAGGCTCAAAAGTAGTATATGTAAAATGAAAATTCTTATACAAAAAGCAGACAATAATTTCGGTTGCTAGTGGACTAGTTTTTAACACTCACTGAAATCAAGAATCATAACATACTTTGTAATAACTTATATGGAAGTGAGTTGAATAATAATGTTTTATTCATATGTTCATACCCGAGATAGAATGCGTCCGTATGGTACGGCGGGTATTACGTATAGCGGAGCACAAAGTACAATTCAAGCTGTTCAACAAGCGCTACAAGCACAGCAGCAAATACAACAAATACAGCAAGGTATACAACCTTACTATTCATCTATGGAGTATTATTACCCAATGCATCATATTACGCCATACGGAATTTCTTTTTCAACAATCCCATATGGAACTGTATACAATTTATAAAAATATGTGGGGGAATAAATTTTAGTATTTAAATAAGGGCACAAATACAGAGCGCCCTTATAAGAAATGATTCGTGTCTGACGAATTAATATTCAATTAAATGTGTAATTAAGATTAATATAAAAATTGCATTTTGTATGTATTTGAAACACGAAAAGAGCACTTAATAAAGTGCTCTCATGACGAGATCATTCACTCAAAAGAAAGGAATACATCATTAGGCTTTAAATGTATCATGAAAGCCACCGAGATAAACCAGTTTATCCATTTTGGTACACACAACTAAATCATAATTTAAATATGCTTGACCCAGTCTTAATTGGTCAGCATTTATTTTTATTTTATGTTTTTGTAATGCTTCAATTGTCTTTTCATCATTAGAGATTGAACGTCTAGAACTTGAAGTTTTTGTATCTAGTATCAATTTGTTATCCGGGTTTAAAGTTTGATTAATAGATATTGTTTTATTATTGAAATCAATATCCGTCCATCTCAAACCAAGTATTTCTCCTACCCTCATGCCCGTAGCAATCGCTAATATATAAACTGTGCGGTATCTTGATTTTGGAGTAGTAACTAAAAAATGTCTTATTTCATCCTCATCCCAAACTTGGAATGAGATTTTCTTTTTTTTGGTGTTACGACAGTTGAAGGTGGATTGATTTTAATTAGTTTTAATCTCACAGCCTGATTTAGTACGATTGTTAATATGCTGTGAATATAATGCACAGTATTAGGATGTTTTGTATTGTAAAGTTTATTATAAAATCGTTGAATTTGTAAGGAATTAAGGTTAACAAGCTTAATTCCTCCTAAAATAGGGTTTATATGATTGGTTATCATTGACGCATAGCGCTTTACCGTACAACTTTTCACGTTATTCTTTTTGGATTTCAAATGAAATTTCTTTAGCTGCTTCTAAAGCAATTTTTTTAGCTTCTGTTTTAAAATAGGCTGCTGCTAAAACGTATCCACATCGATGTCCCATTGATGTAGGTGGTTTTAAGATAGTTCCTTTTTTAGGTTTTATATAAACTTTCTCTACACCAGGATATTTAGAACTACGGTTTTTCCCTGTAACTCGAATTAGTTTTCCTTTAAATTTAACTGTTAGGTAATGAGCGTACACATATTTATAATGTTTTTTATTTAGTGAGGGTTTATTTCCTAACATTAACTGAATAGTCTCTTGCACTAAGTTGATTCCATGTCCAATTTCAATTATGTCATTCATTGCTCCACCTGATATTCTGGGATTTATCTCAATTAATTTCCAAACATCTTTTATTCTACGGAGTTCTAGATGACACGCTCCATTTTTCATATTAAAAGCCTGAATAACAGAATTAACTGCATTGAAAAGACTATTGTATAGTCTTTTGTCTACCTGTCCTAGTAAAGAATAACCAGTAACAATAAAGCGTTCAAAAAATGTAATTTCTTGTTCAATTACTGCTATAATATGGACTTTTCCATTTTGAACTAAAATTTCGACTAAGTACTGAGGTCCATCTATATATTCTTCAAGTAAAATTTCTTCATTAGGTAGTTTTTTTAAAAGACTTTGCATAGATAAAATTAATTGATCTTTATTTTTTACTAATAATACATCTTTTGATCCTGTTGATTTAGGGGATTTCACAATAAGAGGGAAATTTATCTTATTATTTTTTTTAAAAAAAGATGATAATGATTCTGTTGGTTTGTAAATTAAATAGTTGAGTGAGATTGGTAAATCTTTAAGTACATTACGAGTTAATATTTTGTTTTCCATATGATGGATAGCTTTAGAAGATACAATATTTGAGCAAAATTTTTCTGATAAACGTGCAGCCAAATAAACATAAGGGTCAATAAAACTAAAGATCCCTTTTATGTTTTTTCCTGATTTATTTAATTTTTCAATTGTTGTAATTATATTATCATAATCATTTATATCAGTGAAAATCATCTGATGTACATCAGGGAATATAGTGCGTTCATTAATAAATTTTGTTTTTTTAGTTAATAGAACAGTAAAGAAATTAAGTTTTTCAGCGGCTTTGATTGCTTCCCTACTTGATCCAGATTTATTTGTTTCAATGAAAACGATAGTATCCATTTTATGTCACCTTAACCTTTATCATTTATCATTTTATAAAACCTTAAGTTTATTATTTCTATAGGTAGAATATTAAAATGAGGTTAAGCTTGTTCTGGATTTTTCGAAAAATGGTTGAATGAGGGAGAACATGAATATATATATAATGAATTTGATATTTGTTTTGAAAAAGACCTTTAGAAAGAAGGGAAGAAAAACTAACATGACAATAATTGGTATGCTTCATCATCGGAAAGATCCGAATGACGTAAAGAAAGCATATACTTATGCTGCTGTAGCTAAAGCTGAAGGTGTGGACTTTTTTTATTTTACTTTAGGGAAGGTAAATATAGAAACGGAGAAGATTTTAGGTAAAACTTATGAAAATGGTAAGTGGATTGAACAAGAATTTTCTTTTCCAGATGTTATTTACAATGCAAGTGTTCATGTTAGTGATAAAAATCAGCAAATCTATGATTATCTACATGAAAAAGTTCCTTTTACAAGTCATTCAATTGGAAATAAATTAAGTGTATATAACAGAATAAATAGAGCAAAAAAATTTAAGCAATATCTTATTCCTTTTTATGAATTAAATGATGTTAATAAGTTTTTTGACATGATTAATCGTTATGAAAAGCTTATTATTAAACCAATTTCTGGACATCAAGGTAGTGGTATTGTTTTCATTGAAAAGAATGGGATGAATTACAGTATGAATGAGTCAGAACAAATTTCATCTATGAATAAAAAACAATTACGGAGCTTTATATCGGATAAGATTCAAGAGCAAGGATACATAGTTCAACAGTTTATTTCATGTCAAATGAAATCTGGTCATGTTTATGATTTTCGATTGCATGTTCAAAGAAATGGGGAAGGCAGGTGGGTTGTTACTTCTATATTCCCGAGAATAGGCCCATTAGGAAGTATTGTATCAAATATGGCTAAGGGTGGTTATAGTACTTATTTAGATGTTTTTTTAAAAGCGGAGTTTGATAACGATTGGTATAATATTAAAAGGTATTTAGAAAGATTTGCAGTAACTTTTTCTAACCATTTTAATTCTTTATTTAAGGATGTATTATTTGATGAGTTAGGAATTGATGTAGGGATTGATAAAGATCAAAAATTGTGGTTATTTGAGGTGAATTGGAGACCAGGGGTACCTAATATATTTAATCTTGAATTAGATGTAGCTAGAAATTTAATTCACTATGCTAGATATTTGGCTGATAAATATAAATAAGAAAAGGAAAGTAGAAAAATAAAGTGAAACCTAGAAACCTTTATATACCAATGTTTCTACTAATCTCTCTTTTTATATCTCCTATAAGGCTTTTCTCCATGCATTCCGAAATTCGGCGGATGCTGGACTGTTGGTAGCCGACGCACTTAATACGAGGAAAATACCGGAACCTGATAATACATCCTTCATTGTGGGCGGGGGCACATATTTGTAAAAAAAATACGCTTGTCCAATCCATTATCATTCTCCAGTCATTTAATAATACAAAGGGGGGATAACATGGAAAACAATGAAAAAATCACGTTTCGATTTGTAAAAAAAGATGGAGAAGAAATTAATTTGGGAAATCTTGCTGATAAACGAAAAATTGTCATTGTCATTAATAATCAGATTACATTTGCACCGAATACAACACAAATTGCCAGTGGGGCCGGACAAAATAGTGCAGCAGGAAGTAATGCTGCAATCGATTCATCGAATACCCGACAGCAACAAACGGTGGGCGCTGGCGGCGAAGCTATAAATAAAGGAATTAGTGGGGACCAGATTGAGCCGCATAAAATGAAAAAAGAAACTTCGGATGAAGAGGCAGAATTTGTACTTATCATCAATAATCAAATTAATAAAACCCGTAAGGAACAGGCTGGTGCTACTCAAGTGGCAAGTGGTGGTGGAGAAGACAGTGCAGCGGGGACAAATGCTGCCATCGAAAGCTCTAATACTAAACAGCAACATGCAGTGGGAGGCGGAACGGATAGTTCGGCAGAAAATGCAGGTGAAGAAGGCGACCAAATAGAAAAATGCGATTAAAGAAAAGAGGCTGTAATTATTTCGCAGCCTCTTTTTCTTATTATGGATTAATTGGTCTATTACTTACCCAACCAAATTTGGAATATATTAAATGTCTTGATGCATCATATACTGTCCATAACCCTATCCATTGAGGAGCATTTGGATTTTTATATACTGCGATTGATCCATAAGATCTTCTATGACTAGCTAAAGTATTGTCAAATTGATCTGATGCGGTTTCTCATGGAAAGGGAAATCGCTTTTTTGTATTTGCAAATATTGCTATCCGAACTGTCTTTCGCCACAGAAGCATGTGTTTTTGTTTTGAAGAGCTATTAGTATGTGTACGGTTTCTAGTAATAAGTTTTGGATTATACATTCAAAAATAGAAAAATATATCCAGCCTAATTTAGCAATGAAGCTTAGTAAGAAGCGTGTGGATGTAAAAATCGTTATTAAATAAAAATCAAAAGAGCACGCCTATAAACGTACTCTTAGAAAGGTAAGAATCTTATGAGTGGAGGGGATCTCCATATACTAACATATGCTTGTCTAGTTCAAATGTGTAAAATTTATAAAAAAAATGCTATTTTATTAAGAAACGAGAAATGATAGATAAGTAAATACATAAATTATCGGATGTTAGTCGTTTTAATGAGGATAAGGAATGTTTGTACAAGGTAGAAAAAAGTTTTATTTAGGAGAATAAGAGAAAAAGCTTAAGATATACGTTCTGTAGCGTTTGGTTCAGTTAAACAAAATATAAGAATTGGATAGTTAATCTTATTTCCAGAAGACTTCCACCTCAAAATCTTGCTGAAGCGAAGAAGGTAGATGGGGGATTAACTGTCCATAAAAGCCCGTTTGGTGAAATCTAAAATTAAGAATTAGAATGAGTATAGAACTAGCTAATAACAATTGAAATAGCGCTAAACACTAATAAAACTGCCATAATAATGTTAAATATTCGGTTATGTTTTAATATAAGTTTTTGAAACATAGACCCGAATAGACACCAACTAAACGTACTCATTAAACCGACTATGCCTAAAAACAATGAAAAGAAAAGATAACTAGAATATGAATGGTAGTAAGGGAGAATAAAAGTTGATACTACAGTCAGTCCGAATAAAATTCCCTTAGGGTTAACAAATTGAAGCATAATTCCTACTAAAAATAAGTTTTTATTACTTTTTTCATTTGTATCTGTATTACCTTTACTAGTGAGTATTTTAAAAGCTAAATACAGCATATAAGCTACACCTAAAATTTTTAAAGGGAATTCAATTGTTGGCAGTATGTTTATAAGTACAATATTAAAGAAACTACATAATGAAGTGATAATAAAAAAACCGAAAGCTACACCTAAGCAAAATGTAATGCTTCTTTTTAATCCATATCGCTGGGCATATGTCATAGCTAAAAAATTGTTAGGCCCTGGTGTGAAGCTACTAATAAAGACGAATAATAAAAAAGAAAATATAGGCATTTCAAAAACCTCCTCCGATTCGTGTGTTATAATGACCGAAAAGAACAATATAACGTGTGCTTTTTATTATACATAATGGTCGTTATATTGTATATGGTATAGGAGTGTTTTTATGGAGGAAATTCAAATTATCCTTGCAAAAAATTTAAAAGCTATTCGTGAGAAAGAAAAACTGAGTTTGGAAAAGGTTTCACAATTAACAGGTGTGAGTAAAACAATGATTGGACAAATTGAAAGAGGAGAGTCTAGTCCTACGATTACAACAATTTGGAAAATAGCTAATGGACTAAAGGTTTCCTTTACTTCTTTAATAAATGATCCACAACCAGATACGACTATAGTTTTACGAAATGATATCCAAATATTATCTGAAGATAATGGGAGATACAGAGTATTTCCTTCATTTTCGTTCCAAGAAAATAGACAGTTTGAAATATATATGATTGAAATTGAGGAAAAGGGAAGTTTGAGTGCGGAAGCTCATAAAGAAGGGACGGAAGAATTTATAACCGTGTTTGATGGGGAGTTAACAATTGAAGTAAATAGGTGTAAATATAATTTGAAAAGTGGTGATTCCATTAGATTTAAGGCGGATCGACCACATGTTTATTACAATTTAGGAGAAACATTAACAAGAGTGAGTATGACTATTTATTATCCTGCTTCTTAATATATTATGAAAAAACTATCTATTATTAGGTAGTTTTTTTGTATTAAAAAACTCATTTGAGTATCAAAGTAGTATTTGTTTTGATATGTT
>NZ_BOQD01000154.1 GCF_018332515.1 Bacillus hominis | reverse complement strand
ACCACCTTGAGGGTTTGTGAATCTATTAATATCGTACTTTATAATATATGCGATGTGAATCGAATTTTGTCATTAAAAATTTGTCTAAAAATCAACAAATATACTGAAAATTTTAAATAATATCATTATAATAGATAATAGAATACATAGGAGGGGGATGTAAAGTATGAAAGTAGAAACGCTTCCTGTCATTAAAGGAGAAAATAATTTGCCGAATTATGATGAGGCATACGCGAATTTTAACTGGGAAGAGGTTAATAAAAATTTTACTTGGAATGAGACAGGCCGAGTAAATATGGCGTATGAAGCAATTGATAAGCATGCGAAATCCGATCGTAAAAATAAAGTAGCCCTTTATTATCAAGATGGATCGCGAAAAGAGAAATATACGTTTAAGGAAATGAAGGATTTTTCTAATAAAGCAGGAAACGTCCTGAAAAATTATGGCGATGTTGAAAAAGGCGATCGCGTTTTTATTTTTATGCCACGTTCTCCAGAATTATATTTTGCACTTCTTGGTGCAGTGAAATTAGGAGCAATTGTTGGACCGCTATTTGAAGCATTTATGGAAGGTGCAGTTCGCGATCGTTTAGAAGATAGCGAAGCAAAGGTGTTAATTACAACGCCTGAATTGTTAGAGCGCATACCATTAAATGATTTACCTGCTTTAAAAACAGTCTTTCTTGTTGGAGATAATGCAGAAGAAGGTGGTAAACTTGTAGCCTTCAATCCTTTATTTGAACAAGCTTCAAAAGAATTACATATCGAATGGTTAGGCCGTGAAGATGGTTTAATCCTTCATTACACGTCTGGCTCTACTGGTAAGCCAAAAGGTGTGCTTCATGCGCAAAACGCAATGGTTCAGCATTATCAAACAGCGAAATGGGTATTAGATTTAAAAGAAGATGATGTATATTGGTGTACAGCTGACCCAGGCTGGGTAACTGGAACAGCTTACGGTATTTTTGCACCGTGGTTAGTCGGGGCATCAAATGTTATTTTAGGCGGGAGATTTAGTCCGGAAGCGTGGTATGAAGCACTGCAAGATTACGGTGTAACAGTTTGGTATAGCGCACCAACAGCGTTCCGTATGTTAATGGGAGCTGGACAAGAAGCAATTAAAAAATATGATTTATCACAAGTTCGTCACGTATTAAGTGTCGGTGAGCCATTAAATCCAGAAGTAATTCGCTGGGGTATGAGCGCATTTGGACTTCGTATTCATGATACGTGGTGGATGACAGAAACAGGTGGACAAGTTATTTGTAACTATCCTTGTATGGAAATCCGTCCAGGTTCAATGGGTAAACCAATTCCGGGCGTGAAAGCAGCGATTGTTGATAATGAAGGAAATGAAGTACCTCCATACACAATGGGGAACTTAGCAATTGCAAAAGGTTGGCCATCTATGATGCGCGCTGTTTGGAATAACCCGCAAAAGTATGAGTCTTACTTCATGCCGGGAGATTGGTACGTATCAGGTGATTCAGCTTATATGGATGAAGACGGATACTTCTGGTTCCAAGGACGTATTGACGATGTAATTATGACGTCAGGTGAGCGCGTTGGACCGTTTGAAGTAGAAAGCAAATTAATCGAGCACGCTGCTGTTGCAGAAGCTGGTGTAATCGGTATTCCTGATCCGGTTCGCGGAGAAATCATTAAAGCATTTATCGCGCTTCGGGCAGGATATGAGCCATCAGAAGAATTAAAAGAAGAAATTCGTCAATTTGTAAAGAAAGGCCTAGCAGCTCATGCAGCGCCAAGGCAAATTGAATTTAAAGATAAATTACCGAAAACGAGAAGTGGTAAAATTATGCGCCGCGTATTAAAAGCGTGGGAATTAAACTTACCAACAGGTGACTTATCGACGATGGAAGATTAAAAAAGAAAGGTCTGAACGAAACAACGTTCAGACCTTTTTTTATGTTATGATGAACTTATATATACGTGTTGGAAGGGGAGAAGGAAATGAAAACAGAAAAAGAAAAGATGATACTTGGGGAAATGTACATACCAGCTGATCCTGTTTTGATTCAAGAGAGGGAGCAAGCTCGTATACTAACGAGAAAATTAAATGATACGCCAGAAGTGAAATTAAAAGAGCGTAGCGAAATCGTAAAAGAATTATTCGGAACGACAGGAGATAATATTCATCTTGAATCTTCTTTTAAATGTGATTACGGCTATAACATTCACGTTGGCGAAAATTTTTACGCGAACTTTGATTGTACGATTTTAGACGTATGCCCAGTAACAATCGGAGTGAATTGTATGTTAGCCCCAGGTGTTCACATTTATACAGCAACACACCCACTTGATCCAGTAGAACGCATAAGCGGTACTGAATACGGAAAACCAGTTACAATTGGCGATAACGTATGGATTGGCGGAAGAGCCATTATTAATCCGGGCGTAACAATTGGACATAATGCAGTCATTGCATCTGGAGCTGTTGTAACGAAAGATGTACCGGATAATGTAGTAGTTGGCGGGAATCCTGCAAAGATTATTAAAAAAATAAAATAATATTTGAACGAAGCGCCTTCCTCGTCTGTATACATTTATAAAAGAATAGATGAGGGAGGCGCTTTATATGTCTAATAAATTGATGCTTACTTTTGCTGTAGTTGGAATTATAGTTGTATTTTCTGGTGGATTATTTTTGCCAATACCAATTGGATTTAAAGTTTCAATGATTACAGTTGGAGTCATAATGATTGGTATGTTTTCAATCCTTATTCCGTTTGATAAGAAGTATATTGTACGAAAAAATGGAAATAAAATTGATTTTACAAAAACAAAAGTGTATTTTCGCTGGAATGTATTTGATACGATTTCGGCTTGTCTTGCAGTGTATGCATGCATATGTGTGCAAGCATTAAATATTTTAGTGTTAAGTGGTCATACAATACAAAACTCATATGTTCAATTTTTTACGCTTCAATCACAAGCGTGGATTATTGTCGCAAGTGTATATTTAATTTCCCGCATTTCGTTAACGTTAAAAGGAATAAAGGAGATCAAAAATCATGGCGCAGATTGGGATTGAGGAGGAGCTCATGCTTGCGTACCAAAAGGGAGATAAGCAGGCTGGGGAAAGATTATACGTTTTAATTAAACCAGCGCTATATACATTTTTGTATCGCTTTAACCGAGATGAACAATTAAGTATCGACCTTGTACAAGATACGTTTTTGACGTTAGAACGAAAGAAACATATGTATGAACCTGAAAAAGGCAAAATAAAAACGTATTTATTTCAAATTGGTTATCGTCTTATGATTAATAAATTAAATAGAAGAAAAAAGTGGAGGACGCTCTTACCATTTTTAGTACCAGTTCAGGAGGTAGAGTTTTCACAAGAAGACCGTCTTACTGTAAGGGATGCAATTTTGAAAGTTCCTGAAGAACAGCGAGCTGTCCTCATCCTTTTTTATTATCATGATATGCAGCAAAAAGAGATTGCAGAGATATTAAACATTCCGATTGGAACAGTGAAATCGAGACTCCATAACGGGATGAAAAAATTAAAGCAATTGCTGGAGGTGGATGAAATTGAGCGAAAATCCTTTTAAGAATGAATATAAATTAAAGCAGCATTTAGATAGTGACCATGTAGAAATACCGGATTTTCCAAAAACGGTAAGTCGATTCGATCGATTAATCGGATTTCTTGGTTCTCCGGCGAAAGATCCTGTGGAAGCTACGATTGGAAATGATTTATCGGTTGTGTTTCATGTTTCGATATTAGTTGGTGTTCCAGTTCTTTCTCTTATTACGATACTTCTTGCGACGTTGTAAAGGTTTGGCAAGAAGAGAAATCCTACCTCTATTTGACACGCCTATATAAATGATGGTATAAAGAAAAGTATATGAATAATTGAGCGTGGAAAGGGAGAAGTAGTGATCATTTCCCTGTTTTAGAGAGCTGATGGTCGGTGAAAATCAGCACATAGATGATCGCGAATTACGCCCCTAGAGCATCTTTTTTCGATTGAGTTATATTCAAAAGGGAAAAGACGGTGCTAAGCCGTTATGTAAATAAGGTGGTAGGCTTTTTTTTGCCTGCAACTAGGGTGGTAACGCGATAATCAAAATCGTCCCTTATTTAAAGGGGCGATTTTTTTATGTTTTCAACCTTCACGCCAGTAATGAACTTAAAGGAGAGTATGTAGGATATGGGTATTTTACAAGATCTTGAATTTCGCGGTCTAATTAATCAGCAAACAGACGCTGAAGGCCTTGAGCAATTATTAGAAAAAGAAAGCGTTAAATTATATTGTGGTTTCGATCCGACAGCGGATAGCTTACACATCGGTCATATGTTACCAGTATTAATGTTACGTCGTTTCCAATTAGCTGGTCACCAACCAATCGCACTTGTTGGCGGTGGTACTGGTATGATCGGTGACCCAAGTGGTAAAAAAGCAGAGCGTACATTAAATACGAAAGATACAGTTGCTTACTACACAGAAAGCATTAAAAACCAGCTTTCAAACTTCTTAGAGTTTGAAAACGTGGACAACCCAGCAACGATGGCTAACAACTATGACTGGCTAGGTAACTTAGATGTAATTACATTCTTACGCGATATTGGTAAAAACTTCGGTTTAAACTATATGTTAGCAAAAGATACAGTAGCATCTCGTTTAGAAACTGGTATTTCATTCACTGAGTTTAGTTACATGATTTTACAATCATACGACTTCTTAAACTTATACCAACAACATAATTGCCGTCTGCAAATCGGTGGTAGTGACCAATGGGGTAACATTACAGCTGGTCTTGAATTAATCCGTAAATCAGAAGAAGATGCGAAAGCATTCGGTTTAACAATCCCGCTAGTTACAAAATCTGACGGTACGAAGTTTGGTAAAACAGAAGGCGGCGCAATTTGGTTAGACCCAGAGAAAACAACTCCTTACGAGTTCTACCAATTCTGGATCAATACAGATGACCGTGATGTAGTTAAATACTTAAAATACTTCACATTCTTATCTCATGAAGAAATTCTTGAGCTTGAGAAGCAAGTAACTGAAGCGCCAGAAAAACGTGCAGCACAAAAAGCATTAGGTTCTGAAATGACAAAACTTGTTCACGGCGAAGAAGCGTTAGAGCAAGCAATTAAAATTTCAGCTGCATTATTCAGTGGTTCTGTAGCAGAACTTACTGCAAGCGAAATCGAACAAGGATTCAAAGACGTACCATCTGTAGAACGTACTGCAGAAGATACAGTATTAATCGACTTACTTGTAGAAAGCAAAATTTCACCATCTAAACGTCAAGCACGTGAAGATGTAACAAATGGTGCAATCTATGTAAACGGTGAGCGTACACAAGTATTAGATTACGTTGTAACAGAAAACGACCGCATCGAAGATAAATTCACAATCATTCGCCGCGGTAAGAAGAAATATTTCTTAATTCGTTACTAATAAGAAAAGAAATTAAAACAATAGTACCCCGAATTGTAGGCTGAAAAGTCTATGGTTCGGGGTTTTTATATTGCCTCATGATTTCTTTTAAATAGAATATGAAGAATTAATACGAGCATATAAAGCAAGCTAATTAACATAACGACAAATGCTGTGGGATAGAATTTTGCTGCATATATAAAGAAATCGATTTGATAAATATCTTGGTAATTTGAAACGGTGCCTTTAAAGTAATTCGTAAACTTAGCGCTATATTTCCATTCATCAGGATAATCGATTAAATTACTTCCCTGATACCAACTAATAAATGCTGAAGTAATAAACAGCATTAAAGAACTTCCTAATTGAACCATTTGGTTTATTGTCAAAATGAATCAACCTCCCATTTTATGGCTATTATAACGTAATAATTTTCTTGAATAAACCATTTTGGCGATAGAGTACAGTTGGCAAGCCTTTAAGCTTGTTGTTTTAATCTCCTTTTCGTGTTCATACGGAAATCACATGTAAGCGGTATGATAAGCGTATAACAAATAGAAAGGAGTGGTAAAACGAAATGTCACTAGAAGCGCTCATTATTTTTTCTTTGCTAAATGCGGGTCAGCTTGCAGAGAATACGAAGGTTGATATACATAAAGAGCAGAAAGATGCTTATGTATATGTTCAAAAAGAGGGAAATAAATAACTTTAATATATAAATAAAGGCTACCAGAGGGAACGTTTTAGTTTCTTTGGTAGCTTTTTCTATTGAGATATGATTTGGAAGTAATGAAAAAGGGGTAGTCTGAAAACGAAATGATTATATGTTTAAGGGAATAAGTATAACAGCATGTAATGAAGGTGGATTATAAAATTCTGCACAATAAACGGAGCTAGTATTAAAGAGAATTCAATCGTTGAGATGAATAAAAGAGAAGCAAGGACGATTATCCATAACTCATGAAAAAACTTCCTTGAAGTATCTTACTATATATACGACAGTTATATAAATAAAAAAAGCCCAGGCCCCTTGATAAACAAGGTTCCTAAGGCTTTTAATACGACTCTTTTCAGAGTACCGAGATTAACGAGAGTAGAACTCTACGATTAATGCTTCGTTGATTTCAGCTGCTAACTCAGAACGCTCAGCGTGACGAGTGTAAGTAGCTTCTAACTTATCAGCATCGAAAGTTAAGTATTCTGGTACGAAGTTGTTAACTTCGATCGCTTCTTTAACAACAACAAGGCTGTTAGATTTTTCGCGAACGCTGATAGTTTGGTTAGGTTTTACGCGGTAAGATGGGATATCTACGCGAGATCCATCAACCGTGATGTGACCGTGGTTTACTAATTGGCGAGCTGCACGACGAGTGCGAGCTAAGCCCATACGGTAAACTAAGTTGTCAAGACGAGCTTCAAGAAGGATCATGAAGTTTTCGCCGTGCTTACCAGGCATTTTACCTGCTTGGTCAAATGTGCGACGGAATTGACGCTCAGTCATGCCGTACATGTGACGAAGTTTTTGTTTCTCTTGTAATTGTAAACCGTATTCTGAAAGTTTCTTACGTTGGTTAGGACCGTGAGGACCTGGTGCGTAAGGGCGTTTTTCTAATTCTTTTCCTGTGCCGCTTAGAGAGATTCCAAGACGACGAGACAGTTTCCAAGCTGGACCTGTATAACGAGCCATAGTTGACTCCTCCTTTAAAAATGTTTTTATTTACGTAAAATAAAAACAGACGTAATCGATATTTACGGGCATTTTGTTTTCATGTACCTTCGCTCCAGCAGCAGGGAGTTACGAGATACACCTCCGTAGAGGAACAAAATACAAACGATAAACTCACATTACAAGGCTGCCTTTTTATTTTACACAAACGCTATTATATCTTTTACCTACAGTTTCGTCAAGCGACTACCTTTTTGTTTTATGCAGATAAATTTTGGAAATTAACAAGAAGGAATTTAAAACAATATAAAAGAAGAGAGTTAGAAACAGAAGTAAAGCGCTTACATAAAATGTAGTAAAAGCGTTCATCAGATTTTTACTGGTAGATATGTGGCAATAAAGACATAAGGGGGATGTTTTTATGAAAAAGAAACATATGGAGACAGCATTAATTCATCACGGTTATGAATCAAATGAAAATAAAGGGAGTTTAACACCACCTTTATTTCAAACTTCTACATTTACGTTTGAGACTGCGCAGCAAGGCGAGGCAAGTTTTGCAGGAGTAGATCCATCTTATATTTACTCAAGACTTGGAAATCCAACTGTGAAATTATTTGAAGAACGTATGGCGGTGTTAGAAGGAGGAGAAGAATCGCTTGCCTTTGGATCTGGCATGGCAGCTATTTCAGCAACTTTAATTGGTTTTCTAAAGGCTGGAGATCATATTATTTGTTCAAATGGATTATATGGATGTACGTACGGTTTTTTAGAAGTGTTAGAAGAAAAGTTTGTGATTACGCATTCGTTTTGTAATATGGAGAGCGAGGAGGATCTTGAAAGTAAGATTCGTCCAAATACAAAGCTTATTTTCGTTGAAACGCCGATTAATCCAACGATGAAATTAATTGATTTAAAACAGGTTATTCGTGTTGCGAAGCGAAATGGCTTACTTGTCATTGTTGATAATACGTTTTGTTCACCTTATTTACAAAGACCTCTTGAGCTCGGTTGTGACGCCGTCGTTCACAGTGCGACAAAATATATTGGTGGTCACGGTGATGTTGTGGCGGGTGTCACAATTTGTAAAACGAAAGCGTTAGCTGACAAAATTCGCCCGATGCGGAAAGATATCGGCGGTATTATGGCGCCGTTTGATGCGTGGTTATTGTTACGCGGATTAAAAACGTTAGCAGTAAGAATGGATCGCCATTGTGATAATGCAGAAAAAATTGTATCGTTTTTGAAAAATCATGATGCGGTAGAAGGTGTTTGGTATCCAGAAGGAGATATTGCATCTCGCCAAATGAAGCGGGGCGGCGGCGTTATTTCTTTTTCAGTAAAAGGCGGAAAAGAAGAAACGCAGTCGTTTATTAATGATCTTCACTTTATTACAATTGCGGTAAGTTTAGGAGATACAGAAACGTTAATCCAGCACCCAGCAACGATGACGCACGCTGCAATTCCGGCTGAACTAAGAAAAGAAATGGGCATTTTCGATAATTTAATACGCTTATCAGTCGGTTTAGAATCGTGGGA
The DNA here is from genome assembly GCF_018332515.1 of Bacillus hominis. Taxonomy (GTDB): domain Bacteria; phylum Bacillota; class Bacilli; order Bacillales; family Bacillaceae_G; genus Bacillus_A; species Bacillus_A hominis. The sequence continues at coordinate 213 of NZ_BOQD01000154.1, read as the reverse complement.
GGATATCGTTTCTGATCTAGAGCAAGCGTTAAAGAAAATATCTACTGTGAATCAATAAAAAGAGTGAGCTATCGATTTCGTACAGGACGTACTGAATCGATAACTCACCCTTTTTTTGTTTTATCCCGCTATTTGAGGGCAGTAAAACTCCTACCTCAAAATTCGGCTGGAGCAAAGAAGTTAGTTGGGAGATGAACTGCCCGTAAACGCCCG
>NZ_BOQD01000153.1 GCF_018332515.1 Bacillus hominis | reverse complement strand
TCTTGACACACGATGTTCCTTCTCGCTCACGAAAATTTCCCCCCTCTATCAGAAATTGTCCCCTCGTGAAAAATAATATAAAAAATAAAAACTAGGACACTATCATGATATAATACCCACATGCACAGGTCAATATCATACTACTCATAATAATAAGAACTTTCTGTTTATTATTATTTTCCCCATTTTTCTTCTAACATTACCATTATATTTTTTATATGAGCGTGAATAACTTCTCTCTTCGCTTGATCACTAAATTGTTCTAACGCTAATGAAGGAAACCAAAATAAATCTCCTTGTAATTCTTGCATATCTTCTTTCCATGAAAAATCACTTGTAACGTACGCAATGTGCTTAAAACCTTGGCTTTGTAAATGATCTGTCCATTCTTGCAAACGGGCTTTTTCATTCTTTTGACTTTCTACTAAATACGTAAATGCAGGTAATAAAAGCACTCTTCCTTTATATTCTCTTTCCAATTCCATACTTAGCAATTCGATAAATTCACCTTGTTCTACAACCATTTTCATTTCTTTTGCTGCCGAAATTGATAAGAGTGGTATAACTCCTGTATCCACATACTCTCTTGCTTGCTCAAACTGCTCCACATCTTTTACAATCCATTTCAAGTCTCTTCCCTCCCTCAATTAAAAATAACAGAACTTTCACTTTATATATATTAAACCATACTAAAAGAGGTAAAAAAAGAAAAACTACCTAATATCGGTAGTTTTTCTTAAAAAAGTCTGAAATTTGTAAAAATTAAATAATCCAAATGAATTCTATAAAGTATTTAACTCCGCCGTTAACTTATGAAACGCTTCCTTATCTTGCTTATCCAACGCTTCATCGATTTGTTTCAAAAGACGTTCTCTTCTAAATGAAAATACACTTTCTTCTAAAAATCTCTCTGCAAGTAAACGATCTTTTTCATTTACCTCAATATGCTTTGGTAAATATGGGTTTTCTTCTAATACAGCTACATAATTTGCATTTTGGAACGATGATTTAAAGTTGAGTTGAATATAAATATCTTCATCTCGATTTAAACGAATATCATGAAACGATTTTTCAGCATCTGTTGTCATAACATTTTGTTTAAAAAAGTGAAACGGTGTATCTTTCACACAATTCGCTGACATCACTAAGCCACGCGGACAATATTTTGCATGCTCTACGAAGTGGACTTTATGCATTAATTGGTCGTGACTCATTAAATAATTCAAAATCCATACACATTCACGCTGTTTCAGTTGGTAATTATTCAAAAACCATTTTACAAAATCCTTCTTCTCGTTTACAGAAACAGGGGTATTCATAGCAATTAAGTCCCTCCTCTGTCTTTCTCTTTTCTTTTTAGATTCAAGAAGCGGCATTCAGTTTCCTTCCAACTTATGAAAAATCCTATAAATTATATAACAACTCTTCAATATGAATTTGTGTCGGGTCTAGTTGTATTAACTGAGTAAATACTTCTTTCGCCTCTTTTCGCATTCCTTCTTCCAATAAGAAATAACCGTACTCTTCCAAGAAGTCTGGATGATTCTTAAAAGAAGTATATGCACTTTCATAGTGTTTTAATGCATCCGAATACATTTCTAATTGTTTTTTTGCAAACGCAAGATCCCAAAGTAGTTGTGTATCTGGCTCTCCGCTATCAATTGCACGCTCTACAACTGCAATTAACTCTTCATACTTTTCTTGTTCTTTTAAAATATAAGCATATTTCAATGTTGCACCTAAATGTCCTGGATCTAACTCAAGCGCTTTTTGAAGCACTTCTTCTGCTTCCGCTAATTTCCCTAATTTTGCTGCAATGTTAGCTAATTCTACATAAAACGGAACAGAAAGTTCATCTACTTTAATACCTTCATGAAGTGTTTCATAGCTTTCTTGAAGCATTCCTTCTTTTTCATAGCTTTTCGCTAAATACATGTACAATGATGCATACTCAGGGTCTAATTCTTTTAATTCTTGCCAAGCACCAATTGCTCTTTGATATTCTTCACCTTGGTATAATGTGAAGGCATATCCAAATAATGAGTGAATATCTTTTTGCTCCTCTAAGCCTGCTTCATAGTAAGAGATTGCCTCTTCCCAGTTTCCAATCGCACTTAACGTTTCCGCAAGGCGCAACGCAATGACAACACCACCCATTACTTTATGTTCTGCTAATAGCGATTCATAATGAGTAATTGCCTTTTGTTCTTCACCTTTACTACTATATAATTCTGCTAATCCAAACGTAATAACAGGTTCGTCAGGCATCATTTCTTTCGCCTTTAATAGTTTTTGCTCCGCTACATCATCAAAGCCTTGCATTTGGAATAAATCCGCAACAAGTAATAACGATTGAACATATAAATCATCATTTTCTGGAATATCATGAAGCACTTCAATTGCTTCATCCTCTTTATCTAGATCAATGTATAATTCTGCTAAAAACACTGTAAATTCACTTTCTTCTGGATACAGTAAGCGTAAGTCTTCAGTAATTTTTAGCGCCTCATCCATAAATCCAAGTGTATGATAATAGCGAGCGATATCATACTTCTCTTCATCATTCGCAATTTGTAATTGTTCTTTTAATAATTGTAATCCTTTTTCCGCTTCTCCACTTTCAATATATGAAACAGCTTGTTCAAACTTTTGCATAAACGTCTCCTTTAATTCAAAAAATATTCTCTTCTGTTCATTTATCATAAGCAACTAGGTGTAAGAACGCAACCTTTTGAGTGAACTGCCTCTTCCTATACTTTCTCTTATAGCGTAGCTAATTGTTCGAAAAATTCCGGATACGATACAGCGACCGCATCACTATTCTCTATTTTCACTTCTCCATCTATAATACACGATGCGATTGCAAGCATCATCCCAATACGATGATCGCCGTGACTATTAACAGTATTTCCTTTTAAATTTTGTTTACCATATATAATCATACCATCTGGTGTAGCTTCAATCTTCGCACCTAATTTGCCTAATTCATCTACAACAGTATCGATACGATTTGTTTCTTTTACTTTTAACTCCTCAGCGTCTTTAATAACAGTAATTCCTTCTGCCTGCGTTGCCAATAAAGCAATGACAGGAATTTCATCAATTAATCTTGGAATAAGAGTTCCACCAATTTCTATTCCTTTTAGTTTAGATGTTTCAATTGTAATATCCCCACACGGTTCAAACTCTTCATTTCTAATATGATCGATAGAAATAAGTGCACCCATCTTTGTTAATACATCTAAAATCCCTGTTCTCGTCGGATTTAAACCAACGTTTTCCAATACAAGCTTACTATTTTGGACAATTGCACCAGCTACTAAGAAAAATGCAGCCGATGAAATATCTCCTGGAACTTCTATGTCTGCACCTTTAAGTTGTTGTCCGCCTTGTAATGAAATGGTCCGTCCATTAACATCTACTGCACAACCGAATGCACGTAACATTCTTTCCGTATGATCACGAGATTGCATAGGCTCTGTTACTGTAGTTACGCCTTCCCCTTGCAAACCTGCAAGTAAAACTGCTGACTTCACTTGTGCACTTGCTACTGGTGAATGGTAATGCATACCTTTTACCTTACCACCGCGAATAGATAAAGGTGTATATTGTCCGTTTTCTCTACCATCAATTTGAGCATTCATCTTACTAAGCGGGTCTGTAACACGTTTCATAGGACGTTTTCCAATTGATGCATCACCAATTATCGTACTATGGAACGGCGTATTTGCTAAAATCCCAAGCATAAGACGAATAGTCGTCCCTGAATTCCCCACATCTAATACTTCTTTCGGTTCTTGTAAATTATGTAATCCTTTACCGTAAATCGTGACATCGTTACCACTCTGTTCAATCTGGACACCTAGTTTTTGAAAACATGCAATTGTACTTAAACAATCTTCTCCTAATAAAAAATTTGATACTTTCGTCGTCCCTTCCGCTATCGCTCCAAACATAACAGAGCGATGCGAAATAGATTTATCTCCTGGAACAACAATTTTCCCATTCAAACTATTTTTTCGTCCTACTAGTTTCAAACTGTATCCTCCTCATATGTTAAATAAGTTATATGTACAATAGTTCTTCTTATACGTCTACTCCTATTGTAACGTTTTCTTTCTTGAACGTGCAAACAACTCCCCTTATTGCAGTTCAAATGAAAAAGGCTCCTGTAATAGGAGCCTTCACCATTTCTTAAGAATACGTTTCTTCTTTCTTCACTTGTTCTTTTACAAGTTCCGTAAGCAATTCAATAATCTCATCATTTTCTTCTTTTAATCCAACAGTAATACGAATACCATCATGCATGCCAAATGCTGCACCAGAACGAACGATATATCCTTTTTTCATTAATCGTTCGAACGCTTCATTACCAGGTATACCGAGTTTCAAGAAAATGAAATTCGTTTGAGATGGATAGTAGAATACGTTATATTCCTTACAAAATGCATAATATTGATTTAATCCTTCGGCATTTTTCTTCACACAATCTTGTAAAAACTGTTGATCCTCTATTGCCGCTAATGCTACCGCTTGGGCGATAGTTGATGTGTTAAATGGCAGTCTCGCTACCTCTAGCTGCCCAATAAGCTTTGCATCCCCAATCGCGTATCCAATACGAAAAGCAGCTAATCCATATGCTTTTGAGAATGTGCGTAGCACCATAAGATTTTCATACTTTTCAAGAAGAGGTAATGTTTGCGGATAATCTTCTGCCCCAGCATATTCATAATATGCTTCGTCCATAATAACGAGCGCTGACTTTGGAACTGATTCTAAAAATGAAAGTAATTTTTGCTTTTCTACATATGTACCTGTCGGATTATTCGGATTACAAATCCATACAATCTTCGTTTTCTCATCTACTTGCTGTAACATTGCATCTAAATTGTGAATACCATTTTCAAGTGGTACTTCCCGAACTTCCGCTCCTTCAATAACAGCATGGTGATAATATTGTGAGAACGTAGGATTTGCCATTACAACATTTGTTCCGTTATGTAGCAAGGCGCGGCTAATCATTTGAATGACTTCATCTAACCCACTACCAAATAAAAGTTGTTCCGCTTTTACACCTAAATGCTCTGCTACTTTCTCACGAAGCTCAAAAGCCGCCCCGTCCGGGTAGAGCGCATATTGATTGGCTAACGAAGTTAATGCTTCTGTCACACGCGCAGAGCAGCCAAACGGATTTTCATTCGATGCCAACTTCACAATTTTTGACAATCCATATTCTCTTTTTACTTCCTCAATATTTTTCCCAGGTACATATGCTCTCAAAGTTAACAATTGCTCTTTTACTCTCACTTTTCTTCCCCCAGTCATTGATATGATTTATAATTCCTTACTGTCATCTTTAATCATAACCGTCACCATTACGAGAATACCTTTAAATATGCATTTCATACCTGTTCTACAACTTTTTTAGATCATATCCTTTTGAAATGCTTCTAACGCAATATGAACAGTCTCATCTGAAATAGATACGACATTCACTCCCCCATATTCCTGCATAAGCACCATATGAATTGTTCCAGCATTTGCTTTTTTATCTTGTTTCATCAACTGAACGAGACGTTCTACATTCAAGTCGCTTGGCATTTTTGGATAACCATATTTCAAAAACCACTGCTTCATTTCTTCATAAGAAAGATCAACTTTATACACTTGCTCACTTAAAAACATGGCAAATAGCATCCCAACCGCTACTCCATCACCGTGAGTAATATTTCCATATCCTAACTCTTTTTCAAGAGCATGTCCTAACGTATGTCCAAAATTCAAATGGGCACGTACACCTTTTTCTGTTTCGTCTTGCGACACAATGTTCGCTTTCACAGGAATCGCCTTCGTTAATATATGAATTAACTTTTCATCACGAAGATCCGTTAATGTTTGCACTTCTTCTTTTAACCAATGATACAACTCTACATCACCAATAAGAGAATGCTTTATCACTTCTGCATAACCTGAACGCCACTCTTTTTCAGGAAGTGAATGTAGAAATGGTGTATGATACACAACCGCTTCTGGCTGATGAAACGCTCCTATCATATTTTTTCCTAGTGGATGGTTAATTGCTACTTTTCCGCCTACTGCGCTATCGTGAGCTAATAAAGTCGTTGGAACTTGGACAAAGCGAATACCACGCATAAACGACGCGGCAACAAATCCAGCCAAATCGCCAATCATTCCGCCTCCAAGTGCGATGATTAAAGAATTTCTATCTAATTTATTTTCAAGAGCCGAAGTGTGAGCCTCATAGAAATTTTCAAAAGACTTCTCTTTTTCGCCACTCGGTACAACAAACGAAAATACTTTTTGCTCTACTTGCAACGCATCAACAACTGTCTGTAAATGCAGTGATGCAACAGCTTCATCAGAAATGATCATTATGTTAGATACCGCAGGATTCATTTTTTGAATAAGCGTTGTTAAATGTGACAACGCCTCCCTTCCAACATGTACATCATATTCTTTTGATTTCGTTTGAATATGTATGTTCTCCATTAAAATCCCCTCGCATATTCATTATGTTTCTCAATATTTTCACGTATAAGATCGATACGATCTAATCCAAATTGTTCAATTAAAGCTGTCGCGAGCTCCCATGCCACAACAGCTTCAGCCACAACGCTAGCTGCTGGCACCGCACAACTATCTGAACGTTCAATACTCGCTGTAAAAGGTTCTTTCGTATCAATATCAACACTTTGAAGCGGTTTATACAATGTCGGTATCGGTTTCATAACACCGCGCACAACAACCGGCATACCAGTTGTCATGCCACCTTCTAATCCACCTGCATTGTTCGTTTTTCTTCTGTACCCTTGCACTTCATCCCAAAGGATTTCATCATGCACTTCACTTCCAGGTCTATGTGCTGCTTCAAAACCAATTCCAATTTCAACACCTTTAAAAGCGTTAATACTCATAATTGCCGCTGCTAATTTTGCATCTAATTTTCTATCATAATGTACATAGCTACCTACTCCAATTGGCATTCCTTCTACAACTACTTCAACAATACCGCCGATAGAATCACCATTTGCTTTCGCATCATCAATCGCTTGCATCATCTTTTTACCAGTCTTTTCATCTAAACAACGTACAGGAGATGCTTCTGTAGTACTTTGTAATTCCGCAATAGAGTTATATTTAATATTTTCTACCTGTACACCACCAATCTCAACAACATGTCCCGCTACTTGTATACCTAATTCCGCTAATATTTTTTTTGCAACTGCACCAGCTGCAACACGAACTGTCGTTTCACGTGCGGAAGAACGCTCTAATACATTCCTCATATCTCTATGGCCATATTTAATCGCACCATTTAAATCTGCATGTCCAGGTCTAGGTTTCGTAACTTGCCTTTTCATTTCTTTCTCTTCCTGCTCAGTTAACGGCTCTGCACCCATAACCTTTGTCCAATGTGTAAAATCACGATTTTCAACAACAAGTGCAATCGGGGACCCCATCGTCTTCCCATGCCTAACACCACTTACAATTTGCACTTGGTCTTTCTCAATTTGCATGCGTCTACCGCGTCCATATCCTTTTTGTCTTCTAGCTAATTCTTCATTTATATCATTCGCTACTAAAGATAATCCTGCCGGAATACCTTCTAAAATTGTCGTAAGTTGCGGACCGTGGGATTCACCAGCTGTAATATATCGCATACGTTATTCCTCTTTTCGCATATGTATTTATCCTGCTACATAAAGTAGCTATATTATCTTCCATTACTCTTTAAAATACAAAGAAATTATATAGTAAATCGAGTGTTTGCTTTCCCTACTTGTAATTGTTCTATTATTTTCATAATAGTAGACCTTTTACTTTACATACCAATATATCATAACAGTCCTAACTTCGTAACTGATCGAAATAAAAAAAGTGTAAGAAGAATACCCTATTCTTCTTACACTTTTTACTATTATTACAGTTATTAAAGCGTTTACAAATTATTTCAAAATAATTAGTAAATCCATTGATTCATTAATTTTGAGTAGTCTACTAATTCTTCTTCCTTAAAGAAAATAGCAATCTCGCGCTCTGCACTTTCTAAAGAATCCGAACCGTGGATTATGTTTTTCGCAACAGTTACACCGAAATCTCCGCGAATTGTTCCCATATCAGCTTCATGTGGTCGTGTTTTACCCATCATATTACGAGCTGTATCTACTACATTTTCACCTTGCCATACCATTGCGAATACAGGGCCAGATGTAATAAAGTCTACTAATTCACCAAAGAAAGGTCTTTCTTTATGCTCACCGTAGTGTTGTTCAGCAATTTCCGGAGTAACTTGCATTAATTTTGCACCAACTAATTGAAAGCCCTTTTTCTCAAAACGAGCTACGATTTCCCCAATGAAGGCACGTTGTACACCGTCTGGTTTTACCATTAGAAATGTTTTTTCCATAAAAAATCTCTCCACTTCTGAATTATGTATGTAATTGTATATCCCCACACACATAGTAACACCCTTATCACAATTGTGCAATAGTTTTGAAATAGAGAGATTATTTTATTTTTTAGAAAAATCACTAAAATTTTCGTTTTCCAATATACTTTGCAACATTTTGCAACGCGTACTTCGCCTGTCCACGAGGAAGTGGTTTTATTATTTCTAATGCTTTATGTAAATAACGTTCACTAAACGAAAATGCTTTATCAATAGCTTCGCTCGCTTTAATATCATCAATAATTTCTTTCATTTCACTTGCTGTTGTATTTTCATGCACAGATGTAATTTTCTGGCGAAGAACTGGATCTTCCATGGCATACAAAACAGGCAATGTAATGTTACCTTGTAATAAATCACCACCAGCAGGCTTTCCAAGCTTCTCTTCTGTCGATACGAAATCTAAAATATCATCAATAATTTGATAAGACATACCAACAAAATATCCATACCAAAATAGACGATTTACAGTATCACGATTAGCACCAGCAGCAATCGCTCCCAATTGACAACTCGCGGCGATTAACAATGCTGTTTTTCGTTTTATCCTTCTTAAATACGTTCTTAAATTTTGATCATAGTTATACTTATCTTTAATTTGTTCGATTTCACCTTTACAAACTTCTAAAATTGTATGAGACAACGCTTGATGTGCATCTGGAATTTCTATATTTGTTATACATTCAAGAGACTTCGCAAACAAGTAGTCTCCTGTATACATTGCAATACGATCTCCCCATTTCGCATTCACTGTTGCGCTACCGCGTCGTACAAACGCAGCATCAATGACATCATCGTGAACAAGCGAAGCCATATGAATAAGTTCTAATGCAACTGCAACATGCTTAATTGCATCTAACTTATAATCCCCAAATTTCCCTGCAAGCAAAACAAAAACAGGGCGAATCCGCTTCCCACCTGCTTCAATAAGCTGTAATGCCGCTTCTTCTACTAACGGCTGCTCAGAAGCAACTGTCTTCTTCAATTCTTTTTCTATAACATTAATATCTGATCGTAAAAAAGAGTACATAAGTTGTAACTTCATATTGTTCACCTTAACCTAAAACGTCTTTTTTCTTTTTTCTATTTTGATTCTGGTTTAATACCTAAATGCATAGCTGCTACACCAAAAGTAAATGGTTTCACTTGCACATTCTTAAGCCCAGCTTCTTCAAACATATTTGCTAACTCTTTCATCCCTGGGAATGTACTAGCAGATTCCTGAAGCCATGAATATTCTTTATAACTTTTCGCAAACATCTTTCCAAATAACGGCATGATATATTTAAAGTATAAGACATATCCTTGACGAAAACCTATCATCGTTGGTTGGGATGTTTCCAGACAAATTACTTTTCCACCAGGCTTTACTACACGCGTCATTTCTTTTAATACTTGCATGTAATCCGGAACGTTACGTAACCCAAAACCAATCGTTACATAATCAAACGTATTATCTTCATAAGGAAGTTCCATTGCATTTCCATGCATAAGTTCTACTTGCTTTAATTCTAAAGCTTCTACCTTTTGTTTACCGACAGCTAGCATATTTTCACTAAAGTCTAAACCGTAAACCTTCCCATCTTCACCTACAGCTCCCGCTAGTGCAATTGTCCAGTCTGCCGTCCCGCAGCATACATCAAGTGCCTTACTCCCAGGTTTCACATCCATAATTCGCATCGTTTCTTTGCGCCATGCCTTATGCCTTTGAAAACTAATTACAGAATTCATCACATCGTATTTATCAGAAATTTTCTCAAATACGTCATGTACTCTTTCTTCTTTTGATTGTTGCATGCTCGTACCTTCTTCCAATGTAAAGTTGCTTATGTCCTTGATTTATCTCTTAACATAGAAATTATCTCATTAACTTCTGTATGATTCTCTAAAAAATTTTCTTCCTGCTTTCTCATTTCCATAAGCCATTCATTAATAACTGTTTCTAGATTTTTATTGTCATCCAATGAGATTTTTTGGACCGCTTGAAAAACAGGTGAATTTTGTTTATCAGCATACAATTGACACTCTTTTTGAAGACGATTTTTTCCTAACACATAAGTTATATATGGTTTCCAATTAGATAACTGAAAATGATCACATGTTTTTTGCAAAAGCGCAGATTCAATTATTACTACACTTTCCATTATGTCTTGAATCGCCACATGTGCTTTTTGATATAGCATAATTTTATGTTCATTAATCTCCTTAATTCCTTCAGCAAGTGCACGAATTAAGATAATATCACAATTCATTGACAATAAGTAATAGTATAGACCACTATAATAATCACCTGCAAGAACTGTCAATTGACGACGCTTATGGAATCCACTCGTCTCTTCGTTTGCTTTATTTGATACTTTTTCATGTGTATCAAGAGCAATTTGTACAAGCATAATCGTTACTACATAATGATCAATTTGTTCTTTATGTATATTTGCACTTTTTAATGCACCGTATAACAGCGCTATTTTTTCTTCATCAATAAATGGTTCTTCAATATAGTTTATAAAATAAGGATGGCGTAATTTCTCCATCAATTTCTCTTTAATACCCGCATACCCTCCGTAGATGTCACACACAAAAAATCACCCTTGTTTTCTAATTCATAAAATTTATTATAACACATACATTCTATTTTCTATAATCAAAACTTGGCTACTTCTGCCAAACTGCCACCGAATAAAGCCTCAACTTTCATTCATACGAGTTATCTTCGTCTCTAACAACTACAAACATTCATTTCCACAAAAGGCAGAAGTAATTTTCAACCTTTATATTCTTGCTCTTTAACACTAAAACTATATCATTTTTTTGTATATAAAAAAAAGAAAAGCAGTTTCCCGCCTTTCTTTACTTCGTCTTAATAAACGATAAAATTTCACTACGTGCTGCTGCATCATTTTCTAACACGCCACGCACCGCAGTCGTTACTGTTTTCGCACCAGGCTTTTTCACACCACGCATCGTCATACACATATGCTCTGCTTCCACTACTACCATTACACCATGCGGCTCTAGTACTTCCATAATAGAGTTAGCTACTGTTGATGTAATTCGTTCCTGTAGTTGTGGACGACGCGCAATTGTGTCTACAGTACGAGCTAATTTACTTAGTCCTGTTACTTTTCCACCTTGCGGAATATATGCAACGTGAGCAACTCCATAAAACGGAACAAGATGATGCTCACACATCGAATAGAATGGTATATCTTTTACTAGTACAAGCTCTTCGTGGTCTTCTCCGAATACTTTGTGTAAATGCTCTTTCGGATCCTCATGCATCCCTGAGAATACTTCTGCGTACATTTTCGCAACACGTTTCGGTGTATCAAGTACTCCCTCGCGATTTGGGTCATCTCCGATTGCCTCTAAAATAAGACGTACTGCATGTTCAATTTGTTCTAAATTAACTTTTGCCATCCGCTAGCCCTCCCGAAAAACCTAAAAGTGATACGAACACATTCTAGCATATTTATGTTTTTAAAAGCAAAAAGAAGAGTTTCCAAAAAGGAAACTCTTCTTCCCTGTTAATATGTAAGGATTATTTAACCGCATCTTTTAACGCTTTACCAGGTTTGAATGCAGGTACTTTACTTGCAGCGATTTCAATCTCCTCACCTGTTTGTGGGTTACGACCTTTACGAGCCGCACGCTCACGAACTTCGAAGTTACCGAATCCGATTAGTTGTACTTTATCACCTTGTTTTAAAGCTTCTAAGATAGAATCAAAAACAGCGTCCACTGCTTTTGTTGCGTCCTTTTTAGAAAGGGAACTTGCTTCTGCAACAGCATTGATTAAATCTGTCTTGTTCATGCCATTCACCTCCTCCCAAAGATAAGACTGTATAATGATCATAAAATGAGTCTTACTTTCATTTGTAGGCAATTTTTGCAAATTCTATACTACAAAGATGTAGATAAATCATTATCAACGCCTATATTATACGATTCTCCTTTATAATTCAATATTTTTAAGGAAATTGTTACTCTTAAAATGTGAAATTCTGATGAAACTTGACAATTTACAACAAAATATTAGATAATGACTGTTTATTTTTCTATTACGTACTCAAAAAGAAAAAAATCCCTCTGCAATTAGAGGGATTTTTTTCTTATAATATAATCGCAATTAATCCGCCAGATCCTTCATTAATAATTCTTTCTAGTGTTTCTTTTAACTTATAACGAGCGTTTTCTGGCATTAGAGATAACTTCGCTTGAATTCCTTCTCTAACAATAGAGCTAAGAGAGCGCCCAAATATATCAGAATTCCAAATTGATAGCGGGTCATCTTCAAAATCTTGCATCAAGTAACGAACTAGTTCTTCACTTTGCTTTTCAGTACCGATAATCGGTTCAAATGTTGATTCTACATCCACTTTAATCATATGAATAGACGGCGCAACGGCTTTTAATTTAACACCGAACCTTGAACCGTGGCGAATGATTTCCGGTTCATCTAAGCTCATATCAGCTAATGCAGGCGCTGCTACTCCATATCCGGTTTGTTTTACCATACGCAGGGCATCGGCCACTTGGTCATACTCTGTTTTCGCATGAGATAAATCGAGCATAAGCTTCAATAAATGATCTTTCCCTCGAATCTCTACTCCTACTACTTCTTTTAAAATTTGATCATACAATTCATCTGGTGCATATAAATCAATCTCAGCCACACCTTGCCCCATATCGATGCCAGCTAGACTCGCTCGATCAATAAATTCATATTGACTAAACTGCCAAACGACACGGTCCACATCACGAAGACGTTTTATATCCTTTACAGTCTCTTGAACCGCTTCCTGATAACTTTGGCGTAACCAATGCCCTTCATTTAGCACCATTACCCAGCTCGGAAGGTTTACATTCACTTCTAAAACCGGAAACTCGAATAACGCTTCTCGAAGTACGTTATACACATCTGTTTCTCTTAAACTCTCTACACTCATCGCAATTACTGGGATATCATATTCTTCTGATAAACTTTGACGCAACTGCTCTGTATCTGGATGATATGGCTGTACAGTATTGATAATCATTATGAAAGGCTTTCCTACTTCTTTTAACTCATTTACAACGCGTTCTTCTGCCTCTATATAATCTCTTCTTGGAATTTCACCAATTGTTCCATCTGTTGTAATAACGACACCAATTGTTGAATGCTCTTGAATTACTTTACGTGTTCCGATTTCTGCAGCTTCATGGAATGGAATAGGCTCTTCATACCAAGGAGTATTAATCATGCGCGGACCATTCTCATCTTCATAGCCTTTTGCTCCTGGAACCGTATATCCAACACAATCTACTAATCGAATATTCACTTCAAGACCTTCATCTACTTCGATAGAAACCGCTTGGTTTGGAACAAACTTCGGTTCCGTCGTCATTATTGTACGACCAGCAGCACTTTGAGGCAGTTCATCCTGCGCTCTTTGACGGTCTGACTCATTCTCAATATTTGGAATAACAACAAGTTCCATAAATTTTTTAATAAATGTTGATTTCCCTGTTCGAACAGCTCCTACAACTCCAAAATAAATATCACCGCCTGTGCGTTCCGCAATATCTTTAAAAATATCTACCTTTTCCAAGTGATTCCCTCCCTCAATATTTTTGGGAATAATTCCATGTTTATAGTCAACTAATACCTTCTCTAACGTTGCTTATAATATCTGATATAATATAATGGTATTCTAGAAGTTCGGACAATATATCATATAATTTTGTCCAATTTCATATGACTATTTAAAAATATCTTTTGTTTGCATCGCAAGTTGTATAACATAAAAAACCTTTCTTCTAGAACTTATTCACTAAAAGAAAGGTTCATGACTTATGATTTTAAAAAAATTGGTTCTCCATTTTTCACTGTGTACGGCAAAGAATATGCAGGAACAAACGGGGAATCCTTCGATAGTATACTCCGGATATCTTCACCTTCTTTAAATTGTTGCCCTTCATTCTTTTTCAACGCTTCATATAAGTCGATTCTATAATCAACAAACAATTCTCCTTTTTCATTGATTACAAGAGGGAGACCTTTTCCTGAGTACGGACTTGTCACTTGTGGTACATCTTTATATCCTATTTTTTTGAAGTCTAATTCATAAACACCATCTGTAATCACTTTTTTAAAAGGTGGATATTGATGTTCATCACGATACATCCTTAGCTTCAATGCCACTTCTTGAATTTGTTCTGCCATTCTCACATCAATTAACTTTACTGTCGGATTTTTTTCAACATCTATTAATACATATTGATATACTCCACCACTTTCATACGCATTCCCTGGTGCCTCTTGTATGTACCTTGGAGCAATTTTTTGAAAATCAATTGGATACTTCTGATAAATCGGTGTACTCATATCACGCGTCTTAATTGGTAATAAACCATCCGTTTGCTCTTTATATGTAGTAATGGCTTTTTGTACAACTTGCAACTGATCTTCATAAGGAATCGCATTTTGTTTCATATTTTCTTTCGGGTACATACACCCTGTTAAAATGCTAATGCAACAAAATATTAAAATAATATGGATTTTTTTCACTGACAATCACCTTTTCATGCGAGTATAGATTGTTTCCTATAACGTCCTTTATTGTTCCACAGGTCCACTAAATACAACAAGAAAAATAACAATACCCGACACAATCATGAGGGTGTACGCTACTAACGCTGTAATCCCTTTCAAAAACTTATTCTTCATTTTATGTCTACTTAATAAAATAAAAGCTACTGCAACAAACATAAATCCCATTGACCCTAAGGAAAACCACATTTTTATAAGTCCTTCCGACATATATACACCCCTTTACTTTCTAACTATTTTTATACTATTTTAACAAATTAAAATCTTTAAACAAATAGAAATCATCATTTTACCGTGAATTAACAAAATTTTAATACAATAAAATAATAAAACCGAAGCACGTTTTCTCGCACTTCGGTTGACCAAATATGCCCTTAACAGCTCTATTCCCATTCTTTCATGACTATCATATGCATTCGCTAAACTCTTTGTTTCTCATATTTTATTTTTTAAACATTTTACTTAACGAACCAAAATCAGCGGGCATATTATTGTTAATGATTGCTTTTACAATTTGATCCTCTTGCTCTTTCGGCACTTCGCGTCCTGCCATTAGAGCAACTTGATGAATCAATTGGCGAAGCACTGTCTCATCACGTAAGTTCGCATTTTGAACAGACGACGCTAATTTAAAAATATCTTCTTTGTTCACTTTCGCTTCTTTTTCAATGTTATTAAAAATGTTGTTATCCATTCTTTTCACCCTCTCCTCAAGTTACTCTTCATCCTATGCAGAGATAAAAAATTGGTGAAAAGACCCATAAAAAAATAAAAAGCGGTAGAAGTACGAAATGTACTTCTACCGCTTTTTTTATAACAAATCAGGTATCGCTTCAACTTCATGTTTTCGAACACGTCCCATCAATGAGCCTACTGCATCTTTCACATTATTCCCATTGAACAGCACGTCATATAAAGCAGCTGTAATCGGCATTTCAACTTCCATTTTCTCTGCCAATTCATGAGCAGCTTTCGTTGTTCTTACACCTTCTACAACCATACCCATACTTTCTAGCACTTCTTCTAAAGAGTGCCCTTTTCCAAGCATATTTCCAGCGCGCCAATTTCGGCTATGCACACTTGTACAAGTTACAATTAAGTCTCCCATACCAGTTAGACCAGCAAATGTTAACGGATTTCCGCCCATTTTTCTTCCTAAACGAGCGATTTCCGTTAAACCACGTGTCATTAATGCCGCTTTTGCATTATCTCCTAATCCAAGACCATCTGTTATCCCAGCAGCTAATGCGATAATATTTTTTAACGCACCACCAAGCTCAACTCCAACGATATCTGGATTTGTGTATACACGGAAATAGCTATTCATAAACAGATCCTGTACGTCCTCAGCCGCTTCCATACGCTTTGCTGCAGATGTAACAGTTGTCGCTTGACGTAAACCGACTTCTTCAGCATGACTCGGTCCAGACAGTACAACAACATCTTTGATCAAGTTCTCTGGAATTTCTTCCTCAATCACTTCCGAAATACGTTTTGACGTACCTGGTTCGATTCCTTTACTCGCATGAATCCAAGTAATCGGTTCTGTAACAATTTCTTTCATCTCTTGCAATACGTCTCGATACGCTTTCGTCGGTACTACTAGCAGTACTGTATTTACATCTACTAATGCTTCTTCTAAAGAAGAGTAGGCTACGATTGTGCTTGGCAATGTAATACCTGGAAGATATTTGCTGTTCTCATGTTTTGTATTAATTTCATCCATGAGTTCAGAACGGTTTCCCCAAATACGTACATCATGCCCATTGTCAGCTAATACCATCGCTAACGCTGTTCCCCAGCTACCTGCTCCTATTACTGTGATTTTTGTCATAAAATCACATCCTCTCCATTAGTCTCTTGCTCTAGCGATAATGTGAATCGGCGTTCCAACAAAACCGAACGCTTCACGTAAACGATTCTTTAAGAAGCGCTCATATGAAAAGTGCATTAATTCTGTATCGTTTACAAATATAACAAATGTTGGTGGTTTTACCGCAACCTGTGTTGCATAGAAGATTTTCAGACGGCTACCATTATGAGTCGGCGTTGGATTCATCGCTACCGCATCCATAATTACATCATTTAATACGTTCGTTTGTACGCGGATGCTATGGCTTTCATTTACTTCATTAATAACTGGTAATAATGTTTGTGTACGTTTTTTCGTTTTCGCAGATAAGAATACAATCGGCGCATACTCTAAAAATTGGAAATGAGCGCGAATGTTTTCTTCAAATGCTTTCATTGTTTTTTCATCTTTTTTCACTGCATCCCATTTGTTTACGACGATAATAACAGCACGTCCTGAATCATGAGCATATCCAGCGATTTTTTTATCCTGTTCAATAATTCCTTCTTCTCCGTCTAAAACGACTAAAACAACGTCAGAACGTTCAATCGCCCTAAGTGCACGAAGTACACTATATTTTTCTGTACTTTCGTATACTTTCCCTTTTTTACGCATACCAGCTGTATCGATGATTACATAATCTTGACCATCTTTGCTATATGGTGTATCAACAGCATCACGTGTCGTTCCCGCTATATTACTTACAATTACACGTTCTTGACCAAGAAGTGCATTTACAAGTGATGATTTCCCTACGTTTGGACGCCCAATTAAAGAGAAACGGATTGTTTCATCGTCATACGCTTCTTCTTCAATCTTTGGAAAATGATTTGCAGCTTCATCTAACAAATCACCAAGTCCTAAACCGTGTGTACCTGAAATTGGGAATGGCTCGCCAAATCCTAATGCATAAAAATCATAAATATCACTACGCATTTCTGGATTATCAACCTTATTTACCGCAAGTACAATTGGTTTTTTAGAACGGTATAAAATTTTAGCAACTTCTTCATCTGCTGCAGTTACACCATCGCGACCATTCGTCATAAAAATGATAACATCTGCTTCATCAATCGCTACTTCCGCCTGTTGACGAATTTGTGTCAAGAACGGCTCGTCTCCAATATCAATTCCACCTGTATCAATAATGTTAAACTCATGATTTAACCATTCTCCCGCACTATAAATACGGTCTCGCGTTATACCTGGTATATCTTCTACGATTGAAACTCTTTCTCCAACAATTCTATTGAAAATAGTAGATTTCCCTACGTTCGGGCGGCCTACTATTGCTATTACTGGTTTCGGCATATACTTTCATCCTTTCAACTTGCTTCTGTTTATTATGTAAAAAACCCTTCTTTGTGCAAGAAGGGATTTGCATTCCAGAATAATTCTCAACGTATCAAAACACCTCACATTATACCACACGTTGCTAATGTTTCACAATAATATATACATTCTCTTGTAAGCGATGAGCAATACCATCTAAAATGGCTTCTAAATTATTTGCAACAAATTCCATTTCCTTTGTCGATTCACAAACAAATAAAGGAGCCCCCCCTGCAAACTTTTCGGGTGTGGTTGTAATGACTGCTAGAATAACACTTTCTAACATCATCTCTTATCTCCCCTTCCCTTCGGAGCTTCCGATGACATATGAACAGCACTCTCTAATGTTGGGACATTTCCAATTACCCCTATCGCTTTCTCTGCATTTTGATCTTGCGGAAGAACAAAAATCCCAACTCTCCCATCCTCTAAATCACGCTTCGCTAACGGAACAAGTGCTGGTGTACCAGAATCTCTATATATCCCTAAAGCAACAGAAACATCATGTAAAATAGCTTGACGTTGTCCTAAATTCGCGATTGTAACCATCGCATCGATCGATTTCGGCTTTAAAATAAAGCCCATTCCATATTTCATAATTTCTTCTTGCCTTGCTGGCAATCCAATGTTCATAATATAAATATTATCAATATAAAGTCCCGCTCCTTCAAAATGGAGTGGAACATGCTCAATCTCTACAAGATCATGGAGCCTTTTACCAGACATTAGTTTTTTCGCGATAAAAAACGCTATTGTACCAGTTATTACTCCGGCAATCCACGAATGGAATCCTATATACGCAAACGTTGTCACAAACGACGTTAACATCGCCAAATAGTTACGACTTTCAAATACTAATGCAATTCCTTCAATGTATGTATTTCCACGCGGTACGAGCTCGTATCCATCTAATTGTTGAAGTGTATTTCTTTCCATATTGCGCACATCACGAAATTGCGTCGCTGCTAATGTAAGAAATGTAATTGCAGAAAAATCTTTTTTCAAAATAGACGGGATAGCAATCGCCCCTAAAGCCGCTGCAATTAAACCCATCGCAATATGAATAATTTTCCCGTGAAGCCTCGTTGGATATTGCCTCGTATCTGTGCGAAGCATTAATACTCTAGTCACCGTCCCTGCAATTACGCCACATAAAATGGCTGGTGTATATTCATTCATGTATTACCCCCGCCTTTCTTTTACGTGTTTTCCGCTTAAACTGTTCCATGTATACTGATGCCTTTGCAATCCAAAATAAAATTGCCATAAATAATGTAGAAACGGCGACGATATCAAAAAATGCTAAACTACCGTAATCATAAGGGAACTTTAGTTTCCGAAAAATAAGCGTCACCAACAATTCTCCTTGTAACACCCCTATATATAAGGAGCATAATCGTAATATGCGATCCCCGTGCAATAAAACCGATGCATACACAAGTGCACCACTTAACAGCAACAACCTATCAACTACAATCCAAATTGGATCATATACTTCTAACAAATGAAAGCTTGTATATAACATTGCAATAATAAGTGCCGAAAGTAAGGTATATAATTTTTTCCAAATAGAATATAACGTGATGCCTACAAAAGAAATAATACAAAGCAAAAGGGCATTTACCGATATCGTGAAAGAAGCAATCGTCACATTTAACGGAGAACAAATAATAAAAATTAATATACAAGTACTTATCTTCCAACGAATGGATTCCTTTTTCATAAAAAAGGTCACGACAATCCACCCTATCCAAGCAACAAAATAAAAAGTACTCCCAGCCATCATTTCACCTCCTATGTTTTCCATTATGGGAACTTTTTATGAAAATTAATCCTCCTTTTCTTTGTGCATAGTTTTTCTCATAACAGCAAAACTTTTAATAAGGAGGTGTAACTCACAATGGGTAAAGATCGCCAAGAACGAAAACTAAGAGAATCACGCCGTGTTGAATCTGATCGCGACCAATCACTTCAATATCCCGGTGCAACAAGTCTTGATACACCGGAGCAAGCTCGAAAGCAGAACCAGCATTAAATAGAGTGAAACTTCAGTGGGGATTATTAGCCCACACCAATCGGGCTACCCTCAAATAGGCAATACAAAAAGACGGTTTCGATATTGTACGAAACCGTCTTTTTACACAATTATTTTATTTATTTCTACTCATAATATAATTCTTTTGTTTTCGCATTATAAACCCTATCACTTAATGAGGCATCAATCGTAACTATACCTGTTGGTTTTTTAGAATATGTAATAACATAATACGTATGAAGAGAAGGATCTTTACTCTTTACCTCTACACGTACATAATTCGTCTCCCCTAATTATTTTAATTTTCGCTCAACTTCTTTTTTCACATCGGCAGTATCTTCTCGTGCCTCTTTAATTTTTCTACTTCCGATAATGTTTCCTTGATCGGAAAGTAATACTACTTCCGCTGTACTTAAATCCGTTCCATTCGGTATATTAAAATAATATTTTACATATGAATCTTCCGATGGATTATTTTTGTCTTCTTCTAATTCCCTTGGCAAAATTAGTGCTTCCATTCCACTTCCTGCATTCACCATTGGATTCCTATACAATGTATTCCCGACTGCAATTGCAATATTCTCCGTTTTAATTGTCGATTGTGCTGTTGTTGAACTAGAACCCCCTTCTCTCACATTTGAAGTTAGTGAAATTTCAACTTTTTGATTATATCCAGAAATTGCTGTATCTTCTCTTATATTCCGTGCATGGATATTAACATCATCACTATTATACGTAATACGTCCTATTGTATTTTTACTATTTGAAGATATATTTTCTACACTTCTTCATTTTCATAACCCCTTTTTAATTACAACTTTCATAAATGATATTCATATATTTTAATTATAATATATCATCTCTCTTTTTTCCATTTATAGGATAATATCTCGCTTTATAAAAAGAAAAAAACCAACCAAACGGTTGATTTTTTATCGTCTACTATAATGTGCAGTGTCAATCCCTCGCTGCGCTAACCAATGATACGTTTCACCTTTTACAACAAGAGGTACAGATTGTAACTCTTCTATCGTCTTCACGCCAAGAGCTGTCATAATAAATTTTAAATCTGTATGTAAAAGATCGATTTCATCCACTAACTTCTCAACACCATCTTGCATTAAAATACGTAAAAAGTATCCAGCAAACGCAGTTGTATTCGCCCCTAATGCGATTGCCTTCGCCACGTCAAGTGCTGTTTGTATACCCCCAGATGCAATAAAAGAGAGGTTATTATTTGTAGAGGTTGCTTCAATAATCGAGGTAACTGTTTGTATGCCCCAGTTATTAAAATAAGAAAGCATTCGCTGTCTTCTTTCATTTTCAACAGCAGCAAAATTCGTACCACCTTGTCCGCCAATATCAATTGCTGTTATACCTATACTCGCTAACTGTTGTACTGTTTCCTTGCTCATTCCAAATCCCACTTCTTTTACAATGACAGGAACTTTACTGTTTAAAACAATTTGTTCAATTCGCCGAAGTACACCAGTAAAATCACGGTCTCCTTCTGGCATCGTTAACTCTTGTATGACATTTAAATGAATTTGCAGTGCATTCGCTTCAATCATATCAACGGCACGATCTGCTTGTTCAACAGTTGCCTCACTCCCCAAATTAGCAAAGAAAATACCATTTGGGTTTACCTTTCTGACGATCTTATAAGAAGCTGCCTCGCTTTCATTTTTTAAAGCTGCCATTTGCGACCCTACAGCCATAGCAAGGTTATGATGTTTCGCTACATATGCTAATTGCTCATTAATATGTAATGTTTGCTCTCCTCCACCACCAGTCATCGCATTGATAAAAATCGGCGAACTTAGTGAAAGTTCGCCGATTTTTGTTTCACATATTACAGTGTCATAACTTGAATTTGGCAAGCTTTGATGCACAAAATCAATATCATGAAAGCCATGTGTACGAGACTGACCAGTAGAAAGAGCATATTCAATATGATCTAATTTACGTTTTGCCCTTACCACTTGTACCCCTCTTTATTTCTTTAATTTTTTCAGTTGTTCACCAATAATATCGCTTAACTGGAAAGTAGCAGAATCAGCATTTGGCTCATATTGGCTATAATCTTCTGTTACATTATTTTCTTCAAGCGTTTCTTTTATGCTCAAAGAAATACGTTTTTCTGCTACATGGACTTCAAGTACTTTCACTTTTACTTCTTGTCCCATTTCCAATACTTCATTTGGATTTTTCACGTGACGATTTGCAATTTGAGATACATGCACAAGTCCTTCAACACCAGGTAAAATTTCAACAAATGCACCGAATGTAACAAGGCGTTTCACTACTCCCTCAAGAATATCTCCAGCCTTTATTTCACCAGCAACATTTTCCCAAGGTCCCGGCTGAGCTGCTTTAATTGATAAAGAAATACGTTGCGTGTCAGCATCAACAGATAACACTTTTACCTTTACCTTTTGACCTTGCTCTAATACCTCAGAAGGTTGCTCTACACGTTCGTGTGAAATTTGTGAAATGTGAACTAAACCGTCCACACCACCAACGTTAACGAAAGCACCAAAATCCGTTAATCGTTGTACTGTTCCTTCAACAATATCCCCTTCTTTTAACGAAGAGATTGCTTCTTTTTTCTTAGAATCTAGTTCTAGTTCTACTACCGCTTTATGTGAAAGAATAACACGATTTTTTTCACGGTCTAATTCAACAATTTTCACCGCTAATGTTTTCCCTTTATAGTCAGTAAAGTCTTCTACATAATGTACCTCTACAAGTGAAGCTGGGATAAAACCACGAACACCAAGGTCCACAACTAACCCACCATTCACGATATCTTTTACAGTAACATCAAATACATGACCAGAATTAAATTTTTCTTGTAATTCTACCCACGCTTTTTCTGCGTCAACAGCTCTCTTAGATAAAACAAGATCATCATCTTCTAATTTAATAATTTTCAATTCAAGTGTTTGATCTAATTCTACAACATCGCTTGCTTTTTCAATATGAACGTTAGCTAATTCACTAATCGGAATTACGCCATCTGTTTTGTATCCAACATTTACAAGCACTTGTTTCTCTTCAACTTTCGTTACAGAACCTGTAACAACGTCACCAACTTGTAATTCTTTTGAATTCATAACTTCTTCATTCATTTTCTCTACCATGGAAATACCTCCCTACAGAATTGACAAAGCATTTTTATGTATACACGAAATGAAAACAGATGTTTTCATTTGCATGTTTAAGAATTTATCATCACATATTCTGTTTCAATACAGTTCACAAGAAACTATATTAAACCTATATAAATAGTAT
>NZ_BOQD01000152.1 GCF_018332515.1 Bacillus hominis | reverse complement strand
TATTATAGTAGAGTTAACCGTTTGCTAGTATGCCAGAGCAGTTCGCATATATTAAAGAAATGATACATGAGCAAGCGAAACTCCAGCGTCCAATCTTAACGCAAGATGCAAAAGAGGTGCTGGAAAATAAGTTATTAACTTCATTTTTAGGTGAAGAAGAGATTTTACTTACATATTATAAAGATGGTTATTTATATAAAAATTACATAACAGTAGTGGATATAAATCCAATAAATGAGACGGTTATTTGTACAGATGCTTTTTGTAATGAACGGATTTTTAAGTTTGTTGATGTGATTGAAGTGAATTAGAGGGGGAATAGAAGTAATGATCTCTTCCTAACTTAATTATATCACGTAAATAACGTTCGAAATAGACTGTTTATTCTCATTTACTATTGCTACAATCAAGAACACATGCAAAGTAAGGAGAGATGTTAAATGAGTTCTTTCGTTCTCGATTTTCAGGAAATAGAAAACACACAGCTTCGGCTCGTTGGTGGAAAAGGATTGAATTTAGGGGAGTTAACAAACATTCAAGGGATACAAGTGCCAGAAGGATTTTGTGTTACAACGGTAGGGTATCAACAAGCCATCGCACAAAATGAAGCGTTTCAACCTTTGTTGCAGCAGCTAACAAAGTTGAAAGTTGAAGACCGAGTTCAAGTTGGTGAAATTAGTAAGAAAATTAGAGAAGCCATTATGACAGTGGAAATTCCAGTTGATGTAGTGGAATCAGTAACTCATTATCTCTCACGTTTTGGCAATGAACATGCCTATGCAGTGCGTTCTAGTGCTACTGCTGAAGATTTACCATATGCCTCGTTTGCAGGTCAACAAGATACGTATTTAAATATGATTGGAAAAGAAGCTATCTTGCAGCATATAAAAAAGTGCTGGGCTTCCCTATTTACAGATCGAGCAGTCATTTACCGAATGCAAAATGATTTTGAACATAGCCAAGTTTCTATATGTGTTGTCGTTCAAAGAATGGTTTTCCCGGAGGCTTCGGGCATTTTATTTACTGCTGACCCGATTACTTCTAACCGAAAGGTGCTATCAATTGATGCAAGTTTTGGACTCGGTGAAGCGTTAGTTTCAGGTTTAGTATGTGCCGATAATTATAAAGTAAAAGAAGGCGAAATCGCCGGAAAGATGATCGCAACGAAAAAACTGGCTATCTATGCCTTAAAAGAGGGCGGAACAAAGACGAAACAGATCGATCCCACTCAGCAAAAGATTCAAACACTTACGGAACAACAAATATTACAGCTAGCACAGATTGGAAGACAGATTGAAGCTTATTTCGGTTGTCCGCAAGATATTGAATGGTGTTTAGTTGGTGATACATTTTATATTGTCCAAAGCAGGCCAATCACGACTTTATATCCCATTCCAGAAGCAAACGATCAAGAAAATCATGTATATATATCGGTTGGTCATCAACAAATGATGACCGATGCAATGAAACCACTAGGGTTGTCTTTTTTCCTGTTAACGACTCGTGCCCCTATGCGTAAAGCGGGGGGAAGGCTATTTGTTGATGCTACACAAAGATTAGCTTCACCTGCTAGCAGAGAGTTCCTAATAAACACTTTAGGGAAATCGGATCCGCTCATAAAAGATGCATTAACGACTGTAATAGAGCGAGATAATTTTATCAAATTGTTATCGGATGATGAAAAAGAAAAGAGTGTTGGTAAAAGCATGCCACCTGCAAGTTCGCAACCAGAAATCGAAAATGACCCGGCAATCGTTACGGATTTAATCCAGAATAGTCAAAGATCGATAGAAGAGTTAAAGCAAAACATTCAAACGAAACCAGGATCGGCTGTATTTGATTTTATTTTAGAAGATATCCAGCAACAATTACAAAAGATATTATTTAGCCCGCAAAGTACAGCTGTAATTATGGCAGGTATGGATGCTTCATCATGGATCAATGAAAAGATGGAGCAATGGCTAGGGGAAAAAAATGCAGCAGATACACTTTCTCAATCCGTACAAAATAATATTACGTCAGAAATGGGTTTAGCATTAATGGACGTTGCAGATGTGATTCGCCCTTATACAGAAGTCATTGAATATTTACAGCATGTAAAAGATAATAGTTTTTTAGATGAGCTAGTTAAGTTTGAAGGCGGAGAAAAAGCTCGAGATGCGATTCATGCTTTTCTGAATAAATACGGTATAAGATGTAGTGGAGAAATCGATATTACGAAAACGCGCTGGAGTGAAAAGCCAACTACAATTATCCCGATGATTTTAAATAATATAAGAGACTTTGAAGCGGGTGCTAGTAAACGGAAATTTGAAGAAGGGCTGCAGGAAGCCTTGAAAAAAGAAGAAGAGTTAGTAGAGCGATTGCAGCACTTGCCGGATGGTAAACAAAAAGTAGAAAAGACGAAGCGAATGATTCGTAACATCCGGAATTTCATCGGTTATCGTGAATACCCGAAATATGGCATGATTAATCGTTATTTCATATATAAGCAGGCGTTACTGAAAGAAGCAAAGCAACTAATGCAGAGCGGTGTTATTCATGAAACCGATGATATATACTATCTGAATTTTGAAGAGCTTCATGAAGTCGTTCGTACAAATAAACTGGATTACAAAGTTATCAATAATCGAAAGAATGAGTATAGATTATATGAAAAACTAACGCCCCCGCGCGTTATCACGTCTGATGGTGAAATCATTACAGGTAAGTACAAACGAGAAAATCTCCCTGCGGAAGCAATCGTAGGTCTGCCTGTTTCTTCAGGTGTGATAGAGGGGAGAGCTCGCGTTATATTAAACATGGAAGGTGCAAATTTAGAAGATGGAGATATATTAGTTACGGCATTTACGGATCCTGGCTGGACACCATTGTTTGTATCTATAAAAGGTTTAGTAACAGAAGTCGGCGGACTCATGACGCACGGAGCAGTTATCGCACGTGAATATGGATTACCAGCAGTTGTTGGGGTGGAGAATGCTACGAAATTAATAAAAGATGGGCAACGAATTCGGGTACATGGAACAGAAGGGTATATTGAAATATTGTAGTTGTGCCTCAAATGAATAAAAGGATCATCCGCTGCTATATGTAGTGGATGATCCTTTTTATTTTGCAACGAGTTTATTTTTTTAAGCCAGCTGCATAAAAAGGTCCATGAACTGCGATTGTTGATAAAATACGAGCAATTTCCTCAGGTGTTTCTTTTTGCCCACTATTTAACCATTGCTGAATGACACCTATATGAGCAGATGCCATATAAGAAGCAAAGTATTGGCTCGGGACAAGTAAATTCTCTTTCTTTATGAGAGCATCATTCGTATCTTCAAACAGTGTTTTCCACATAAAGTCTTTCAGTTTTGTTTGGAAAGATAAATCTCCTTTTGGGTTAAGTACAGCTTTTATAAAATCACTATTTTCATTTAGAAATTCAAGAATAGAAGTGAGAAGTGCAAATGGAGTCGTTGGGGAAGGGTTTGATCCAAGATCCGCAATCACTTCCGGAAATTTCTTTTTTGCAATGCTAGACATCTCGTACATAATTTCTTCTTGGCATCTCGTCATTAAATCAAATTTATCTAGGTAATGTGTATAAAACGTACCACGGTTTATGTTTGCTTTCGTTGTAATATCTTTTACTGTAATGGCGTCAAAGCCTTTTTCTTCAATTAATTCCACAAATGCATTTCGTATTGCCGTTTTTGTACGAATCACTCGTAAATCTAAATTACTATCTCGCAAAGTATGTCCCTCCTAAATTTTCTTCAACATATTTATCAAATGTGTCTTATAACCGACACATTCGCGATTTCTGATTATTGTATAAGGTTCAACGCAAACATATAATTCAAAATATAAATAAACAACACGTTGTTCACTTATTGTAACTGAAATTAAAGGAGGGGAAAAGAACATGTTTAAAAATAAACTTTTATTATTATCACCAGTCATTGCACTACTTATTGTCTTTATTTTTTCATTAACATTATTCCCGACAGTTCAACCTCAGCCGAAAAATTTACCAATTGCAATTGTAAATGAGGATCAAGGAGTAGAAATTCCGAATCAACCTAAAATGAATATGGGGCAAAAAATCGTTGATACGATGAAAAAATCATCGAAATCAGATAAAGAACCTGCGGTGAAGTGGGTAGAAGTAAAAAATAAGGAATCAGTTCAAAAGGGGTTAAACAATCAAGAGTATTACGCGGCATTAGTCATTCCGAAAGAATTTAGCGCAAAACAAGCATCGTTACGAACACCACAACCATCTTCACCAGAGGTAGAAATATTCATAAATCAAGGAATGAATACAGCGGCATCAACTATGGCAGGGCAAATATTAAATGGTGTAGTAGATAATATGAACAATACTGTTCGTACTGAGCTATTAGGTGGATTGAAAGCGAAAGGAGCTACTTTAACAGCTGATCAAGCTTCAAATTTAGTAACACCTATTGCGAAGAAAGTGACAAATATGAATGAAATTGGCAAAAATAGCGCGAACGGTAACTCACCAATATCATTATTCCAACCGTTATGGATTGCAAGTTTAGCTAGTGCAGCAATTATCTTTATTGCGATTCGCAAAATGCCAGTAGGCTCACGAAAAGAAAACTTTGTATTAAAAGTAAAACAAATAATAACAGGAGCTATTGCGGCGCTTGTAATTGGATTTGGTCTTACATGGCTTGCAGATAGTATGGTAGGATTAAATATTTCGAATGTAACAGATACGGCGTTGTTCTTATCCATTACAGCGTTTAGTTTCTTCTTAATGATTTCTGCAGTGCTTTCATTAGTTGGACTAAATGGAATCGGATTATTCGCGTTATTACTATTCTTCGGAGCACCATTATTATCGCTAGCGCCTGAGATGTTGCCCTCGTTTTATCAAGACTGGGTGTATGCGTGGTTGCCGATGAGATTTATGATCGAAGGACTAAGAGAAATCTTCTTCTTCGGAAAAGGTTTAAGCTGGAATACACCAGTTACTGTCCTCGTTTGGATTGGTGTGGTAAGTATGGTTATTATTCTAGCGACTGCTTTCAAACGTAGTGCAGTAAAAGGGCATAGAACAGAATTGAATGCTTAAAAAAAACCGTTTCACTAATTAGTGAAACGGTTTTTTTGTGGTGAAATCTATAAGCTGAAGAATTCGTATTTGCGGTTGTATGTAGCCTTGGAACAAAGTAGGATAATTTTTATGATTTTTGCTCAATTTTAACGCCCGATTGTTGAAAAATGTTGTGTTTGGAATTAAGTCGGGATCTCTAAAGATCGCGTACGTTCCAAACAATCTCACCGCGCTCGTCCTCCCACGTACTGTGATGCCGCTTAAACCCTATCTTTTCTAGCACTCGGAGGGAAGCAACATTCCAAGCGCCTACAGTCGACCAAAGTCTGTGGCGCCCAGTAGCAATCGCAGCGTCCAGCACAACGGATGCTGCCTCAGTCGCGTAGCCTTTACCATGAGCACTGCGGAACAGCTCGTATGCAATCTCCGGCTCTTCAAGTGTGGAACGCCCGATAATCAAGCCGCAGTATCCGATGAAATCGCCTTCGTCTCGCCTTCGAATAGTGAGAAGGGAAATGCCATTTTCGGCTGCTTTCTCTCTCATCTCGATAAGCTTGTTACGAACGGAGTCAACGGTTGGCATGTCCACACCACGTTCGCCAATTAATTTTCTCATCCAAACTGAATCGGATTCCTCCCACATACTCAGATCAAGTCGTTCAGTTTTCAACTGGAACTCCATAGTTTTGAATAAAGATGGCATAGTGGAACCTCCTAGTTATGTTATTGCACCTATAATAGCTTCACACATCATCACATTCGGTTGATTCGCAAATTTATTTTCCAACTATTGTGAGAATTTATAGCAACAGTATACAAAAAAAGTGTTATTTTATCCCGCTATTTGCGGTCAGTAAAACTCCCGATTGGTGAGGGCTAATAATCAGTACGGGATGAACAAAACCCCCACTGATTATAGTTTCATTTTATGCATAAGCAATTCCTTTGCAAAATAGACCCTTATATCAAACTTTCTTTTAAAGATACAGCTATCCCGTTATATATACATGCTCCGACTATTTCAAAATGCATAAAATGTTATGCGAAATTAAGGAGGGGATACGATGTATAATTCGAATTATCATGATTGGTATAGGCAGAATGATAAGTTGATAAGTGATATTGAAAAAGCTATAAACGGAGAGTATAGCGCTATAAGCTGCTATGCTAAATTAGCTAACATGGCTCCAAATCAAGTAGAACAAAAACAAATTCTTGAAATCCGTAATGATGAAATAAGGCATTTTCATCATTTTGTACAAATCTATACGAACTTAACTGGTCAGCAGCCGAAACCACAGATCAATGAAGGATGTCCTAATACGTACTTACAAGGATTAGAATTCGCTATACAAGATGAGCAAAAGACTGTAGATTTTTATTTAGAAATTTCAGATGAAACATCAGATGCATCTATGAAAGATTTGTTACGGAGAATCGCTGCAGATGAACAAAATCATGCGGTGTGGTTTTTATATTATTTTGTGAAGTCGAAGTGAATGTTAAAAATGAATGGCTGATGTGGTGAACATATTAGAAATTATTTTAAAACGTAGTGCAGTAATTGAATGCAATACTTAAATATAAGTAGAAGGAAACCGTTTCACAGTAGTGGAGCGGTTTTTTTGCGATGAAATGCAAGTTACATAGGATTGACAAAATATAGTGGTTAGATTTGGTATATAATGTATGAAACGAAAATGAAAATAAATAAGCTAGGAGCAAACAAATGAAAAGAGGAATTTTTGTAGATATTCCAAATGAATATGAGAATTTACTTTGGAAAGTATTAAAGCCAATTCATATTTCTTCATTTGATTGGTGGGTGGGGAGTGAGGAATCATACTTAGTAGCACGTGGTGGATTGGATGGAGAACCCTTTGTTATTTGAATGTTTGTTTTATTAAAAAATATTTGACGTGCGCACTTTAAATTAATATATTTATATAGAATGTGGATATTTTTTACAATTTATTATGTGGAATAAATTAGGGGGGAGAATTATGAATCTCAAAAATGTAATTGCAACAGGTTTAATCGCTACAACATTATTTGGGGCAACTACTGCTCATGCACAAACAAGCCGTTTTAACGATATACCAAGTAATCATTGGTCTGAACAAGCAATAAATTATTTGGCAGATAGGGGGATTGTTTCAGGTTATGGTAATGGAGTATATGGATTTGGTGATGATATTACCCGTGGGCAAGTAGCATCTATTATGGCTCGCTATTATAATTTAAAAGAGAATGAGGCACAGGCTACAAATTTTTCAGACATTAAAGGACACATGTTTGAAGAGAGTATTAAAGCTGTTACCGAAGTTGGAATCATGATTGGAAATGGCACTGATAAATTCCGACCAGATGATACGTTAACTCGTTATGAAATGGCAAAGATTTTACAAACTGCATTTAATCTAGAGATAAAAGGAAACGTACCATTTAATGATATTCCGAGTAATCATTGGGCTGAGGACGCAATTAAAGCTCTATATAGCAATGGGGTGACAAGTGGTATTGGGAATAACCAGTATGGCGGGCAATATGATGTAAAAAGAGAGCAGTTTGCGAAATTCTTGTACAATTCCATTTTTAAAGGTCAAAACCCAGAGGGAAATCATGATGTTAGGGGAGAATTAAAAAGGGAAGCTGAATCTCTCGGATTTTTCCTTAATAAAAATAGGTATACATATAACTTATTGGGCGCGAATGGCGATTCCGTTTTTAATGTCATGGATTTATATATAAATGATAGAGATGAATGGGAAGCAAAACTATATATTTATAGCGAAGATAGTGGTGTAGAAGAATCTGTGAAACAATTTTTAAACATTCTTACTCCTACAAAAAGTGAGGAAATGTGGAAGCTTATTAATAGTAAAGGACCACATTATCAAGATTTTGAAATGGATGGAAGAAGAATTATTATTAAAAAAGATTCTGTTATAAGCGTATTGTTTGGTTATAAGGATTAATGTTTTTTAATAGAATGGTCAAAAATATGGAGAAGAACTATACAGTTAGAATTGCTTCAGAAGAAGATATTAATGTCGTTATTACTGTATTAAACGAAGTAGCACAGTGGTTAAAAGATAAAGAAGTGAATCAATGGCAATATCTTTTAGGAGAAGAAGCTACGACTGAAATAATAGAAGGTATAAAAGAGAAATATACGTATGTTGTACTAAATGAAGAGGAAGTTATCGGTACGTTTACAGTATCTCCTAAACAAAATGATTGGGATGAACACATTTTTGGTAAAGAGGAAGTCTTTGATTCGTTATATATTCATAGACTTGCGGTGAAACGGAAGTATAAAGGAAATGGGATAGGAGAAATGATATTAAAATGGATTGAAGAGAATGTACAGCGTGATAAAAAATATTTGAAGCTAGATTGTGTTGGACATAATCGTACGTTGAATGATTTTTACAAACGAAGTGGTTTTGAGTATCTTGGTAGTACAGAAGGACATAGTAAATTTCAAAAGAGAAGGAGAAGTGAATGAATCTAATTAACACAGATTTAATTGAAAAGTTAATACAAGAGCAATTTCCTGAATGGGCACATTTAGAAGTGGAACCTGTAAAGCTTAGCGGGCACGATAATAGAACGTTTCATTTAGGAGATCAGATGAGTGTAAGATTACCAAGTGATGCAGCGTATGCACCGCAAGTTGAGAAAGAAAACAAGTGGCTGCCTATATTAAGTAAGGAACTTTCTTTACCAATTTCTGCACCAATTGCGAAAGGGAATCCGTCTGAAAAGTATCCGTGGCCTTGGTCTATTAATAAATGGATAGAAGGAGAGACAGTTACGAAAGAAAATATCCGTGACTTAAATGAATTTGCGGCGGACTTAGGGGTATTTTTAGTAGAATTGCAATCCATTGATGCGAGTAACGGACCAATTGCTGGAGCACATAATTTTTACCGAGGCGGGCTTATATCTGTATACGATAAAGAGGCAAGAACAGCCATTGAAAATAATAAGGATGTTTTTGATGAGACATTATTAAAGCACCTTTGGGATTTAGCACTTCGGTCAACATGGAACCGCAAACCAGTTTGGGTTCATGGGGATATAGCACCGGGGAACTTACTCATTAAAGATGGAAAGCTTTGTGCCGTAATTGATTTTGGTATATTAGGAGTAGGGGATCCTGCTTGTGATGCAGCGATGGCATGGACATTTTTTGATGAGAATAGTAGGAACGTATTAAAAAAAGTATTACGTATGGATGAAGAAACGTGGAATAGAGCGAGAGGGTGGGCGCTTTGGAAGGTGTTAATTACATACGATGCGAATAGGGATAGTAATGAGAAAGTAGCCGAAGAATCGTATCGCATTATTCAAGTAATTGCTGATGATTATGGGATGTAATAGAAAAAGCCTATTTTGAATCATACGATCAAAATAGGCTTTTTTACCCCGCATTAACGGGCAGTAAAACTCCCACCTCAAAATTCAGCTGGAGCAAAGAAGTTAGGTGGGAGAGTAACTGCCCGTAAACGCCGATTGGTGAGGGCTAATAATCAGTGGGGGATGAACAGCCCCCACTGATTAAAGTTTCACTTTATATTATTAATCGATACTTAAAGCTTTTTTACCCATTTGGTTATAACTGTGCTCAAATCGAGATTTTACCATTGGTTGGTCTTTTTTACCTTCTAATGGGTCATTATAGTAAATGTTACGATCATCTACACCAGTTATGATAATCGTATGTGCATTTCTGTATCCATTTACCGTTTTCCCTTGAGGTGTTGGCCAAGTTTGATCTAGTTGTGGGCTGTTTATTTTGGTTGTAACCCATGCTACAACCGGTTTACCATTACGTACATAACTTTCTAAAACAGAAAAATCCTGCCCAGTTAAGTCTGTACCTCTGGCGTATTTATCAAGTAATTGTTTCAATGGTGCTGGGTTAATAGAGTAACCATAGCTCTTTCCACTTACGTCACCAACGAATCCGATGTCTGGATCACCCCAAACTGTAACTTTTCCGTTTCCATCAGTCTTGCGCCGCGTTGTATCAAAGGGCATTTGATTAGCAAATTCTACTTTATTTAATGAACGTCCTGTGTAGTATTCTAAAAGCATTTGTAGTGAAACAACAGTACTTCCTTTTTGTAGTTCCGGTAATTGATTAATGGCAGGAACATTTAAGAGAAGCTTTGGACGTAAGAGATAAGACATATTTATCCATTTCGGTCCTTTGTCTGTACGAATTTGTACCCATCCGTCATCTCCCTTAGCTAATTCTTCTACGCCACCTTGTGGAGCGTACTTTCCAGATACTTTAGAAGAAAAATTAGGGCTATCGTAAGCAAAAAATTCTTTTGGTATGTACGTTAGTTCTTTTCCTTCACCTTCTTCTAAGTATGGATTCATCCATTGAAGACCCTCGCTAGTACGAATCTTTAACCAGATGCTATTTTCTTCAACGACTGTTACAGTTTGAGGGGGATATTTACCAACCACATATCCTGTTCTTGACGGTCTATCAAAGGTAACAAAATTTTTATCAATATAAACTTGTTTCTCTTGTAATGGTGTCCACTTTAACCCATGATCTGTAGCAATTTTAATCCATCCTGTTTCTGATTCGTCGAATACAGTAACGGTTTGGGCGGGATATTCAGCAATTATACCTGAATGTAGAGAGGATTCAGGATATATAAAATAACTTTGTTTCATAGAAACTTGCTTTAATTTAATTTCTTTATCTTTTGATTGATCTGTGCGAGCAACTAAACTGGCAGCTTCTGCACGGGTAATAGTGTTATCTGGATACCAATGACTACCACCATAACCAGCTGAAATACGAAGAGCAACAAGAAGATTGGCCGACTTCTCACTCCAGTGTCCTTTTAAATCTTGAAATACAGTAGGTAATAGTTCAGTAGCTTTTTTGTCTAAGTTATATGAATGGACAAGCATAGAAGCCATAGCAGCTCTCGTTAGTTTTACAGAAGGATTGAAATTCCCATTACCTACTCCTTTAATAATCCCAGCTTTTTCAACTGCAGCAATATAAGGAGTAGCCCAATGGTCTTGGGAATCCTTAAATGATGGTTGAGCCGAAGCATCTATTTGTAAGTTTAATATTTTTGCCATGATAATTGCGGCAGAAGCTCTATCGATTTCAAGATTAGGTCCAAATGTACCGTCTGGTAAGCCAGATAAGACCTTTTTCTTTACTAAATAATCAACAGACGGCTTTGCCCACCCAATAACATCGGGAAACTGATAGTAGTAATCGTCTTCGTCAATCTCCAACTGCGCATTATTTTTTTGTGTTACAGTTTCACTCACAGCTAAAGAACTAGATGGAGCGATGAGAGCGCCAAGTAGCAGTGTACTTGCCATAGTTATTTTTATTGTTTTCAATTGTACATTCTCCTTCTATTTTATGTAGGTTAATTTAATGAGTGAATTGACAAAAGGAAATAAAATGGTTACAAATCACGTGTTTAAAGTTTGTATATGTAACATTACTGAAGAACATTATATGATAATTTTTGGAGACTGACAATGAAAAAGTAAGATTATTACTTGTTAATTTTCAATTAAAAAGAAGGAATTTAATATAATTATACAGAATATTTAGATAATAGGAGGTGTCGAATTTTGAGTGAAATTGAATTAAAAAGTAATGTAATTAAGACAGGGCGAGAGAGAGGGATTATTCTTCGGTTTGTACTCGCTAGTTTAGTAGGTGTATTCATGTTTTTTGTTCCCGTTACGATAAACGGTGCTTCGTCTATTATGATTGATCATATCGTATCGTGGATCCGGACTTCAGTTCCTTCTGTAGTACCATATTACGCACTACTTGTAATGATAATTGGTGCGATTTATCCATTTTATACGAAAAAATGGAATGCATCTATTGTAGATATTTGTTTTTCTATTTTAAAAGTAGTAGGTGTTGTTTTTGGCGTATTATATTGTTTGAAAGTAGGACCAGCTTGGTTCTTTGCGCCAGATGTTGGACCGTTTTTGTATGAGAAGTTAGTTATATCAGTAAGTTTACTCGTCCCAATTGGCTCGGCATTTTTAGCGTTATTAGTTGGGTACGGATTGCTTGAGTTTATCGGCACGTTTTGTCGTCCGATTATGAGACCGTTATGGAAAACACCGGGAAGGTCGGCAATTGATGCGGTTGCTTCATTCGTTGGGAGTTATTCATTAGCCTTATTAATTACTAATCGGGTTTATAAAGAAGGAAAGTATACGACAAAAGAAGCAGCCATTATCGCTACAGGTTTTTCTACAGTATCCGCTACATTTATGATCATCATCGCAAAAACATTAGATATGATGCATTTATGGAATGTTTATTTTTGGACTACGCTTGTTGTAACATTCATCGTGACTGCTATCACCGTAAGAATCCCGCCACTTAGTAGAAAACCAGATACATATATTACGAAAGAAGGGTTCCCAGAGCCTGTCTATAAAGAAAGAATGCTAGAACGAGCTTGGGAAGATGCATTAGAAGTATCGAAGTCTGCACCGAGCGTTATGAAAAATATTGCAGTGAATTTAAAAGACGGTTTTATTATGACGATGGGGATTTTACCATCGATTATGTCAGTAGGATTAATCGGTATCGTCTTAGCAAAGTTTACACCAATATTTGATTGGGTCAGCTATATTTTCTATCCATTTACGTGGTTATTACGATTGCCAGAAGCAGACTTAGCTGCTAAAGCTGTATCAGTTGGTATTGCAGAAATGTTTTTACCGTCATTGTTAGTTGTAAGTGCACCGCTTGTGACAAAGTTTGTTATTGCGGTTGTGTCTGTATCATCTATCTTGTTTTTCTCCGCATCAATCCCTTGTATATTATCAACAGATATTCCGTTAAAAGTATCTGAACTGATTATTTTATATGTGATAAGAACGATTTTAACGTTGCTTATTATTACGCCAATTGCTTATTTGTTGCTGTAAAGTTTTAATAAGATAAAGCTATAACAAAAGAAGCCGTCTGTAACAGGAGGGCTTCTTTTGTTTAAAATCGGGGTATTTTTATTTATTTTTCGTATATGACGTAATGCTTCTTAAGAAGATTCCTAGTCCTGCAAAAAAGAATCCTAAGCATAATAAGCTGGCTGGCGTTCCCCAAGTGATTTGATCTAGCATTTTTATCCCCTCCCGTTTATTAGTATATAGTATTTATTGGGATTTATCCAGATTTTCCCTTGAATAGGTACCCCCATATGCCTATCAACCTAACAGAGCAGATTGCCCCATTTTCCGACTACTATGTCTAAAATAGCAGAGGCGGCAGAAGTAAGCTTTGGTAGTGTAGCATATTACTATGAAAGTAAAGAGAAATTGTTTGAAGCAGCAGTATTAGCACCTTTTGAAGATTTTAGAAAACTATTCTTATTAGTTTATGAATTCGATGGTTCACCATTAGAGAGAATTTCAAAGATGGTATATGAACAAATGAAATTTTTTATTCAACAAAGTAGTTCTTTAAGACTAGTACAATATGTAATTGCTCATCGCGATCAATTTCCACAAATAATGAGTAAAATACTCGTTTTTTGGGAGGAATCAAAGGAAATCGTCTCTTCTGTAATAATCGATGGTCAGAAAATGGGGGGAACTAATACCGCTAAAACCAAATGTTGTATTTTCTTCCTACTTCTCATATGTAATCGGTACGATATTAACTATTATTGATGAGCCTTCACACCCTATATGGGAAGAGTATATTCGACAAGGAATTCGTATGTTTGGTCCTAAGGAAGAGATGTTGAGGAAAATTGAATTAGGTTAAGTGAGGTTAAAAGGGATAAAGTAATAGAGCATGAAAAAATATGATTTGTTTAATAAAAGTTAATATTTATTCAAAAAGAAAAGAAGTCATTCTGATTCAAATGACTTCTTTTTTGCTTATCGTAAAATCGCAATTCATGCGAGATAATAATCAGTGGAGAGAAATAAAAAACACGAATTAAAGTTTTACTTTATTCCAAAGTGAAAGTCACATTTAGTGTGAAGTTAGTTTTTGAATATTCCTTGACGGGAATATTCCCGTTTGGATATAATCAATTCAACAAGACGATAATATTAGTGATGATATTGATGTGTTATAACTGGAGACCATCACTTAACGAGGTGAGTGATATGTCGGAGGAAATTTCGGGCGTGAACGTGGCGACGCTGAATGCCTTATCTGAACCGAATCGTATGAATATCGTTGAACTGTTGCGTGACGGTCCTCTAACTGTTGGGGAAATTGCCGATCATCTGGGATTAAGGCAGCCACAAACTTCGAAACACTTAAAGGTGCTAAGTGATACTGGAATTGTGGAAGTGCAAGCTGAAGCTAATCGCCGGATTTATAAGTTACGACCTGAACCTTTCCAAGCACTTGATTGTTGGGTACAGTCATTTAAGCATGTGATGGAAGAGAGATTCGATAATCTAGATAGGTATTTGAAGGAATTGCAAAACAAGGAAAAATCTTAAGGAGGAATTAAAATGTCAAAAAATACAATGGTATCGAGAGTAGAGAATGAGCGAGTATTAGTACTGGAGCGCGTTTTCGATGCACCGCGTGATCTTGTATTCAGTATGTTTAAAGAAGCAGAACATTTGAAGCATTGGTGGGGACCAAAGGGTTGGGAAATTCCCGCATGCACTGTCGATTTCCGTCCGGGAGGCGTTTGGCACTACTGTATGAAGTGTGTCGATCAGGACCTGGGGCAATTCTTTGGTATGGAATCATGGGGCAAAGGAGTCTATAAAGAGATTATTGAGCCAGAGAAAATCGTCTATACCGATTACTTTTCAGATGCTGAAGGCAATGTAAATGATTCTATGCCGTCAACCGAGATGACATTGGAGTTTATCGATTTAGGTGGAAAGACAAAGCTAATAAACCGTGCTGAATATGTTTCCAAAGAGGCCCTTAAGACTGTTATGGATATGGGTATGCTACAAGGTATCACCGAAACTTGGGATCGTTTGAGTGAGCGATTGGAATCGCTGAAATAGATTTTTGTACAGTAACTTTATTTTCGGTGGTAAGTAGGTTTAAGCGCATTGAGTTTAATAAAAAAGTTTATAAGGGAGAGCTAAAATATATGATTAATAATGTTGGCCAAATTATGTTGTATGTGAATAACCAAGATGAAGTGAAGGAATTTTGGACAGAAAAATTAGGATTTAGTGTTATTTCGGAGGAAGATAACGGTCAAGGAATGCGATGGATTGAAATTGCTCCAACTAAAGAAGCTGAAACAAGTATTATTCTCCATAATAAAGAGTTAATTGCTAAAATGCAGCCTGAGTTAAATCTTGGCACACCTTCTTTAATGTTCTTCTCAAAAGAATTCGATCGTTTATATAGTGATTTAGTAAACAAAAAAGTTACAGTTGGGGAAATTGTAACTATGCCTACAGGTAGAATATTTAATTTTGCGGATAGCGAAAATAATTACTTTGCCGTAATGGAAAAGAAGTAAATTTCAATTCAAATTATGAGTGCGATGCTTGAATAAAGGCATCGCATTTTTTATTTTAAGATATATTATATTTCTATGATGGTGAATTTTATTTTTATATCATAATAAAATGATAAATAATAATATGATATAGTAACAACAAAAGAAGGGGGCTTGCAAATGGAAATTATTCACGAAAGAGCAAAATTACGGTTAATAGACAGTGGTGATGTCGAAAAGCTGTTTTCGATTGTAGAAGGAAATCGAGATATTTGGGCGTATTTAATCTCTAAAATGGATACTGTTCAAGATATGCAGCAATATGTTCAAAAGGCGATAAAAGCTTATGGGGCAGGTAAGGATTTGCCATTTGTTGTTGTTGATGAAAAGACGAATGAAATAGTAGGAAGTACACGCTTATATAACATTTCAGTGGAAGATAAGACAGTTGAGTTAGGTAAAACGTGGTATGACCCGAATGTACAGCGTACGAGTATGAATACAGAATGTAAGTATATGTTATTACAATATGCTTTTGAAAAATTGCATATGCGGAGAGTACAAATTAAGACGGATGCACGAAATGAAAAAGCACAAAGAGCAATTGAAAGACTGGGCGCAGTAAAAGAGGGTGTACTTAGAAATGAAAGAAAATTGCCGAGTGGACATGTTAGAGATGCAGTTGTATACAGTGTTATTGCAAGTGAATGGCCAGCTGTAAAAGAACGGTTATTAGAAAAGTTAGAGTCGTATAAAGAAAAACGATAATTCATATTAAGAAAGGTGTATTAATCGTCAAGATGAAAAATATACCTTTTTTCTTACAAAACAGTTACTTCTTTTATTTACTTTTGTTTCATCATTCCATTATGATAAAAAATTCGTTACAATGTAGTTGTATGGTAATAAACTTATGGATTACACAAATGTAATGAAAACCGCAAACGAAAAATGAATTGTTAATCCTCAATTTTAAATGAAAACCCTTTAATGCATATATATGACAAGAAAAATTCCTTCTTTTAAACAAATTCAAACAAAATGATTTGATATATACGTTTTTATATAGAAGTATGGATGATGTACGGAGGCATTTATAAATGAAAGAAAATAAGAAAAGTAAGAAAAGAAGAATCTTGCAAGTATTCTTGCTTATGATTTGTTCTATTATTTTATATGTAAGTTATGCAGCTTACGATATTTGGAGTTATCGCTTTAAAACAGATGATGATGTGAAGACAGATGCTGGTATCGTGCTAGGAGCAGCTTCATGGAACGGAAAACCATCTCCTGTATTTAAAGAAAGAATTAATCATGCAATTTCTTTATATAAGAACGGTAATATTAAAAAGATTATTTTCACAGGTGGTACAAAGTTTGAGGCGGAGCTTGAGGAAGCGCGTACTGCTAGAGTGTATGCACTGAAACATGGTGTAAAAGAAGAAGATATTTTAATTGAAACAAAATCCCTTTTCACAGAGGATAATTTAAAGAATGCAAAGCAAGTTGGAATAGAGAACGGAATACGCACATATACGATCGTGAGTGATCCACTTCATATGAAACGTGCGATGAAAATTGCAAAACATATTAAAATTGAAGCGTATGCATCACCAACTCCAACGTCAGCGTATAAAACGTTAGATACAGAAATCCCCTTCTTTTTTAAAGAATTATGTTCGTATATTGGATATGTAACCTCGTTGCCACTGAAGGCATTGAAGGGGGATTAATATAAGGAAAGAACCTATCCATGAATAGGAACTTTTCTTATTGTTCAAAAGCATTGTATTTTTATCGGAATAGTGAAACAATAGAGAGGTAATTTCATATAATCATAATGACAAAATGAACGGTTTATGAATCGAACATAAAGGAGATTATAGTATGGCACTCTCATTTGTTGAAACAGAAGAACAATCTTTAGTTATTGAACAAATAAATAAATTGATTCCGAAGTTCATGGAAAGGGAGCATCAACTAAGTGAATTAGGATCATTTCCGTATGAAAATATTAATAATTTGAAAGATATCGGATATACGAAATTAACGTTGCCAAAAGAATTGGGAGGCAATGCGATTTCTTTATATGACTTCGTTTTATTTCAAGAGAAAATAGCAGAAGGTTGCGGTGCGACCGCATTATCAATTGGATGGCACCTTGGTATTGTAAAGGAATTAGCTGAAAATCGCTCTTGGAATGAGGAAATGTTCACTTGGTTTTGTGAAGAAGTGCGTAATGGTGCGCTTTTTAATCGAGCAGCGACAGAGCCGAATACAGGTAGTCCTACGCGCGGCGGGAAACCAGAGACGTTAGCTGTCCAAAAAGGTGAGAAGTGGATTATAAATGGAAGAAAAACGTTTACGACAATGGCGCCAGTACTTGATTATTTTAT
This sequence comes from Bacillus hominis, assembly GCF_018332515.1. GTDB lineage: Bacteria > Bacillota > Bacilli > Bacillales > Bacillaceae_G > Bacillus_A > Bacillus_A hominis. The sequence goes on along the minus strand of NZ_BOQD01000152.1, from coordinate 1,385 downwards.
CATTTCAGCAAGTATTGAAGGCCGAGAAGAAATCGGAGAGTTTGTCATTCCGAAGAATACACAAGGCGTAACAATTGAAGAAACGTGGGATAGTATCGCAATGCGAGGAACTGCGAGCCATGATCTCGTTTTACAAAATGTAGAGATAGAGAAGCGCTTTTTTACGGATGTATGGGGCGGGAAAGTGAAACAAAAGGGTATTGGCTGGTTGCTACATATACCGGCATGTTATTTAGGAATTGCTCAATCAGCAAGAAATTATGCAATTCAGTTTGCGGAATCATACAAGCCAAATAGCTTAAATCATTCTATTAGTTTATTACCGAATATTAGAAGATTAGTTGGAGAATTAGAACTTGAGCTTATGCAAGCTCGCGTCTTTTTATATCAAATTGCGAAAAAATACGATGAGGCAGAAGATAAATTATCATTGCAAGCCGAACTAGCAGCTGCGAAGTATGTTGTAACGAACGCGGCAATATCTATTGTAGATAAAGCAATGCGTATTGTCGGGGCGAAAAGTTTATCAGAAAAAAATCCGCTTCATCGTTACTATCTAAACGTCAGAGCAGGATTGCACAATCCGCCGATGGATGATGCAACACTTTCCATATTGGCGGATGCGGCGTTTCGGTCGTAATGAAGAAATATAAAGTCTGTTCCGTTCTGGAACAGACTTTTCGTTGTCGGTGAATCGGTATTCTATGTTGAGTCATTGACATATTAAGAGTTGTGATAGATATATTCGAAAAATCGTTGATATCATTCCATGTATTATGTCGTCGTTCAAAGAATAGGGAATTCTCGTTTTACAAATTAAAAAGGCTATCCTTTTTAATTTGTTCTATTGTGGCTGCACTTCAAGGTTCATACTACTTTCAGAACCATCTTGATTATGTGCAGATAACGAATAATCACCTGGTAGAGGATTGGCGATGAGTGAACGTAAAGTAAAGGATTTACTTTCATTTGGCTGTAACGTGTGTTTTACTAAACGATCTTCTTTGAATTTAATTGAATAGGTAAAACTGTTTGTACCGGTATTTTTAATCGTAATATTTAAGTCACCTTGGCCGCTAAAGTCAAAGCCTGTACCTGTGCCACCTCTGAATGTATGCGAATTATTAAATGAAGATGAATGAAATGTTCGGATTTCTTCTTTATTACTCGATGAAAGGGTAATAGTCTCTTTTTCTATACTTGAAGGTGAGGAATCTAGTTTTGTATTTGGCTTTGTTAATAAAGTAATCGTGCAAAGTGAGGTAATGAGAATAAATGAACTAGAGATAACGAACCGCTTTTTTGTAAGAATCATATATTTCTCTCCTTTTATAAGAATATAATAATGTATAATTGCAAGGAAAACATAACATATATTCCATTTA